>AYTS01000027.1 GCA_002009475.1 Candidatus Brocadia carolinensis | reverse complement strand
TTCCGTTTCCACTGGCATGTTATCTGTTTTCAGGTTTATTGTACTACTATTGTTCATAGATTTTCTCCTTCCCACCCTACACTAAACTATATGGGGGAAAGTGTCCAACTATTATTGACACAGAGGGGGACAACCCCTCCTGGAGTTCCACCGATTCTGACAATGCACCCAATGCACTGAGATCCTCTTTGTGGCTGAGTGCAAGCTTTATCGCTTCTATCTCCCGGGGAGTGCAGTTCGATAGATTTGCAATGGTACGTTTCCTGACCTTTCCTCCCTCACGATACGATTCTCGCAAAAGGGTGGAACGATAGATTTTTTTGCCGGATTTTGATTTATTCTCTACAATATGCATGTCCATCATAATATACCATAATATTCAACAATATCAAGCATATTATTGAATAATAGCAATATATTAGTGACTACATATTTATCAATAAAACCGCGCTAACTGCCTATAAATTCCATGCTTGTGCGTTCTGAATGGGGCGAATATCCGCTGAAAGGGAAACCACATCTGTATCCGTACCTGCATGAAACCAAATTCCTTACGCTGGTAATAAAAATACAGAAACAAACATCTGCGTTCCCGAATTACCACCTCTCATCTTCCCGTCTCTCTATTACCCCGCGTATCAAACGACACACACGACTCTACTATCGTTATGACACAAATAAGCCCTTCTTTTGCTCCATCTTCTTCTTGTAGTTTCCGTGCAACGTCTTCCTTCCCGATTCTGCTCGAATCCAGCGGTATTAACGGACAGCCCTCTTTGTCCGATAGCTCTCGTGCTTCATCCTTAATTTCTCCTGACATTTTCTTCGCATACTTACCGAAATCCTTAAACAATACCTTCTCCTGAAATAAATAATGATGCCTCATGCCCTCTTAAAAAAAAGACATGATATATCCTTTGAATATCATCCGATCAAAGGTTGATATTACCCTACTGATTTTGCTATCATATCTCTCCAGAAATTTCTCCATTGCCGTCCTCCTCTATCGTGTATACCTTATTCAGTGGTTAGGATTCCACTTTAATAAAATCAAATATACACTATTGGAGGACGGTTTTACAACTTCGGTTGCGGCAGTGCCGCGCTAGGTATAGACACATGAAAAAAGGAACACCTATTTTAATACGATTAATTTCAAGAGAGAGGTATGCGTGAAACTAAAAGAGACGGCGTTTACCGTGAGGGCAGAACGCGCCATTTTGTTCCGTGTTATGGTTTCCGGAGACCGCTGCGATGATGATGAGCCGCCATTGGAAGAACTGAGGCGGCTGGCTGAGACTGCCGGAGCAACCGTTGTCCATCAGGTAGTTCAGAAAAGGATGCATATTGATCCGGTGTATTACCTTGGGAAGGGAAAGGCAAACGAATTGTCATTAATTTCAAAGGAAATGGATGCCGACGTACTCATCTGCGACGATGACCTTACTCCGGCGCAGGTCAGAAATCTCGAAAAAGTCATCGGGATGAAAGTTATCGACAGGAGTGAACTGATTCTTGATATTTTTGCGACGCGTGCAAAAACATTTCAGGCAAAACTACAGGTGGAGTTGGCTCAATTAGAGTATACACGACCCAGGTTAAAGAGGATGTGGACGCATCTCTCCAGGATTGAGGGTGGTATTGGTACCCGGGGACCCGGTGAAAAACAATTGGAAGTCGACAAGCGTATCGTGTTAAAAAAGATCCACGACCTCAGAAAGAAAATGAATGAAATTGAAAAGAGGCAGGAGCGTCTGGTCTCCTCCAGAAATGAATTTTTTACCGTGTCGCTTGTGGGATATACTAACGCCGGGAAGTCAACACTCATGAACGCCCTGACGGCGGTTGATACCTTTGTGGAAGATAAACTTTTTGCTACGCTTGACACAAAAACAAGCGGTTGCCAACTGGAGAGCGGACAAAAATTTCTGGTGAGCGATACCGTCGGTTTTATCCGGAAATTACCCCACCATTTGATAGCGTCATTTAAGGCAACGCTCGAAGAAGCCCGGCATGCAGACCTTTTGCTTCATGTTGCAGACATTAGTTCTCCCCTTGTTCACAAACAAATTGAGGCGGTGAGCGCCGTGCTGAAGGAATTGAATTGTGATAAAACACCAGCGATTATGGTGTTTAATAAGTGGATGCCTTGTCTGATACATCAGTTATCCCTTTGATTCAATCGTATCACAAGGACTGCATGATAATCTCTGCAAAGACACGCGAGGGAATCCAGGGACTGAAACAAAGGATTGGAGAAATACTTGAAAAGAATTTTGTGGATATAGAGCTTACCTGCAGTCAGGGCAAGGGAAAATTAATTGCATATCTTCATGAGCATGCCCGTATTATAAGCAGTCATTTTGACGAACAACAGGTAACGTTCAGAGTGCTTATGGAAGAAAAGCTCATCCATAAACTGCGTGTGCTGGATGACACGATTCAGATAAAAGAAACTCCCGATTCGCAGTGAGCTTTTTATAACTGTCCGACAAGATAAAATTCAACAGCCGTTTTACTGAAGATATTTTTCCATTGACAGCAACCGCTCATTCGATATATACTGACGGACAGCCAGAATTTTCAATCGGGTTTTTGCTCAGCGTGAGTTCCTAAACCTCACCACAATAACTCACGAAAAGTTGCCTCTTTCCTCTGAAGGGAGATTATGATCCATGGCTAAGAGCGCAAAAAAAGGCATCCTACTTTTTTATTTCTTTCTTCCCTGTTTCCTTTCATTTCATTCATCCTGGATTTTTGCCGAAGGCACAGATACAGCCTCAATTGTCATTGAGGAAACAACTCAATCATCCGAGCCGCCCCCTGATAAGAAGGATAAGCCCTTCCGTGATATGGAAGCGCCGTGGCAGAAGAAATCTCAACCGAAGCCATCTGGTTTGGTTTTGGCGAGAAGGTAACCATCGCTACGAGACATGCAATACCCGTTAACAAGGCGCCGAGTATCGTTACGGTACTTACAGGTGAGGAGATTAAGAATTTAGGATACCGTACTTTTGTGGAAATACTAAGGACCATACCGGGTTTTGAGATCCGGAAGGAGCCCGGCACAGGAGTTGAGGAACCAATTGCCCGCGGGGTTGAAGGTGCAAACAAAGTCAAAGTTATGCTCAATGGTCATACCGTGAATACAACCACTACCGGTTCAGCCTTTGGCAGATTCGATGATTTTCCCATAGAAAACATAAAGAAGCTGGAAATTATCCGTGGTCCGGGCTCTGCTATGTATGGTGAAAATGCATTCCTGGCTGTTATTAATATTATTACCCTTGATGCAGCAGATATCGATGGTGTAAGGATAAGCAGTGGATTTGGAAGCTTTGATACCTACGAGGAGAATATGGTATTTGGGAAGAAGTTTGGAAAAGTTGAAATTTCTGGGATGGCTCATTACCGGCAGACCAGTGGTTTTGACGGCACGGTCGAAAGTGATTTCCAGACAATGCTTGATGATATATTTGGTTCTACTGCTTCTTTAGCACCGGGAAGTGTACATGATCAGCGGCAAGAATATGACCTGAATTTAAAGGTATGTTACGAGGATTTATGGTTTCAGGGATGGTACAGCAACAAAAACCGGGATCCTTTTATAGGGGGAGGGCTTTCCTTAAATACCGAGTCTAATATTGAAAATAACTATGTTTTTGGAGAGATAGGATATAGAAAAACCTTTGAGGAAATCGTTACGGTGAAGCCAAGAATCTATTATGATCAATTTGAGAGTGATAGTAAGTTTGAGTCTTTTCCGGAGAATACGGTTTCTCCGCCCTACACGTATCCGGATGGGATGATTTATGTTGTGAAAGGTATTGAAAGGATTGCAGGGACTGAAATCCCGCTTGATGTGAAATTGTTTGATGGAAATATCTTCACGGTTGGCGTGGACTACCGGCTGGTCAATCAATCAAATAATCATTTTTTATCGAACTTTGATCCAATTACCGGGGCGCCACTCCCTGGTATCCAGAGCTTTTCTGACGAATATCCGTTTTTGCCGGATATTACACGCAGGATATTTTCTGTCTATCTTCAGGATGCCTATGATGTTACTGACACCCTGAACATCACCCTCGGAGTCAGGCATGATCAGTACAACGATTTTGGTGATGCGACAAGTCCAAGAGTCGGGTTAACATGGTCATTTATAGAAAATGCATCTCTAAAACTTCTGTATGGAGAAGCATTCCGTGCCCCGTCTTTTTATGAGATGTTTCAAATTGATATTGGAAATAAAGACCTAGATCCGGAGAGAATCAGGACCTACGAACTTGGGCTGAGTTACCAATATAATAAATACGTTACGAGTAGTATTAATTATTTTTACAACGATATCAAAGACCTCATCTCAATAAATCGTACCGCACCTCCGCCAGCCCCTCACATCTATGAAAATCTAACCAATGCCCATGTTCAGGGTGTTGAGGTGGAAACCAGGGTAGATATTTCCAAAGGTAATTACGTGTTTATGAATTATACCTTCAAAAATCAGGAAGATTCAAACGGACACGAACTGCCCCTTGTTGCGAAACACACAGGCAATTTTGGGGTAAATGTGCACTATTGGAAGTATATCAATACGAACCTGAGCACCTTTGTAAGTGGGACTCGTTCAAGAATTGATACCGACACCAGAAACGATTCACCAGCTTACGCATTGGTCAATCTTTCTTTTCTTGGAAAGGAATTTTTCAGGACCATGGAAGTGCAGGGAACGGTTTTCAATGTTCTCGATAAAGATTATAGCGATCCGGGGCCTACCCGTATCCCGGACGATCTCCCTCGGCCGGGAAGGACGTTTTACGTCGGCCTGAGCTATCAGTTTTAGTAGGCGACTAAAAGTTACGTAGCAATTGAGTTGCTCATACAACAGGAAATCCGTTATAAACGGCCACCAGGCGGGTGGCCGTTTTTTATTGCTGTGACTTGATCGGCAGTAAAAGGGGGATCAAAGAGATCTTTCGATTCCTGGTAACATCGGAAAAGGTCAATAATGAAGTGCAGCCGATCCGGCAGGTTAGCCCAGCCAACTGCGCCAGTTTCATGCAGGCTGTTGGGAGTTGGGTCGATCCGGTCGAGCAAGGCTCGCAAATCGGTATTTGTTAGCTCCCTCAGTGATTCGGGGAAGCCGATGGTCAGGTCTTTGCCCAGGCGTAACCGTTCGTGTGGTAAGTTCAGGGTCATCAGATATTCGGTAATGACAAGCCGGGCTTTTTGTCGTGCAGTAGTAATGAGCGTATCGATTGCGGCGTCAACAGTCTTCAACCTGCCAAGGAGTTGGCTAACAGTAAGGAGTATCCTCGAAAACCAGCTTCTGGAGGGTGAGATAGCCTTTATCAGAGATTGCATGAAGTGTGCTGGATCGATGATAGAAGCATTCAGGGATTCTGCAATCTCAGGTTGCAGGCGCGTCTGTTCATGAAAACCGATTTCGATATTAGCCAACAGGATAAGTTCCGTACGCTTTTTAGCGTCGCCTTCGAAGAACGACTGATAGTAACGGCGGAATGCCTGGGCCAGGTAGTGTTGTCCATCAGGAGGATCACCGGGGCGCAATTCATCGCAGAAACGCATGATCGTATCGGCATCATACGATGCACTATGCAAGCAGGTGGAAAAGAATCGGGCAAATTCGCGTCCTATTTCTTCAAAGACCTTTTTATTACCCCTACCTACCGCATTGCTCGCCCGGTCAATTGCCTCAAACGGGTTTAAGATATCCAGTACTGTCTCATCAATTCCCGGCAGATCATGTTTCCCACCAATGTGGTGAGTGGTTGTGACGACGTTTCTGACAGCCTGTGTTACCGTGGGTTCAGTGTTGAGGATATTTTCCAGCGAGCGCACAAGGTCTTCCTTGCGAATCGTCTGTCCGGCCTGCTTAGAAGCCCAGGTTGCAAACGTACACCAGTTAGCGCTCAATCCATTTCGTTCTGCGAGCGCGGCAGACAGTTCGTGATAGCACTGTGTGATCTGTAAGCTGCGAATAATCGGGTCTTGAATCGCAGCGATGCGGTCGATTTCAGTAATAGTTGGGATAGGATTGAGATCTTTGTTGCTGCTCATCACTCGCTCACGATGAATAATTTATCGCTATGTAGCTATACTCCAGGGGCTCACTATTTGTGGTTTATAAACTTGTCACAGAGTTGCCATACTCTAACGGAGCGGCACGAACAAGCTATGCTTTTTCGTGTTTTGTGCTTGCGGATCTGCCTCGTATTGTCTATCTAAATGTAAAAATGAATCCTTCATAAACAACGTCGTGCAAGTCCAACACGGACAAACGAAGTTTGACCGTGCCACCCTGTTACCACCGATTCGAAAATGTCAATTCTGGAAACACCATATTCGTCCGTCAAAAATGGGTAATTTTCCTTCAGCAAACGTATTACTTCGTCTTCATTCATTTTTAATCATCCTCTTTTCGGCATACCGGAATATGTCAATGGAAATTAGACACTTTATTAAATAATTTAGACTCTAAAGGTAGAGTCGATATTTGTTTTGGTTGATTAATCCAGGCAGCCACAGGCATACTTGGGGGTTTAGGTGAAATTC
>AYTS01000026.1 GCA_002009475.1 Candidatus Brocadia carolinensis | reverse complement strand
ATAAAAACACAAACGAAATGGACACCTTTTCCAGGGACGGTTCAAAAACTTTCTTGTCCAAAACGATAAATACCTGATGCTTCTTTCCTGCTATATCCACAGGAATCCGCTGCGGGCCGGAATAGTAAGGCGGTTAGTTGCTTATCGATGGAGCAGTTATCCCGTATATGCCTATAATAAAAAACCACCCGAATGGTTACGTACAGCGCCTATTCTTTCTCATTTTGATGCAAAAGATAAGCACAGGGCATATAGAGAAATGACCCAAAGATATTCCCGGGAAGAGAAAAGGATATGGGAAGATTTTCGGCATGGTCTTTTTTTAGGATCACAGAAATTTGTCAACCGTATCAGGTCCAAATATTTGTCTGAAAAACCTGATGTTGAAATTCCCCAGAAACGGCACGTTTTAAGAGATACCAACCCTGAAATCATCCTAAAGAAAGCAGCGAAGGTATTACAATGCAATACGAATGATTTCTTACAATCCGCCAGGATAAGCGATTCAGACAAACTCAATCGTGATTTATTGATCTTTCTATTATGGAGCACGGGGTGGTATAACAATCAGGAAATTGGTAATTTGTTCGGTCTTGGTTATTCTTCCATCAGTCGGCGGGTAACGATTATGAAATCACAGATATCGAAGGATGCTGGAATTCATAAACGATTAGAAGAAATTAAATCACGAATCAAGGTGTGATCCTATGCTCTATGCTCTTTGCTCGTTTCTGTGCGGATCACGGGTTATCAGTTCCCGGGGAGCCTTCTTATCAGGCTTTTTTCCCTTTATTTTATTGCTGTCAGCATGGTATCGTATACCGGAAAAGATGTCAACTCATAATCAGCAGGACAATTTGTAAAGGCAAACGCTATGCGACTTAAAGCCATCATCTTTGATCTCGATGGAACACTCCTTGACACTTTGGAAGACTTAAGTAACGCTGCAAATCGTGTTCTTGAGAGGCACGGTTTTCCCACGCATGACAAGAATGCATATCGTTATATGGTGGGCGATGGTGCGGTTGTGCTGATGAGGCGTGCACTGCCTGAGGAGAGACGGAATGATGTTACTATTCAAGGTTGTGTCGAGGGATTCCGCACAGAATATGAACGAGGATGGAAGACAAAGACCAGACCTTACGACGGGGTGGCGGAAATGCTTGATGCGTTGACAGCGCACGGCATGAAAATGGCTGTTTTATCAAACAAACCGGATGATTTTACCAGGCGGTGTGTAGCTGAATATCTTTCCCAATGGACCTTTGATCTCGTGCTGGGGCAGTGTGACTCCGTGCCTCTCAAACCAGATCCGTCTGGTGCAATGGAAATCTCCCGATCTCTCAACATCCCGCCATCACAGTTTGTCTACCTTGGTGATACCGCCATCGATATGAAGACCGCCGTCGCGGCGGGTATGTATCCCGTGGGAGCCCTCTGGGGTTTCCGGTCGGGACAGGAGCTGCTGGAAAATGGTGCGCGGCTCCTGATCAAAAGACCGCCGGAACTTCTGCGTCTTCTGAACATCATGGTACAGGAGAGGTCTTTGTAGACGATCCTTTTCTGAAAAGATGTGTAACCTGCTGAATAACTCAGGGATGGGCAATCCTTCCTATTTCATCTAAACTACAACACCGGCTTCCTGTCCACAAGGTATCAATTCGTAATCCATACTGCCCAGGCCGATCTCCTGTGCATAGGCAATTTGAACGGTATAATCAATTTGAGGCCAGGCGTCTTTAAAGAAGTCCTTTCCTGTGTATTCCTGAATAATATCCGCGGTTGCCTTTTCAATAGCAACGGGATCCGTGGACGCAACAATGCCAATATCTGCAATATCAGGTTGAAATGGCTTGTCCATACAATCGCAGTGTTTGGTAATATGGGTCAGAAAATTGAAAAAGACAGCCTTACCGGTCTTTCCTTGTAAAATAGCGAGGCAGTATTCTGCAACCTTTTTTTGAAGATTGACCGTATTTTCGTCCCAGGCAATTTTCACAGCGCCGAACTGACAAACGGCCAGACATTCACCGCACCCGATGCATATCTTTGGATCAATAACAGCATACTGATCATCCATGTGGATTGCCCCCACCGGGCACCATTTGCCGCACGCACCACAGGCATTGCACCGTTTCTTCAGGATTTGAGGGATTACACCGGAGTGCTGGGCAAGTTTTCCACCGCGTGATGAGAGCCCCATCCCAATATTCTTCAGTGTGGCGCCCATACCCGTTGCCAGATGCCCTGTCACGTGCGCAATAGAGACAATGGTATTTGCCGCTTGAGCTACACCAGCCACATATGCATATTTGCACAGTTTCTGGTTAATCTCCACCTGCACGCTATGCTCGCCAAAGAGCCCGTCTCCAATAATAAGAGGGGCACCGATATTTTCGTATCCAAAACCGTGATCGTGGGCATGTGAGATATGATCAACAGCATTGGTACGGCGACCGACATACAGGGTGTTTGTCTCTATCAAAAAGGGTTTACCATGACACGCTTTTACTTTGTCAGCAACGGCCTTTATGATCGGCGGTTTGAGATGTCCAACATTCCCTTTTTCGCCAAAACTGGTCTTTACTGCTACCATGTCGTTTTTACGAATCGCATCTGCAAAGCCGGCAAAATCAAAGAGCTGTTTCGTCTTTTTTGCAATGGAAGATATATCTTCACCCGTATGTACTTTGATAAAATAGACCTTACTCTTCATAATATTTCTCCACAAAACACCAAAAACAATGCAACATTAACCACAGACTTTCTATAAGGAATTTCAATCTTTTTAACTCATGTAGAGCGACCAGACTGGTCACCCTACATGAGGGGGGATTTAAAGTCGTTGCATAGTCAGCCTAATTAACTACAATATATACGCGAGGCCAATTTGTCAATAAGGATATGATTGTAAAACTACCCGATCAAGTCCGTGATGGTACTAATTTAGCTTTTTGAGATGCCTCTTTAGGAAAACCCTTCCAGATTCTTCATTTCGCTCCGCTTCATTCAGAATGACCGTGTATGCATGTCATTCTGCGGCCGATAGGCTGAAGAATCTTTTTTCATCCCACAAATCCTGTCTAAAAATGAGAACCCTTATGCCACCAGTAACGGGACATATTTCTTGATTTTGACGTCAAATTCTGATATTTTCACAAAATGGAAAAATTATTACGACGGTCCTCCATATATGACATCCTTCAAAAGGCAGAGCATGGTGAACGCCTGAGCTTCGAAGACGGCGTGCGACTCTTCAAGTCCAACGACATCCTTCACATCGGCCACGTGGCAAATATCGTCCGTGAACGGAAAAACGGCAATAAGGCATACTATATTACTAATCGACACATCAACTACTCCAATATCTGCAAGAACCGGTGCAAGTTCTGCGCCTTTAGCAGAGACAAAGAAGAGGCAGGCTCCTATGAGATGGCCCTGGAAGAAATTCTTGATAAAGCACTGGCTGCGGTAGAAGAGGGCGCAACAGAGCTCCACATCGTAGGCGGATTGCACCCTGATCTACCATTCGATTTTTACGTGAAGATGCTCCGTGAGATTCGCGAAAATTGCCCTGATGTACATATTCAGGCATTCACTGCTGTAGAAATCGAACACCTGTCACAAATAGCAAGGCTTTCCGTGCGACAAACGCTTAAGGAACTCAAAGAGGCAGGGCTAGGTTCATTGCCGGGCGGCGGCGCTGAGGTGTTTTCACCAAAAATTCGGGAGCAATTGTGTCCTGAAAAACTTAGTGGCGAGGGGTGGTTGCAGGTAATGCGTGAGGTCCATGCCCAGGGATTACGAAGCAATGCAACCATGCTTTACGGTCATGTCGAAACACCCGAAGACAGAATCAACCATCTTGTGAAGTTACGGGTGCTTCAGGACGAGACCGGCGGATTTCTGGCCTTTATTCCGCTTGCTTTTCATCCAAGAAATACTGAACTGTCAACGAGTGCGGGCACTACCGCTATGTTAGATTTAAAAGTCATTTCCATAAGCCGGTTAATGCTCGACAACTTTGACCACATCAAGGCATATTGGATTATGCTGGGAATCAAGCTATCCCAGGTTTCTCTCAGTTTCGGCGTGGACGATATTGACGGCACGGTACAAGAGGAAAAAATCACCCACGCCGCAGGTGCCGAGACGCCGGAGGCATTGTCCGTCCGTGAAATCATCAAACTCATCAAAGAGGCTGACCGTGAACCCATTGAGCGGGACACCCTCTATAACCCCGTAAGAAGAAAAAGGGCATTAGCCCAGACACGATAGTCGCAGAGGATGCAGAAAAACGTCATATTTCAGATAACAAACAACAAATAATTCAACTCAATACCAATGGGGAGGTTTTATAAATAATGAGCGCTTTTCCAAAACTCTTCAGTCCATTTAAGCTAGGCTCTCTGAGCGTAAAGAATCGCATAGTAATGTCCCCTATGGAGACTCATTTATGCGATACCGATGGTTTTGTGACTGAGGAGCTTATTGCTTACTACAAAGAGCGTGCTGTGGGAGGCGTGGGTTACATTACTCTGGAAAATACAGCCATTGACCCTGCAGGCAGAGTCAATAACGGTATGTTATGCATCCATGATAACACATATATTCCAGGCTTAAAAAAAACTCACGGATTGCATCCATGACGCAGGCGGAAAGATTGTTATTCAATTAAGTCATGCAGGGAAAGAGGCATTGCCGTACTTTACCGGTTTGCAGCCGGTAGCCCCGTCTCCTATTCCGAGCCCTTTAACCAAAGAAATGCCCAGAGAATTAACGGCTGAAGAAATCAGGGACATAATCAGCAAATTTATTCAAGGCGCTGTTCGAGCCATAAGCGCAGGATTTGATGGTATTGAAATTCACATGGCGCACGGATATCTGGTGAATCAATTTCTTTCCCCGGAATCTAATGCACGTACAGATGATTACGGGGGAAGCACTGCCCGTCGTTCACGATTTGCGCAGGAAATTGTTGAAGGTATACGTAAGTGTGCTCCGGGGGATTATCCGGTCATTTGTCGTATCAGCGCAGACGAATATACTGATACGGGGCTGAAATTGGAAGAAAGCAGGGAGATAGCCAAAATACTTGAAAAGGCTGGCACAAGCGCTCTTCACGTTTCTGCATGCAACTACGCATCCGCGTTTTTCAATATACCCTGTTATTATCTGGAAGAAGGCTGTTTTGTCCATCTCGCAGCGGGGATTAAATCTGTGGTAAAAATACCTGTATTAGCTGTTGGGAGGATTTTGAACCCCGCTATGGCTGAAAGCATATTACAGGAAGGCAAGGCAGACCTTGTTGTATTTGGACGTACCCTTATCGCCGACCCACACCTCCCTAACAAGGCAAAAGACAACAGACTCGATGATATAAGAACCTGCATAAGCTGTAACCGGTGCATCGAAAGTATCTCTGATAAAAGGCTTATCTGTACGGTCAATCCCTCTATTGGTAAAGAAAATATTCACCGCACGGCGAAAACCATGCAGCCAAAAAAGATACTCGTTGTCGGGGGTGGGCCTGCCGGATTATCAGCCGCGCAGGTGTTATCAGATCGTGGACATAAAGTTACCTTGTGGGAAAAAGGATCACGACTGGGAGGAAGTTTCTGCTATGCATCACTGGCGCCGAGGAAGGAATCTTTGGAAAAATTTCTCGATTATTTAATCCTTCAGGTAAAAAAAACTACCGCTGTGATCAAGCTGAACACAGAGGCGACAGCGGAATCAATCAAACACTTTTCCCCTGAGGTCGTTGTTCTCGCACATGGCGCCAGGAACGTGCATGTTGAGATCAGCGGTGCACAAAATAACGGTGCGATCGATGTTAAGCAGGCATTTGTAAATTCAGATTCTCTTGGAAACAACATTGCCATTGTTGGAGGAGGTCCTGAAGGTTGTGAGCTTGCCGACTTTCTCGCTTCCAGAGGAAAAAAGATTACCCTCATAGAGATGAGGCGTGTGCTTGGGTTGGGACTCGTTGCACACCCCCGGTATCATGTTTGTGAACGTCTTAAGAAGATGGGGGCTCAATTGCACATTAACACAAAAGTTATTGAGATTGGACATCATTATATCATTATCAATCGCCGGCGGGAAGCAGATCAAAAACTCGATGGATTTGATGCCATTATTATTCCCACTCTCCACCAGCCGAACAGCGCACTCGCTGCGTCTATCCAACCCTTTGTTCCTGAAGTTTACACTGTTGGTGATGCCGCAGAAGGCCGTACTGCCCTTGAGGCCATTGCTGAGGGTGTAGAGTTTGGAATGAAAGTGTAGAGCCAGGAATACCTCCACGAAAGGAAATCGGTTGTTATTGGACTTGATAGAATTCCCTTCAGTTTCATTGCTAAGAAATTTATAAAATGGAATTGACGATCATTGGTTCGGGTACCGGAATACCATCGAAGACACGGGCATATCCCTGTACTCTCGTAACGATAAAGGGAAGTTATCTTGTTTTCGATACTGGTCCGGGCTCGTTACGACAGTTATTCCTTGCAGGAATTACCTATTTAGATATCGATCACCTCTACTACACTCATTTCCATCCGGACCATTCGCTCGATCTCGTTTCAATCCTTTTTGCAATGCGCTATGATACCCCAAAGAGAACAAAGCCTCTTTTTATTACAGGTCCTACGGGCTTAAAGGCATTTTATGAGGGGTTGCTGTCGGTATTCGGAGAAACCATAAAACCGAAAACTTTTGACCTGTATTTCAAAGAAATTGAGAAGGGGGAAATGACCTTTAACGACTGGAAAATTATTGCGGAACCATTACAACATTCAATGCACAGTATCGGCTATCGCGTAGAATCCCTGGAAGGTAAAACTTTAACATACTCAGGCGACACGGGGTATTGCGACGGGATTCTTCGTCTTGCTAACAAAGTGAATACTTTGGTACTTGAATGTTCTTTTCCAGATGATCAAAAGGTTGATGGACACCTTACTCCTCGTCTGTGTGCTCAAATTGCAAATGAATCCCAGTGTGACAGATTGGTATTATCGCACTTTTATCCCGTATGCGATACTTTCAGAAAGAATAATAAACATTTACCCGATACCATGAAAGACATTTATAAAGGGGAAATCCTCTTTGCGGAAGATTTTGCCAGGATTACTCTATAAGACTCTGTTTACAGGATGAAATGAGCTGAGGTATGAAAAAAGTAAAAGATCGTAACAAAGCACGTTGTGCACTTCTTGTCTGCGACATGTTAAATGATTTCGTCAAAGACGGTGCTGCCCTTGAAGTGCCAAGGGCAAGAACCATAATCGGTAACATTAAAAATGAACTGCAAAAAGCGAGAAAAAGCCATAATCCCATTATTTATTGCTGCGATGCTCACAAAAATATGGATACAGAATTTAATCTATGGCCAAGACATGCCGTAAAGGGAACCGATGGTGCACAAGTTATCAAGCAACTTCAACCACACAAACAAGATTACCTGGTTGATAAAACGAGTTATTCCTGTTTCTATAGAACTTCTCTGGATAGGCTTTTGAAAAAATTAGACATTACTCATCTGATCATAACCGGGGTTGTTACCAATATCTGTATATTATATACTACAGCGGACGCCTATATGAGAGGCTATAAGGTTGAGATACCTGAAAATTGTGTTGCTGCGCTTACCCAACGCGAACACCAATTTGCCCTGCAACAGATGAAGCGTATCTTCCATGCAGATGTAATCCACGTCTCATAATTTTGCAAGAAGCAGAAAGGGCATATGAAATGTACATTTCATATGCCCTTTTTCTTTAATTTTAAACGAAAAAAAAAACGACTGGTGGACTTATAACAAGATTATTTCGTGCCAAAATTTCTTACAATCTCCACCATCTTCTCAATCATTTCCGGTGACATCTTTCCCTGGTAGCCAGGACATTTCCCCTTCCCAGCATTAATATGTTTTACCAGTGCTTCATCCGTCCAGGCACTTTGAAAAGCGGGATCGGTAAAATCTGGTACTCCATATTCATGTCCCTTGGCGGTACCCTTGCCACCATTCCCGTGGCAGTAATAACAGCTTTCCTGTACTGCAAACCCAAGACCGGCAAAAATGGTATATGGACTCTTTGTTGTATCCCCTGGGGTATGGTGCGTTAAAGCCCAGGCAGAACTTCCCAAAGAAAGCCCCAAACCTGCAACGACCGGTATGATATACGATAAACGGAACAATTTCATTATTCTATCCCTCCTCATTATAATTATGACCTAGTAAGTATATTACGGAACCAGCTTCAGCTCTGACCTATAAATCTTATGACAATTCCTGCAGGCTATTGTTAACCTTCTGAATTGTACCTGAATTTCTTCCAAATCCTTGTTTGTTGCTGCCTTATCAATCTCATTTGAATGATAAAGAACCTCGTCATTCAATACATTATAATTTTTATCCGTTGCGAACTTACCCTTGGAAGTCTCTGTATCTGCGGTAATTGACTTTGCTGCTGCTGAAAATTTGGCAAACTGACCGTCATCAGCTGCTGAAAGCCCTGTCATTGCCCTCATTGTCTGAAAATTATCCCACATTTTTTTGCACAACTCACCCTGGCTTGCCTGTCCATAACTCACTGAAGACACAGCTGCAATGAACAAGGTAATTGTTCCTGCAAAAATACCTTTTTTTTAAACTCATTTTTCCCCTCCTCACTTTCCATTTTTAAAATTACTTATAAACACACACAGACCATTTATCAAATTTCTGTAAAACAATTTTTCTATGATAAAACTACAAAATTAAAAAAGGGCTTCTGATTTTTCAACCAGTATCTCATTTCTGAAATTCAGAAATCCGCCCCGAGCTTCTGATTTTTCACTTCACCTCCCTTCATCGCTAAAACTCAGAATCGCATAATGTAACACTACTTCTATGTGCTTTAAATCTCAGAAAAAGACAAGCTGCCACACTTCTTATTCCCGCTTGTCTCCTCTATCAGAAAATGTCTTTATTTTCCTTCCAGGAAAGTCAAAGTATACGGGGATTATATGTTTTTTTTAGAGCAAAGACTCACGCATCGCTGACGCAGAAAGAAGTATGAGAAATATGGGATACTGCGGGTGGTACTAATTTAAACTATGCTGTTTTACAATATACTCAGACTAACTTTTAAAATCCCAATTCCCGACAATATATCATTGAAAATAAAACGAGTCAAGCAAAAATTTGCTCTACAGGAACTCAAAAAAGCAAACACAATCCACGATTATTTCAAAAAAAATTAACACATCCAGCTTATTTTTATTTACCAATCTTTTGGTGCTCCCGTTTCTTTTGGCGCTGGGATTTCATGCTGACCAGGGGGTAATTCATCCTTTTTACCAGGGTACAATTGTGGATAAAGATGAATTCCCAAATGCTTATGGCATACCGCACACGTCTGACGCAATCGTCTCACCTGCCATTGGGCATCTTCCAATGCACCTTTCTCATCCTTACGAGAGGTAACCTCTAACATCTTTTCTGTCTCTGACAGCATCAATTTATTAAGATCCTGATATTTTTTATCATCCGGCCGGGGAAACTTACTAATAACTATCTTTGTCAGTTGAATGATGTTTGCACTTGCTTCTGCTATAACGCCCCAATCATTATCGCTGTACTTATAATATCCTGATATCTGCTCTACGGCTTTATAGTTTTTGTCTATTTCGCCCATGAGCTTAGCTAATTCACTTTTTTCCTTTTCTCCCTTTGGCTTCTCTTCTGCAAAACCATATGTCGTAAACATGCATATAACTGTAATAAAAAACACGAAAATATTCTTTCTTACCAATTCCTTTAACCTCCGTCAATGAATTAACCTTATCCATTCTTGACCCATGACTCATTCACAATTTTTTTTGCCGTGTAATTCTCTGAGAAAATACGATAAATCTTCAGCCGCAATATAAATCCAAACAATCTTATAGCATTCTTTTTCAGGTTACTTCAAAAACTACTTCCCTCACGAATAGCATATGTCATACCATAACGAAACAAATACAGTAACTCATTTGTTAGCTGTGGTTTATTACTGTTATTAAAGACAACCTATGTTGTTTATTAACAAGAGTTGGTTCAAAGTAACCAGTAATATTAACGATATGTGCTAAAATTTACCGCAAAAAAACAAAGAAGGGTTATTATAAATAAAAAAAAATTATATGTCAAATATTTAATTGACGGCTCCGGAAAAATGAAGATCTCCATTCAGAAATATTACGAAATTATGGCGCCGTCTACGCCCAAAACATCTCTCATCAGCTTTATTTTTCCGAATGACATTGCAAAATTCCAACGATTGCATTCGCCATACGAGTAGTGCTGGCGCCTGCAAAAATTGGTTTCATACTCAAAGATACTTTAGATAATCATGTATCTCCGCCTTTACTTTTTTAAGGGAATGTTTATGCAGGTAAAACACATCCCGAACACTTCGAAGGTTATACAAGCGCCTCTTTTGTCAACCGGTCGGCCGTTTCAATGATATCTTTCAGGGTCTCTGAAGACCTTGTTTCCACATAAAATCTCACCTTTGGTTCTGTGCCTGATGGCCTTATCAAAAACCACGAGCCGTCATCGAGCACCACCTTTATTCCATCCACGCTAATTACGGTCTTAATACTTTTGGAACCTTTCCCAACGATTACTTTGCCTCCAACCGTAAGCTTGTTTTTAAGACGCGAAAGTTTTTCGAGAAGCGGCGCACCTGCAAGAGAACGGTCAACCTCCACATTAGCCCTCTCAGGAAAATAAGCCCCAAATTTTTCCTCAAGTTCTCGGAGATACACACTCAGATTTTTCTTCGTAACGCATATCATCTCAATTGCAAGCAAAAGCCCGAACATGGCATCCTTTTCAAGGGTATTATTATAGCCGGATATACCATCGCTCTCCTCGTAGGAAACGATAGCTCTTTCCTTTGCATCCTGAAGCATATACGGTCTGAAGTTTTTAAAACCAACCGCTGTTTCCCGTATAGGAATACCGAGCTTTTCAGCAATAGCATTTCCAAAATTGCTTGTGGCTACCGATTTTACCAATACACCAGAAATATTCTTGTATGCAGAAAAAAAATGTAACGCCATGGCCCCAAAGTGGTTCATCGTAATATCCGTTTCCCCATCTGTAAACCGTATCCTATCGCCATCGGGATCCATGATCACTCCCAACTTGAATTTTGCCTTGCTGTCTTTCAACAAATCCATCACCACCTTTATATTCCTTGCTGAAGGTTCTGGCGGTATGCCTCCAAAGAGATAGTCATCTTCCGTTCGGAGGTATTTTATTTTTGGACTCTCACCAAGAAGTGCATTCGGTCTTCTCCTCGTAGCGCCATGAACATGGTCGATACAGATACAACAATCTTCACTTTCTATAAAGTGCCGTATCCTGTCAAGGTCCAACGTCCTCCGTTTTTTGAGAAAATCCTCATACAGCCTCGTTGTATCGATCCTCTGGAAGCTTTTGGGTTTTACTTCCCGCACAATCACCTTTTCTGCCATCAACCGGTTTGCATTTTTCTCAATAACTTTTGTGATCTCCGGTCCGGCAGGGCCGCCGTCCGCTGGATTAAACTTGAACCCTGCATAATTTGCCGGGTTGTGTGAAGGAGTAAGGTTTATGGCACATGCCGCATGAAGCATGTCAATAGCGGCAGAAAATTCAGGAGTAATAGCCTCCCCGGCATAAAAGATATTTATGCCCTCATCTGCAAGCAACCCCATCACAGAGGATGCAAATTCTGGCCCTAAAAACCGGTTGTCGTGTCCCACGATGATGCCGCGTCTCTTAACCTCATCAAAATCCTTTATGCCAAGAGACTTCATCACACTGTCCCCACCCGTTTTGAACATTTCTATGAGTGCAGTAGTTACGATGCGCACATTGTTGAAGGTAAAATCGGTGCCTATCTCGCCCCGCCAGCCGGAAGTTCCGAAAGTGATCTCTGCCGGGTTTGTGTTTTCTATTGCAAATCTTTTTATCTCATTGAGAAAGCCGGCGTTCCGTTTTACGTCTCCGAGGATAACCTTCCAGCACTCGCCCGCGTTGTTAAAACGATCTGTTTTCATTTTACCTCCAGAATAGTAGCAAAATAGTTCCTAGATACCGTTGAATGATCCGTGCAGTTCTGTTTCTTTGTTTGTCCTTGATTTTACCGGCATCTTCATGGCTTTCAAGAAAATTTAATAGGTTTTATTCAGTGTTGTGCAGGCCGTCTGCAGTTTCTGAAGTCCTTCCCGATGAGCCCTTATGTCACACCTGTCAATATGGAAGCAACCACGAACTACCTCATAATATACTTATACTGACTTTGATGTTATCCCGTAATTTATTCCTTGAGGCTTGACAAGAAAAATATCGCTCAGTATAATGCTTTTCCTTCAGTTTGCTAATGTATGCTTATAAGGGTAAATATTTTTGTAACGTTATTGCTTTGATAACGTAAGGAGTGTTTATTATGAGAGTAGAAGTAGAATTGCCCGAAGTGGGAGGAAACAACGGAGACGAAGCAACCGTTTCTTTTTGGTATGTTGAGGAAGATGAGGAGGTTGAAGAGGGCGAAGACCTTGTTGAGATGATTACAGAAAAAACCACTTTTAATGTTACTGCCCCCGTGTCCGGAAGATTGTTAGAAATCCTTGCACAAGAAGGCGATGTGGTGAAGATTGGTGATATTATGGCGATCCTTGAAACCGAGGAAGACGAAGAAGAGGAGGAAGAAGAGGAAGAGGATGACAACAACGACGAGGAGGAAGACGATGAAGAAGATGATGAAGATTAGTATTTCGGATGAAAAGCGAGACTACCGCCCGCGTTATTTTTATCCACGTCACCTATAACTGCAACAAAAATAGTCCCCCCTTCATATCTGTGCGCAGATGGATGAAGGGGGGAAAGCTTTTCCAAATCTATAGACAATTCGTGTATCATGCGTTTGATTTAAGGACAAATTATTCATGTCTTTTAAAAATATCTTTTGCCAGGACCGTGTTATAAACCTGTTTCAAAAAGCTATTACAAACAATCATCTGGCACATGCATATATTTTTGCAGGTCAGGAAGGTATTGGTAAAACCCTGTTTTCCAAAGAATTAGCAAAAGCAATTTTTTGTCAACATTCTGGTGCGGATGCCTGTGATACCTGCAGTCATTGTCAAAGAATTGCCAATGATCATTTTCCCGATCTGGTTTTCATACTTCCCGAAAAAAATAGTCGGACGATTAAAATAGAACAATTAAGGTATCTACAAGATGTCCTGCACGTTAAACCCATGGAATCAAAGTACAAAATTGCAGTCATTCAGTCCGCTGACAAGATGAATGAAGAATCGTCAAATTGTTTGTTGAAAACATTAGAAGAACCGCCTTCGTATGCTATTATTATATTAATCGTAACCTCACTAGAGTCAGTAAGAGAAACTGTTCGGTCGAGATGTCAAATCATACGGTTTTCCCCCTTATCGATGGCCGTAGTAAAAGATATCCTCGTCGATCGTTTTCAACTGGATACGAAACAAGCAGAGCAATTGGCATATCTATCTAATGGTAGTATAGAGAGGGCTGTGCTCCTTTCCAGTTCACGTGCCCTTGAAAATAAGAGATGGCTCGTTGACCGGATTTTAACCTTAGAAATGAACGACAATTTGTCTTTCTCAAAGGAATTATTCGACGAATGGCACATTCAGGATCTGGAAGTATTAGAGGAAAAACGTTCGCAGGTAAAAGAGCTCATCCTCTCATTTCTTTTGTATTACCGGGACTTGCTGGTTTGTAAGACAGGGGAAGAGAATCTGCCTATTCATTTTATAGATAGGAAAGAGGCATTACGATCGAAAAGCAAATCATTATCTGAAGATATGCTATTCCATATTTTAAAGGTAATCAAAACATCCCTGGAACAACTGGATCATAATGCTAATATTAATTTGCTCCTGGAGAATATGATAACGAAGATACTCCATCTCCAATTTGGCCGCAGAATAACCCAAGCGACCTTTTAACTCCTTCCTGTTGCCGGTAATCAGAGTAGTTACGTGTATGCTGGATTATTTCCCGGCGTAATCTTTATCGTTACGGATGCCCTTACATTTTCAAAATATTCTATGATCTACCCAGGAAGTGCGGCAACACATCGGGCGCATATCGTGGGGTGATTTTGGTTGTATCCGACGGTCTCTCTAAAATTCCAGCACCGTTCGCATTTCTTGTGTTGCGATACGTTGCCTTCTATCCAAAGATTTTCCATCAATTCCCCCTTCACTGCTTTAGGAGCAATATTCCTATCCAGTTTTACCTCAGATACAATAAATATCATAGAAAGGTCTTTCTCGTAGCTTTTGAGAAACTGCCAGAGGTCTTCGTTTTCTGTAGAAATATTAACGGATGCCTCCAGTGAGTTGCCGATCAGTTTGGCAGCACGCATCTTTTCCAGTTCACGTGCAACGTCAGTCCTTATATTGATAACCTTTTCCCACCTCTCCTTCAAAGAGTCATCAATCCAGTCAGCGATGCATTTCGGAAATGTTGTTAAATGGACGCTCGGAGCCGCCTCATCTTTATGGATAATCGCAGACCATACTTCTTCCGCCGTATGCACAATAACCGGCGCAGATAATTTAACTAGATTGAGCAGGATATACTGCATAACCGTCTGCGCGGCGCGTCGTTCCTTTGAATTCTTTGCGAAGGTGTATAGGCGGTCCTTCAGGATATCCAGATAAAAAGCACTCATTTCTACCGTACAAAAATGATAAAGCGTATGAAAAACCCGGTGAAATTGGAGTGATTCGTAACCTGATGTGGCATTTTTGATGAGTTCCTGTGTTTTATGCAATGCCCATTTGTCTATTTCCAGTAAATCCCCATAAGGTACCGTGCTTATCTTTGGATCAAAATCGTAGAGGTTACTCAGTAAATATCTGAAGGTGTTGCGAATGCGTCGGTAAGCATCCGAGCACCTGACGATTAAATTACGGGATACGCTCATGTCGTTTTGATAGTCCAGAGAAGAAGTCCATAATCTGAGCACATCAGCGCCAAATTCCTTTACGGCGTCTTCAACTGATATAAAATTTCCCCGGGATTTGGACATCTTTTTCCCCTGTTCATCAACGACAAACCCGTGGGTTAAAACTGACTTGAAAGGCGCATTGTCCCATGCACCAACCGATGGAAGCAAGGAAAGCTGAAACCAGCCACGATGCTGATCTGTCCCTTCCAAATAGAGATCAGCCGGATACGATAATTCGTTACGCTTATGTAAAACGGCATGGTGACTCGATCCAGACTCAAACCAGACATCGAAGATATCCATTTCTTTTTGAAACTGAATGCCTCCACAGTGAGAACATTTCGTGTCCGAAGGTAAAAAATAGGCAGCGTCCTTATAAAACCAGGTGTCGGCGCCTTCCTTCTCAAATTTATCTTTTACAAAATCGATCGTCTTCGCACTGATATGCGCTTGACGGCAATGCACACAATGAAAGGCAGGAATTGGGACACCCCATGAGCGCTGCCGGGAGATACACCAATCTGGACGTTCCGAAACCATCTTAGCCATCCTGCTCTCACCCCATGATGGAATCCACTTCGTCCGTTTTATTTCATCCAATACGCGCTGACGCAGGCTGTTGTAATCAAGGCTGACAAACCATTGCTCCGTTGCCCTGAAAATAACCGGGTCGTCACATCGCCAGCAATGAGGGTAGGAGTGTGCAATCTCTTTTTTATCAAGTAATGCCCCTACTGTCTCCAGTTTTTTTTATTATCGAGTCGTTTCCTTCCTTGAGGATATTGAGACCGGCAAATTCCCCTGCTTCTTTTGTGAAAATACCCTTTTCATCGACAGGACTCAACATGGGAAGCTGATACTTGATACCGGTAAAATAATCTTCCTGACCATGTCCGGGCGCTGTGTGAACACAACCCGTCCCGTCCGATAAAGTAACGTAATCTGCCAGTACGATGGGACTTGTTCTGTCCATGAAAGGATGCCGGTATTTTTTGCCTTCCAGAAAACGCCCCTGTACCTTGCCAAGATAGGTATAGTCCCTGATTCCTAAGGATGACATCACTTCTTCTGCCCTCTTATCCGCAAGGACAGTAATTTCTTCTTTTTGTGTTTTTGGATTATGGTAACGGACGGCGGTATATTCATGCTCAGGGTGGACAGCAATGGCAACGTTTGCCGGGAGTGTCCAGGGGGTAGTAGTCCATATCATGATACATGAACCATCACCAGGGGCATCTTTGAATAGATCGCTTATGGTATCCGTAAGCTTGAAATTTACATAAATGGAAGGGCTCTTGGTTTCTTCCCGGTAATCAAGTTCTGCCTCGGCAAGGGTTGTCTGTCCGAGTTCATTCGGGCACCAGTGAACGGGTTTTTTGCTCCGGTAGACATAGCCCTTTTCAACCAGTTTTCCAAATACTTCTATGATACCTGCCTCATATCGAGGGTCAAAGGTGAGGTAAGGGTTTTCCCAGTCTCCCATGACTCCAAGGGCCTTAAACTGCACCTTTTGGAGTTTTACAAATTTTTCTGCGTATTTTTTACACTTTTTCCGTATTTCCGGTTTGGTTAAATTTTTTCTTTCCTCACCAACGTCCTGCATTACACGGTGTTCGATTGGCAGGCCATGACAGTCCCAGCCGGGTACATATGGTGCATCATATCCCTGCATCGTGTGAAAACGCACAATAAAATCTTTTAATATTTTATTTAAACCGGTCCCAATATGTAATTCACCCGTCGGATATGGAGGTCCGTCATGCAATATATATTTTTCTCTGCCAGATCGAGTCTTTCGTACCTGTTCATAAAGTAGCTCTTTTTCCCATTTCTTCTGAATTTCAGGCTCTTTTTTGAGCAAATCAGCCTTCATGGGAAATTGCGTAGTAGGCAGGTTTAGGGTATTTTTATATTCCATAACACTGGGTAAGCCTTTATACTTGTTGGCTTAATAGGGATTTTAGATCTTTAAGGATAAAACCTTCAATCAATACTCTTTTATCTCGGGAGGATTCGCCTGAAATGATATGAATAGAAGATTCATGAATGCGGAGTGTATCTGCTAACAATTCAATTACGGCTTTGTTTGCCTTTCCTTTTTCAGGAGCTGCCGTAACGGCTAATTTTAAACGCCCTCCATATTCACCAATAATGCGATTTTTGCTTGAACCTGGTTGGGTTCTGATGGACAGAAGAACACCTGAGTTTATCGCGACAAGATTGAGCATGTTAATAAACTACCGAGAATTCATCGAATTCACCGGAGTATACTTCCCAGCATACCTCTATCTGTGTAACAAAAGCGCCGGACGGTCCTTTTCTGCACCAATTCACGACTTTGTCAACGATGTCTTTCTTACCTTCAAAGACAGCTTCAACGCTACCATCCGAACAATTTTTAACCCATCCGGTAACACCAAAGGCTAGGGCATAGTCTCTTGTTGAGGCACGAAAAAAGACACCCTGAACTTTGCCCCGAACATAAACATGTGCCCGTGTCATTGGCATATGCTCATTTTCCTGGGTCTATTGGGAACCGTAAATGTGCTCGCTGTCAGCAGCGGATGGCAAATAATTTAAACCCACAAAGGTAAAGTTCACGATCCCAAAAGCAAAAAGCAACCAGCAGGCCAGAATGACAGAGGCTTTAGATTTATTAACATTCATCTTTGGTAAAATAAGGGGAGTATGCAGATAAACTAAATAAGCAAGCCATGTGATCAAAGACCATGTTTCTTTGGGATCCCACGACCAATAATCACCCCACGCCTTCTTTGCCCAAACTGCACCAGTAACCATGCCAAGGGTTAGAAAGGGAAATCCGAAGGCAACGATTTTGTAACTCAATTTATCAAAATTCCTAGGTAATATTTCTCTTTCATCCACCACTGCTTTAGTTTCTTTTTTAGCAAAAGGTTTGACAACGAGAAAAATAATGCTGGTGACAAACGAAATACCAAAGGCGGCATAACCGAGCATATAGGTAACAACGTGCACCAACATCCAGTTACTCTTTAACGCCGGCATAATAGGCCGGATGCTATCATCCTGAAGCGTTGCATAGAGCAATATTAACATTGCTAGCACAGACGCCAGGGCGCCAACTACCCTGAAATTATAAATAAACTCAAAGATGATGTATACAAAAGCTGTGCAGCATGCATAAAAAATTAGCGATTCATACAGATTAGAAAAGGGTGGATGCCCTGCTTCTACGGAACGTTTTATTACCATGGCCAGATTCAAACAAAACGCCAGGATCAGGAGTCCAAGAGACACCCATCTTGTTGAACCAGATCGCCAGACTTCTCTTGCTATGTAAGCAACGGACGCTATTACATATACAATTAATGTCATATTGATTAAGCTCATTTCATTATTCCTCCACCTCTTTTTTTTTGTTTTTTTCTCAGGAACGGTTTGATGTAAAATATAAATACAACCCCAAAACATAATGCCCCAAAACCGGAATATACAATAGGAATCCCAGGGTCTTTCACAATCTGCAATCCAGAAAAAGTTCCCGCTTCAGGATCATAACTTGATTGATAAATAACATACCCTTTATGGGTTAAAGGATCGTTTACCCTGATCGTCTTCTCCGCAACGGTTTGACCGTCTTCTTCAATTCTCAGCTTGCTGGTAAAATGCTTGACCGACTCACCCGTGGATTCATAGACCAGCGCTAAATTATTATCCGTATACCAGGTGGCATATTGTTGATTGGAGAATAGCCAATCATCCACCTTTCCGCTGGGGCCATCAACTTCAACAAAAATAGCAGGCACTCCCACCTCATCCGATTTCTTGATTACCTCTCTCTTGAAATCAAAGGATGGAAAATAA
Source organism: Candidatus Brocadia carolinensis (assembly GCA_002009475.1). Classification (GTDB taxonomy): domain Bacteria; phylum Planctomycetota; class Brocadiia; order Brocadiales; family Brocadiaceae; genus Brocadia; species Brocadia carolinensis. The sequence goes on along the minus strand of AYTS01000026.1, from coordinate 31,508 downwards.
TTCGACACCATGAGCTGACGACTCATATCTGTGATGGTATATTTCTTTTCCAATTCCCATGGAATAGTGCTGACAATATGGTTGTCTTTTATAGAGACCATTACTTGTTTTCCATCCGGCAATTGAAAAAGACGTATGGTGTTTCTCGCCATATGCCCACTGGTAATCCCACTACACGTTACTTTCAGGTTCTTATACTTAGCCGGATGCATCTTATCCCAATCGGGGAACTTTTCAAATACCCAACGGGTTTCCGACCCCTCCGGACCGTTAATTTCCACCTGAACGGCCGGATTATCTGTTGGTTGTTCGCTCAGCGGTCTTCTATCCCCATAATTAAGTACATATTGTAACATTCTCAGAGAATATTCTGTTCCCTCAAGTTTAAAGGTTTTATTAAATTCCATAGGATAGTCCTGCGATAGTCCCTGGGCTGATACCATAACAGATACCTTGGGCCGCGCGGTTTCAATAGAACTGACAGCTTTTTCCAACTCTTCCTGGGAAGGCAGCCAGATATATTCAATGCGCAGATTTTGCTTTTTATCTTCATAGTAGTTACGGTCATGGGCCAGCAACCATCCCTCGGCAGTAACTTTGTCAGAATCAAGCAGTTTCACAAAAATGGCAGGATTGTCAGGTGTATCTGACGTGTTTATTGGTTCTTGCTTTAATTCTGCATCGGGGATGTAATCCTTGATCGTTACTTTATATCCCGAACCTGGGACACGCTGCTTTTGTCCTACCTTTACCTCTAATATTTTCTGCCGGTCTTTATCTTTTATATAGGACACGAGTTGAAATTTCGGTTCATTTTTTTCCAGGATGAAATCATCCAGGGCAATAGTAAACGGCAAATCTTTTTTGATGTAATCCAGTTTTCCTTGCCGGTTAATCATTTGTGTCAGAAAATAATTTACCGATTTTCCTTCATAGACGTTTACACCACCCTTTACCCCAAGCTGAAACTTTACCACACCGCCGATCAAGATCAAAATCAGGCTAAGATGGGTAAGGACAAAGCCTGTTTGCATGAAGGTATTTCTCCACCGCTTGATCGTACAGCAAATGAGATTCGCACACAACAATACCAAAAGGAATGCAAACCAGTACGAGTAAAAGACGTTGGTTAATTCGGTTATTCTGAAAAAAGTTGCCAATGCATAGCCATACTTTGCAGTATATTCATCCAGGGTTTTCCCCTGTAAAATCACCGTTCCCAGAATACACGCAACAACCAGGACCAGAATAATTACTACTGCCAGTTTGACTGAACAGAAGAAGTCCCAAACCTTATTTGAATCCCTTCGTTCTGATTGGTGAATAGAAATCTGATTTGGTTTCTTTTTGCTGTCTTTTGCTTCCGCTATCATATGAGGTTGATTTTGTCTCCCGTTTTTCATAATTTTCAATACATGATGATGATAAATATATCCTTATCACACTATTGCCGACGCCACCAAGAGTAATTGCATCAATTCAACTTTTTGAATCCTTGAAGTGACAGAATCTTTTGAGTGGGGTTGTTTTGAAACTTGGTTTGCGAATTGTGGATAACGCAGGTTTGGTGATTCTGGTTACTTGAATTACTACAATTTCCCAACCAACATTTCTTCCGGTAGCTTGAAACTCCCGAAAGAAACTACTTTTCCTTAAACAACTTACTTTTCTTCACTTCTCTTCTATTTCTTCGGATACATCTGCTCCAGTCGCTTCTGGCACCATTTCCGATTGCCGCCCGGATTCAGGTATTTGCTCTGTAAGTATAGAAGATTCTTTTGGAGGCAATGAAGCAACGGCGGTGAGCATCAAAAACTCCACCCTCCTGTTTTCTCTCTTTCCGGAGGTCGTGCTATTGGATGCAATTGGACGATTTGGGCCGAAACCAGCAATATGAATCCTTCCAATCGCAATATTTTCAGCCTTTGTCAAAAAATGAAATACGCTCAATGCACGCGCCGCCGACAAATGATGATTTGAATCCCAGAGGTGTCTTGTCCTTATGATGGGATCGGTATCGGTATGGCCATCAACTCTGACGGAGATTTGTGGATTTTCTTTTAGAAATGCAGCCACCTTTCTCAGTGCATTTTCGCCTTGAGGCTTTATGGCGGCCATACCTGAATCAAAGAGTATTTTCTCAGGAAAAAGAAGTACTGGTCCTTCTATAGTATCTCTGACTGTCGCGCCTTCGCCAATCGACCGTGCAAGCTTTCTGAGTTTTTCCATCTCTGCTTCGCTTGCCTTTAATTTATCTGATACGGAAGAAAGCTGCCCCTTAAGCCGTGCAATTTCTTCAGATTGATCTCTTATGGTAATCGCCTGCCTTCTGTTCAAATTTCTCAGCTCGCTCATCTCTGCACAACCCGACATTCCTGCAAAGGCTATCAAAAGGAAAAGCTTTATATACTTTCCATATTTCACCATTTATTTCCCTCCAACGAGTGAGACAGAATAAATTTCTATAACATCAAGAAACAAAGAATAAAAAACTATAACATGTGATATCCTTGTTTTCAAGCGTTTTTTCAATGAATTTAATTTTAATGGATACTTCCTCTGCCTTGATTACCGGTAAACTTTATCAGGGTCGAACACCTTATTCTCAGCAATCTGAATACTATCTGTCCCTGGAACATATTCCCGATAATAGCATGTTTTATATCCCGCATGGCACGCGGCAACATGTTGTTCTACAGCGAAAACGAGGGAATTTCCTTCACAATCAAAAAAAACTCTTTTTACCACCTGAATATGGCCTGAAGTTTCGCCCTTAATCATCAAACGGTTCTGAGAACGACGAAACACATGCACCTTGCCTGTTTCAATGGTTTTTTCAACGGCGTCTTTGTTCATATAGCAGAGGGTGAGGACCTTCCCATCCTGTACATCGACAATTACTGACGGGATAAGCCCCTTTTCATTAAAGTGTAATTTTTCTAAAAGTTGCATACAATATCTCCTTTCCACAATGGGGTCTCATCGTAATTATTACGCATTGCCATCTTAACTTATACTTTAGCATTATAATAATTCCTTACTTTTCTTTCACTTCAATTTTTCCCACGGGAAAGACTTAGACTTATGGCACGACCTTTACGCGTGGAATATCCTGGCACGCACTATCACCTAAATCCTGCAGTTGCGAGCCCAAGCAAAGCAATTCCATGAGATTCCTCGTTTTGTCTGGAATGTGGATCATAGGGAGAATGCTTCGGGCCAAGGTTTATCCTGAGTAAGAACGACGGACACTCACCATGACATTTGCAGGCATACTTATCTACTACGTTTACTCCATATACCCTCTTACTCAATAATCTTGTTGATGATGTTATTATAAAGCATTATTATTAAGGATGACGATAGTTTTTAATCATGCACAATGTCTCTTTGAACAGGCAGGAGAGGATCATGACGAAGAAAACCGGCAAAGGTTTTGACACTTCTTACGGAATACCGATTGCCGTATTATTTTTTATGGCCAGTTGTGCGCCGGTAATATCGAAACAAATCAGGGATCAGGTCAGACCAGAGACTACTTTTGCTCAGGTATTGAAGGACCCGGAACGTTACCGGGGTCAAATGATTGTTTTAAGCGGGGTCATTGTTGGCTCTGAAAATACGAAAGAGGGAACTTTGCTTCAGGTATTGCAACGCCCTGCTGGTTTTCGGGGTCAACCAAAAGATGTTGACACAACAGAAGGCAGGTTTTTGGCGCTTGTCACACAGTACCTCGACACCTTTGTCTATACTCAAAAAAGAGAACTTACGGTCGCAGGAGAAGTTCAGGGAAAGAGGACATTGCCTTTGGATAAGGCAGAGTACACGTATCCACTGATCCAGGTAAAGGAATTATACCTTTGGCCAGTAATTGAATATCATGATTATCCGCCGTATCCGTATTACCGCCCCTATTTTTACTATGATAACTACTGGTGGTGGCAAAACTATCATGTGGACAGAAGAAAATGTCATAAGCACTAGAAATTCAAAAGATGATCCTGCAAGAGTCGCATAGCGGCGCACCCTGCGGATTTCACTGCGGAAAAAGAATCTGTCAGGGATATATGAAATCTTATCATCGCAAGGAGCAAGACATCGGTAATCGGAAACGGCAGGAAAGCCGGAGAATCCTCACTGATACGTTCAGAACAGGCTTTGCAATCTTTCCTAATCTGGAATTGCTTCGCTAGCGCCCGCAATGACAGTTTTATTTCTTTTACCTCAGAAATCTTTGGAAAGTACCAATCGTTGTTTGATGCGATTTTACCGTTCAGGGCGGACTTCGTCTCTTGCAAAGCCGGGCCATGTATCCACCATCCCCGGTATTTATACCGGGCAAATAATAATCCTCGGCATCGAGATAAAATTGCGATTCGCTGTTATCTATAAATTTTTTTATTATCTCCTGGTTTTCTTCCGGTTCAATGCTGCAGGTACTGTATACTAAATAACCGTCCGGTTTCATCATGGCGGCGCCAGCCTTCAGGAGCGAGCATTGGAGAGAGGCCAGGGTTTGAATATCCCTTTCTTTTAATCTCCACCGTGCCTCAGCACGACGCGCAAGCACGCCGGTATTGGAACATGGCGCATCGATAAGTACCCGATCAAATTGAATCTGAAAAGGGACTCTGCCGCCAGAGGCGTCACCGCACACGGGGGAGACATTCTGAACTCCCATCCGACGGCAATTCTCTTTCACGAGCAGCAAACGGTTGAAAGAGATATCCAGCGCATATACCCAGCCCGTCCCGCCCAGGAGTTCTGCAATATGGGTTGTCTTTCCGCCGGGTGCAGCGCACAAATCCAGCACGGTATGCGACTTCTCCGCCTTGAGGAATTCTGCCACCTTCATGGCAGAGATGTCCTGCACAAAGAACAAGCCTTCCGCAAATCCCGGAATTTCCTGGACGGCAATATCCTTAACAACGACGGCATCATTGACGGTATCTGCACGGATACCTCTTTTATCGAGCAACGCAATAAATTCCCGGACCGATATTTTCTTTTGATTTATACGAAGGAACAGCCTTGGCGCACGATTGTTGGCTTTGCAGATTTCCATGGTATTCTCTTTTCCATATCTGCCGACCCATCGCTGTATAAGCCATTCCGGATGACTATAATTCGCTGCCAGGCAGGAAGAGAGCGCTTCAGCAGGATTTGGTAATATCGGAATGTGAAAGACACACCACGTATTGTCCCGTTTGTGCAAGGCCTTCTGCGGGTCGGTTATTTCTGAGGCATGCGCGGATTTGTTGTGAATGCTTCGTTCAACAGACCGAAGGATCGCATTGGTAAATTTGACGGCATCTGCACGGCGGATTAATTTTTTTACGAGCTCTACTGATGTATTTACCGTAGCAGACGGAGGAATCCTGTCTAAATAGATCATCTGATAGAGACCCATCCGCAGGGCGTATAATATCCAGGGCTCTATCCTGGCAAGCGGGATTTTGGAGAAAGCGGAAATGATGGTATCAAGAGACAGACGATGACGGATAACGCCATGTGTCAATTCGGCGAGGAGCCCTTTGTCTCGTTCAGAAAGATCGCCGCGCGAGTATCTTTCGGAGAGTAATTCCCCGGCAAAAACCTCCTGTTCATCAATTGCACGCAGGATACGAATACATTCGTAGCGGACATCGTGCTTAGGTGAGGAATTTTTCAATCGCCTCTTTTACCTCGTCCAGATATACATCCGTATCCTTACAATATCCGTGAGGTCTCAGATTCGGTACGGCAAATATCGCCTTAGACATGGCCGCCATTAGACCAGTCCGGAGCTCCTTTTCACAGGCAATCGCAATTACCCCGTGAATATCTTCGTCCATCACCCTTTGAAGTGCGGCGCGTCCTCCGCTGGCAAGGCTAATATGAACACCATACTTTTCAGAAAATTCTATCAAGTCCTTCACTTTACATTTCCCACAGCGTTTACATTCATTCAAATCATGTTTGACATTCTGCTTGCACTGCGAACTCTGAATGCAGTGGGGGAATAAAATCAGTAAATTTTTCGGCGAACACTTTTTCTTGCGAAACTTCATCATGAGGTTATTGATAGAAACAACTTTTTTATCAATAAATTCCATAGTACCTGCCTTTATGTAAATGACAAGAAATTAGTTTACCGCAAAACACTTCAGAATTGCGGTAATGTAAGTTTGTCTATAAATATATCACTCCAAACGGAGCTTTTCCCGATGCTTTTTCAAAAAACTAAACGGTTATCAATAATTTAACCCTATAGCATGAATCATTGCCACACCCGGGAAACAGGAATTACGATACCAGCATATCCCCAGCGGTTATCTTATGACCCCGAAGGTATTCCTGCGCATCCATGGCACGCTTGCCTTCCGGTTGTACCTGGGTAATACAAATAGTTCCATCCAGCGTTGCCACATGAATTCCACAAGGGGTAATTTCGCTTATCATGCCTGGGTTAAAAGACGGTTTTGCTTCTGGCGCTTCGTGAATCTGCGTCTTTTGTATGATAATTCTTACCTTTTCTTTTGAACCGCTTTTGAGAAAATACGCATATGCACCGGGCGAAGGTGTCATGCCCCGTACTAGGTTATGAATTTTTTGTGTCTCCTGACGCCACAGGATTAACCCGTGTTCCTTCTTTAATTTTGGCGCAAAGGATACGCCGTGTTCGTCTTGCTTTGTGTAAGTAGCGCTCCCCGTTTCTATAAGATGCAACGTATCAATGAGAAGTTCAGCGCCCATGGCAGACAGCCTTTTTCCAAGTGCTCCTGCATTTTCGTCAGGCAATAACGGCGTTGTTTTTTGAGCCAGGACGTCACCGGCATCCATCCTGGCGGTCATAACCACAGAAGTAACGCCCGTGACGGTTTCCCCGTGCATGATTGACCAATTAATAGGAGCCGCTCCGCGATATTTTGGCAATAGAGATGCATGGATGTTAAGACACCGATGTCGCGGAAGATGAAGAATTGCATTGGATAAAAACTGGCCGAAGGCAACAACCACGATACACTCAGGCGAAAGGGCCTGGAGCTGTTTCACTACTGTGTCATCATTGACGTTAACAGGCTGCAGGATCTTTAATCCCAGTTCCTGTGCTTTTCCCTTCACCGGCGAAGGGCTCGATATTTTACTTCTTCCTTTGGGTCTGTCCGGTTGTGTGACAACCGCAGTAATTCTATGGGTTGATCGTGTCAATGAGCATAAACTGGGAACAGCAAACTCAGGAGTTCCCATAAAGACGACATTCATGAGTAATAGACCAGCCTCTGTTTGAAGAGAGCTTTTTCTCTCTTAGTAAACCTTATTCATTGGGTATTAGACGACTTCCCCTCTGTTTCCCCTCGTAAACACGGGGATTATGGGGGGGGATAATTGAAATTCTTTAACGTTGGATTAGACAGGTATTTTGGCGCCTTTATAGAGCCGTTCGAATTCTTTTAACTGCTGAGATATAGCCAACCGGTTTGAAGGAATCATCTTGTCAATAAAAAGTTCTCCGTTGAGATGGTCCAATTCGTGCTGCCATGCGCGCGCCGCCAACCCTTCAGCCTCTATCTCTATCTTTTGCCCTTTCAGGGTATAAGCTTGTGCCTTAATCCGCTGCGCACGGATAATCTTGCTGGTAATGCCGGGAAAGCTTAAACAACCCTCTTCCTTATTCAGCTCGCCCTGCTCTTCAATAATAACCGGGTTAATAAATACCTTTTCACCACTGCTAGCCCCAACCACATCAATAATGAAAAGTCGAACTGACCATCCCACCTGTGGCGCTGCAAGCCCAACACCCTGGGCCTGGTGCATTAATTCCATCATCTCTTCTGCTTTTTTGCATACTTCACTATTAATTTCCGTGAGTGGTTTCGCCTTTTGGCGAAGCACCGGGTCAGGATAAAAGACAATATTCATGGGTTTATTTTCCGTCTCACTGCAGGAATTTAGCAAGATGTTATTCTGATAAACGCTTAAAGAAAGTTGTCATTGTGAAGGCTCTAGTCCGAAGCAATTTTCCTATAACGGTCATTCCTGGCAAAGCGAGAAGTCTCACGGGCTTGCATTACCCGAGCTTGCAACTTTGGTTTCGCGGAGTTTACACTGAGCAACGCAAGGGTGCTTGCAATGACCAGTAACCTGTCGATCTTCTTCAACACCGAAACTCAACGAAGCCACGATAATTCTCCGTTGTGAAAGCGGGAGATTGCTTCGGGAAAAAACCCCTCGCAATGACATGGGCTATGCCTTGGAGGGCATATTGTGCGTTGTCCTTACGAACGAAACAAAGCAATCTTTCTTTCATAAATAATCTGTACCTCCTCGTAAGGGGTACACAGGGTTGTGAAAAAACTTACAAAAACTTACCCTCATGAAAATGGAGGGAAAGAAGTTTTTACCCGGTAATACTCTCTGCTCCATCATCAAATCCAGAAACTATTCTTACCAGCGTTTCTTACCGGCAAAGACAATTTGCAGGCAGATATTTCTCGCCTACAAAACGTTGACTATACTAAATAATTTTAAGGAATGCAAGTTCCTTTTGTTTGACCTGGAATTACTTGTATTTCTCTTTGACGCAGATATGCCTTGCAGTTCGTTGTGCTGTGACATTAAGTCCTGTCTTTGACTTCCGGGGTTTAAGGCAACAATTTTTCAAAGACAGAGCCGCAGTGACCTCTGAAAAATCTTGAAAAATTGTTTGAATAACACGGTCTTGTAACATAGAATTATGCTTTATTATTTTGGGAACAGGTATTTCTGCAAAGAAAATAATTCCATGACTGAATATATTGCATGAAGGCAGTTGTTATCATCCCCGCACGATATGCGTCGACCAGACTGCCTTGCAAACTCATCCTGCCAGAAGTCAAGTCAGTTACCGGAAGATATATCATAGAACACGTCTATCAAAACGTAAAACAGGCAAGACAAATTCACAAAGTTATTGTTGCTACTGATAACCGGCTTATTTATGATATTGTGAAAGGGTTTGGCGGTGATGCAGAGATGACTTCCGTATCACATACATCGGGAACTGACCGAATTGCTGAGGTGGCGGGTGGATTAGATGCAGACGTCATCGTAAATGTGCAGGGAGACGAGCCAGAACTGAATGCAGCAATGGTCGATCAGGTGATCGGGGCCATGGCCAAAGACCGGGATGCTGTTATGGCAACTCTTGCGCACGAGATAAAAAATGCGGCAGAACTGACCAATCCGAATGTGGTCAAGGTTGTGCTGGATAATTATGGCTATGCACTCTACTTTTCGCGTTCACAGATACCATACCTGCGGGACAGTAAAGATCCCCTGAATGAACCAGGGAGCAGGTTTTTGAGGCATCTGGGCATTTATGCATATAAGAGGGATTTCTTATTACAATACGCGAAACTCCCCCCCTCTGCTTTAGAACAGGCGGAAAAGCTGGAACAGCTCAGGGCGCTCTCCAACGGCTATAAAATTAAGGTGGCAATCACAGAGCACACCTCGATAGGTATTGATACACGGGATGATTTGATGGCATTTTTGGAAAGATACAAACATGACTAAACATATCTTTGTTACGGGCGGTGTGGTTTCTTCTCTCGGTAAGGGTCTCAATTCTGCCTCCATTGGGATGTTGCTGGAAAGCAGAGGACTTAAGGTACGACTACAGAAATTTGATCCTTATGTGAATATTGATCCGGGGACGATGAGCCCCTATGAACACGGAGAAGTATATGTAACTGATGATGGCGCCGAGACAGACCTGGATCTTGGGCATTATGAACGATTTACCCAGAGCAGGACGAACCGGTATTGTAATTTTACGACCGGTTCTATCTACTATTCTGTTATCACGAAAGAACGCAGGGGAGAATATCTGGGAAAGACGGTACAGGTAATTCCCCATATTACCAACGAAATTATTGAGTGTATCCAGAAGCTGGATGGGCCTGACACAGACGTGGTCATATCCGAAATCGGCGGTATTGTGGGCGATATTGAAAATCAGCCCTTCCTTGAAGCCATACGACAGTTTGGCCAAAAGGTGGGAAGGGAAAATGTACTCTATATCCACCTCACCCTCGTTCCTTTTTTGAGCGCTGCCGAGGAGATAAAGACGAAACCGACCCAGCACAGCGTCGGTATGTTGCGACAGGCAGGCATTCAGCCCGATATCATTATTTGCAGGACGGAAAAACATCTTGGCGCCGAGGTAAAAGAAAAACTATCACTCTTTTGCAATGTAGACAAAAATGCGATCATTGAAGAACGGGATGTAAAACCCTATCTTTACGAGATACCGCTGATCCTTGTCGATCAGGGCCTGGATACGTTTATTATTCAAAAATTAAAATTAAAAACCGACGGAAACACCCTCGACCGGTGGTTATCAATACTGGAGATACTAAAAAATCCAAATCAGACCACTGAAATAGCGATTGTGGGAAAATATATTGCGCATCAGTCAGCCTATGAGTCTATTTACGAATCCCTGATTCACGGGGGGATAGGGAACAATGCCCGGGTACAGGTGCGCAGGGTAGAGTCTGAGGATGTTGAAAAGAACGGGGCCAGGGCTCATCTTGAAGGAGTGCGGGGGATCCTTGTGCCCGGCGGATTTGGTGTGCGCGGTGTTGAGGGCAAGATTGAAGCGATACGGTATGCACGGGAAAACAAAATCCCGTACTTTGGGATTTGCCTCGGGATGCAATGCGCTGCAATTGAGTTTGCTCGGAATGTATGCAATCTCAAGGGTGCAAATAGCACGGAATTTGACGTCAATACGCCTGACCCGGTAATCAGCTTATTGGAAGAGCAGCGTGGGGTATCGTCTAAGGGGGGAACCATGAGGCTTGGAGCCCAGCTGTGTGTGCTGCAGGAAGGCACAAAAGCATTTAAGGCATATGGAAACCGGGATATCTCGGAACGGCACCGGCACCGGTATGAATTTAATAATAGCTATACCGACCTGTTTGTAGCCAGGGGCATGGTTTTTAGCGGATATACCCCAAACGAACGATTGGTGGAAATCATGGAATTGCAGAATCATCCCTGGTTTGTCTGTGTTCAGTTTCATCCGGAATTTAAGTCGAAGCCCACCAATCCCCATCCCTTATTCAGGGAATTTATCCGGGCATCATTACTAAAGTAGGCGGGCGACCTCCCCATCAGCAATTTCCCCGGAATTGGAAACAGAAGGAAGCTATAAAACCCTAAGGCAGTGAAGCCGCAAGCAAATCCCCTCTATCGGTAGAACAAGCGTCTCCACTTGTCATTATAATGTCAACCGGGACGGTTGACCTACCTTATATAATATTACCGTGTAAAAACTTCTTCTTTTTGTAAGTTTTTTCACAACCCCATTTATTCCTTATCAGGAGGTACTGATTGTTTATGAGAGAAAGATTGCTTCGCTTCACTCGCAATGACAATACACAATATGTCATCAAAGCACCGCCTGTGTTATTGCGAGGGTCTTTGCCGAAGCAATCTACCGCTTTCACAACGGAGAATTGGATGCGGCTTTGCTGCGCTAAGGATTTAGGATTGTGAAAAAACTTACGAAAACTTGTCCTCATGAAAATGAGGACAAGAAGTTTTTACGGGGTAATACTATACACGGCCTGAAGTAAATCGGGTTTTTATCTTTTCCCCTGAAACACATTACCCGATTCTATTGCATGGACCAGCCTAGGTTTCCTCTCTTTGTTACGCTGATTATTTTCTTAAAGTAAAGGTAATTCCGGCTACATTTCCCTGCTCATTCAGTATCTTTGTCATCCGTGCGTTTATCGATGGCAGACCTTCGGCATTTGAATCAGTAATCTGAAAATCAGTAATTTTCTCCTGCGTATTTGTAATTACCTCTACGGGCAAGGACAGCTTCAGATGCGATAAGTATGTTAAAAAATCTGTATCTTTCATATCCGTTTCCGGGATATGTAAGAGGTCGTGTGCCATTTTATTCATATTCCTGATCTTCCATTGCCCGTCAGTAACGATGATGCCTTCTTTCAGATCAGACAAGATTGATTCTAAAACACTCGTTTCGTCCTTTTTCACCGGCTTCTCTGTTACCTGCCGCATACGCAGCAACGCTTTGATTCGGGCAAGCAGCTCTGCTTTATTAAACGGTTTGCTAATAAAATCATCAGCCCCTGCCTCGATCCCTTTGATCCGGTCGTTCATCTCATGCAAGGCAGTAATCATGACAATAGGAATGTTCTTTGTGCTTGCATCTGCGCGGAGTTTCTGGCATACCTCATATCCGGTCATCTTTGGCATCATAATATCCAACAATATTAAATCGGGGTGCTCACCTCTCGCTTTTTCTAATGCTTCCTCGCCATCATAAGCCTCAACGACATCATATTCGGCGGCAGTCAGGATTACCCGAAGGAGTTTTACATTTTGCTTGATATCATCCGCCACCAATATTTTAGGTTTGCTCATGGTTCCCCTGTCTTTTCTCGTAGTGGTTCACGGCTAAAATTGCCTTTCTTTAAGGTATGACTACTCTTTTTTAATATACTTTTCAATAACGAGGGGTAATTCCTGGGTATTAATCGGTTTGCTCATGTAGGCTTCACAGCCCGTATCCAGGATCTTTTGTTCGTCCCCTTTCATCGCATACGCAGTAACTGCAATAATCGGAATTTCCTTTGTGACAGAGTCTGCCTTGATCTGCTTTATCAGAGTGAGACCGTCTATCCCGGGGAGCTGGATGTCCATAAGGATAATATTGGGCTTTTGGTTCTTTAATAGGTTGAGCGCCTCCTCTCCGGTAGTTGCTTCAATCACATTATATCCCTTTGCCTTAAGCACAACGCGCACGAGTTTTCGGTTTTTTTCATTATCCTCAACGACCATTACATTCTTGTCTGACATACCTGTTTTTCCTTCAACGAAATAGTTTAGGGTTTTGAAGTTCGAATTGGACCGATGAACTGAATTTCTTCCATTTTTGTGCCCGTCTTGTCTTTCTATGGTAAATGCCTGAAATAGGTTGACATGCCTTTGTCATTGCCAGGAGATTGCGGCGTTTGTTCCGGGCGTATTGGCAAGGAATCCCAAAACTTGCTCCAGCTTCTGCCTCGCGATCAATTGTCTCCCTGCAATGATACCTTCTTTTTACCCTTACCATAGATTTCATCTTTTCACCCGAAACACGATGCAGACCGTTTATTGCACTTCAGCTTTTCACATGTAAATGTTCTATCTTCTTAATCGAAGAAAGAAGGTCTTCTTTTGTATGGCTGCTCTTTTGGACAATGGCTAAAATATGGCCGTTTAATATCTTTTTGTCTTCCGGGGTTATATCCTTTGCAGAACAGATAATAATGGGAATTCCCTTTGCCGTCGGGTGAGTCCTGAGCTTCTCAACAACATCAAAGCCACTGACTTCCGGCATCATAAGGTCAAGTATCATAAGATCCGGCTTATTGTTAATCGCAAGATTGATCCCTGCTTTCCCACTGTATGCCCGCAGTACATCAAAACCCGCATTTTCCAGGACGGAGCTCATATACTTAACGGCCTTTTCATCATCATCGACCACTAATACGGTCATGGATTTGCTCTTGTCTCTCTCTGCAGGAATACAGCTGGTCACGATATCAATGAGTTTTACCCTATCGATGGGCTTTATTAAATATTCCACGGCTCCGAGGCTAAAGCCGAGATCTTTATTGTCCACCATTGACACGATAATTACGGGTATGTTGGCTACGTCCTGAGAGTTTTTGAGTTCGGAAAGAACGTCCCATCCGTCTTTTTTGGGTAACATAACATCCAGGGTAATTAAAAACGGCTGGTATTCCTTTGCCTTTTTGATAGCCTCCTCACCATCCACAGCTACGACAACATTGTACCCCGCATTCGTTAAATACAGGGTAAGAAGGTCCGCTGCCATGCGATCATCTTCTACAACCAAAACCGTTTTTGCATCCTTTACTCCTACGGGAGTTGCTTGAAGTGGCTTGGCCTTGATCTCTTTAGTCTCTGTCGTTTTAACCGTGGCTTTGAGAGGTAATGTAAAATAAAAGGCACTTCCCTTCCCATATTCACTTTCAAACCAGATTTTCCCCCCCATGCATCTCAACAATCCTTTTCGTCAGAGCGAGTCCCAGCCCTGTTCCTTCATATTTCCTGGCAAAAGAACTGTCTGCCTGCCAGAACTCCTTAAATACTTTTTGCTGGTCCTCCGACTTCATCCCAATTCCTGTATCAGATACTGACAACTGCAACATATCGTCCATAACACCAGCTTCCAGAATGATCTTCCCGTTCTCAGGGGTAAATTTTATGGCATTCGACAGCAGATTATATAAGACTTGTTTAAATTTAACGCGGTCAGCCTCGATGTTTTTCACCTCCGTCAGTATTACGGTCTTTAATTCCAGATGTTTCTTGCTGGCAAGTCCTTTAAGTATCGTATGCACTTCATCAATAGCCTCAGGGACAAGAAAAACTCCATACTGCAGTTCCATTTTACCTGCCTCAATCTTGGATAAATCCAGGATATCGTTGATCATTTGAAGGAGATGGCAGCCACTGCTATGGATATCGTTCACGAAGTCCGTCTGTTCATCATTCAGGTCACCGGCAATCTTGTCCCGCAAGACTTCTGCAAAGCCAATGATCGCATTGAGCGGCGTGCGGAGTTCATGCGACATATTCGCCAGAAACTCGGATTTCATTTTGTTTGCCCGCTCTAAGGCCAAGACTGCCTGTTGCAAATGAGCAGTCTTCTCGGCGATACGTTGTTCCAGGGTAGCATACGTTGATTGCAATTTGGTAGACATGTCATTAAATGCCCTGCCAAGTTGTCCCACCTCATCTTTGGACAAAATATCTACTTTCGTTGTAAGATCGCCTGTCTTTGATATCGTAGCCACAGCAGTTGTTAACCGCTCAATCGGCCTCATCAACTTTTCTGTAGTCAGAAAAATGATTGCTACGATCATGAAAATGCTGACAGAACTGGCGGTAATAAAAAATATGACGTTTTCTGCGAATTTTCGTTCAGCAATTTCCTTTGGAATAACGACACTGATAGCCCCCCGTAATTCTCCAACTTTATAATCGTACCCTATAGCATAATTTTTCCGGATAAATTCCGGGGCTTTTTCTTTAGGTCCATGGCAAAGGAGGCACTCCTCTTTTACGTATAAAGCGTAAAGATACCGCTCAACTCTTTTCCCATCAACAACATCATCTGACCAGTATTCAAGAAGGTTGGGATTCTCTTCCATCTTCCGGAGGACATCGTCTTCAAAGTGGTCGGGTTTATTAAACAAATTTCTATATTTTCTGCTGGTTTGCCGAATAATATAGCCCGTCTTTTCGGCAAACTTTGTTCCAATAGCATTGGCAGAAACGGCAGGAATAAAATATTTTGTCTGTTCCGTAATTCCAATTTTGGAATTCTGCAAGGCGGATGCAAGATAATTCCTGGTGGTTTCTAATTCCATAGCGATTAATTTCGCCTTTTCCCGAACCTCCATAACAAATTCCCGGCGGGTACGTTTGTAAACAAAAAAGACGAGCACGCTATCCAGGATAACCAGTAATACAGCCAAAAGAATCACGAGTTTATGTCTGATCTTCATTTATTTGATGAGAAGGTTAAATTTTTTCTGTGTAAGATATGTTGGAAACAAGCATCTCAATATTCATTTGACGGCAATTTCAATACTCATTTTCTTTCCCTGTGATAATAATCATTTTTCAATATTTTAACAACCTCAATCCTTTTTCATAAGGAAATTATTTATTCACCGGAAAGTTTTCCTTTAAACGCCTTGAACAGTCTCTTTGCGAGGTAGTATTCAGACAAAAAATGGATTTGATCAAGTTTTATCACTCGCATCATTTCACAGATTCATCTATCCTTTTCCCCACTTCTTCCGGTTTTCTGGCAACGGCATATTCCCATTTACCATAACTTCCTTCAGCATTTACCGCATCCACCCACCTTTTTGAAGCCTGGGCCTTTATTTCTGCAAGTTCATCAAATCCTTTTGTTTCCAAAATAAGATGGATGGGTGGTTCACATTTTAAGCGGATGATGAAATCTGGCATATAGTCATGAGGCTGACCGTTATGTAAATAGGGAATGGCAAAGCCGATGCCGGCGTTTTTAACAAATGCTTCTACCTTCTCATGTTTATCAATGATATATGCAGCAGCCTGTTCCCATTTTTTCGTGTCGGCAACAACATAATTTACATGGGAGTGGATGACTTCGCGCACCTCCCTGCTTGTCCAAAAATCCACTTCTGCCGTAGAGCCCGGTCCACGGCTTGTTTCATAACGCGGTATCTCCGGCGCTTCTCCCAGGGATGTATCGGGTTTGATGGCTTCTACTAATCGTTCAATAACCCATCCATAGTATGGGGACAAGAATACATCCAGGATACTTGCGGGTGCAACAGGCACAACTTTTTCCTTCAGATATTTTTCCACAATCTTTGCAACCTGCGGGAAAAGGATATGTGACGGTACCGTGCACCCCGGCTGTGACACATAGTCCCTGGCCAAATCACGTGCCAGTTCAAAGACCAGTTCCTGAAAACGCCGCCCAGACCGATAAGGGTTTAGATCCACATTTTCAATCCTCCCGGGTCCCGTGAGCGAATAACGCCCCTGGTTGTTGGGGAGTCCGGCTTTCATCTCCACTTCCGGTGGAATGTTCATCGGGTCGAGACGCAGTTGTGCAACAGCATTCCAGTCCACCATAATACGATTGCGGATAGCCTGCTGATAGCCTTCGACGCGCGGGTATCTTATCTCATATTGAGCCTTTCCGGGTACTGCTGTTATATGATATCGCTTTACAGGAGGAGGATTAGTCCCCATCTTGTTCTGCTTGAAGGGAATTACCTCAAAAGGGACACCAAATACCTTAGCAACCTCTTCAGTAAGTTCGCCGTCTTCTCCAACTTCATAATTTGAACGCCTCAGTCCCCGTCCTACTACCTGCTCACATAAGAGCTGAGACATAAACGGCCTCAGCCCGACAATGTGAGTAACCGTATTGCAGTCCCAGCCTTCAGTGAGCATCCCGACACTTACAATACAGCGCACATCCCTGCCCGGCGGGTGAAGCGGCCGGCCAAGTTTCTTTGCCAGTTCTTCAAACCCTTCCGGATAAATTGCACGTCCTTGACTATCACGTGGCCAATCAGTCTTTCCCACAGTATCGAGGGTAAATCTCATCCAGCGTGATTCGTCACTTTTAGCGCCTTCCGTGTCGGTTTCATGCACTACTTTTGAGTCCACCCTGATGGTGAGTATATTTCCATTACGATTGAGAAACCCACCGATTCCAGAAGAAGGTATGCCGGTTGGCGGTTTGTCCTCTGCAAGCCATTCATAGACCACCTTTGCTATCTTGGTGTTTTTGCAGACAAGAATAAATACCGGAGGACGGGAATCCTGGCTATCTTCTGTCCATTTCTGCCTTAATTCTTCCCAGAGTCCTGCCAGCATTGCAATAGGTGTGTTTGCCCATTTAAGAATCGCCTCAGGTTTTGGAGTTCCCCTCTTGCCGCCACGCTCGGCAGGGGTAAGGCGTGGAAGTATCCAGCGCCATATATTGAAGTATCCGGGTATCTCAGCGCCTGTAGTATCCCGAACTGCTAATTGAGGAATCTTTACCAGTCCGGATTCAATCGCATCCGTCAGGCCAAAATCACTCACGACCCATGGGAACGTGCGATTGGTTTCCTGACCAACACGGCCTAAGTAATACGGGGTTGCAGAAAGGTCTACGCAGAAATTAATACCCCGCAGCTTACGTATCCTGTCGAGACCGTCAACCCAGACAGTTGCCTCCTTGAAGAATTCCTCGATTTCCTCTTCTTCTCCAAAAACATCTTCTTCTGTTTCGTCCGGTTCGGGTTTACGAATACGGTAGGCGTGATGCGCCTCGTCATTGAATACAAGGATATTTTGCTTCCCGCCGATCTCCTTCCCAAGCACACGGTTTACCATAGCCGTATCGCTCTCAACATATTTGACCGACTCAACAGCAACTTTCTTAAGATTCCCCTGCTTATCCCGCTCCTCGCTCAAAATTGAAATCAGACCCGTTGCTACTTGACGATCTAATTCATCCGGTGTCAGGTATCGCTTCCCACGTGCAATGGTTGTCTTTGTTCCAATGGTTATCGTCTCTTTAATCCGTACAGGCACACCTGCCTTGCTGACTTTTGCGCTCACGCCTCCGGTTTGGATTCCCTGCGCTTCAAACACATGCCAGTTGGTTACCAGCACCCGGCCTTTTATCAAGTCAGACATGAGGTGTTGCGGAACCAGGTCGCGCGTACGGTACAGGCTTGCTTCACCTCTTGCCGGGTCAAGTTCCTGCAAACGATTGCGGATCGTGACATTGGGGCAGACCACAAGCACCACATCTGAAAATCTCCCATCACCCCTGTCATTGACCTTGTTCAGAATAGTCCACGCCGCAAGCATGCCCATTACGGTCGTCTTTCCAGCGCCGGTAGCCATCTTGCAGGCGTAGCGTTTAAAGGCCGTATAGCCTTCAGCCTTTCGTTCGTCGCTTATATCGTCAAGCGGTATATTAATTCCCTGAAGATAGTCTGCACGAGCTTCATGTAAGAAGATGATTGTCTCAGCGGCTTCTATCTGCGCAAAGAAAAGCCGGTGCTGCCTTCCGTCGCGCTGCCAATATTTCAAGAGCTCAAGGGTTGTCCCTGTCACGCCGGGATAGTTCTTTGTTCGCCAATCCTTCATCTGTTTGCGTATCAGGTTTACAAGCGCCAACTCAACCCACTGTCCCCGCGCCTCGTGTTCTCCTGAAGATATGGGAGCTTTTGGGTCGCGGTAAAAATACCCTGCCGGACGGCGATCTGCTCTTATTTCCGGTGGTTGTCCCTCCTCAATATGCCAGTGCTCGGCAGGTTCATCATAAGGGGAATTTCGTATAGGTTGTTCAACTTCAAAATTGTTCATAGTATCTTTGTTTGTCTTCAAAGCTCCTTTGGGATAGCCTCATCTAAGATAAATTAGGCCTTCGTCAACTTTCCTCCCTGTTTCCCCCCAGTTTACGGGGGGACTATGGGGGGTGATTGAAATCCCTTAACCTAGATATAGCCAAAAACCTCCGGTTTTCGATACTTAAACCTGCAAATAAGAAGGGGTGTCAACCTGGATTTTTCGAAAAACAGAATTTATTGCTATATATTCTGGGACATCCTGTATAACTCCGCCATTTATGGCGGAGATCATTAATACCAATCAAATACGGCTTTAGCCGTGACTTCCAAAATAGTATTTCCTGACGAATTCCTCATATTCCTGATCAAAGGTAACCTTCTTGTGATGTTCTTCCTGGCTACTGATGTAGAATCTTACCTTATCAAGCATTGATT
Source organism: Candidatus Brocadia carolinensis (assembly GCA_002009475.1). Classification (GTDB taxonomy): domain Bacteria; phylum Planctomycetota; class Brocadiia; order Brocadiales; family Brocadiaceae; genus Brocadia; species Brocadia carolinensis. The sequence continues at coordinate 12,135 of AYTS01000026.1, read as the reverse complement.
CACTCACGGAAACTGCGAAATATTCATCTGCCCATTCAAACGTATATGGTGTGATTTTTTGTTTGTTTATCCAGAAAGACGATTCACCTTTTATCAGATGCATTGCTTTTGAAATACTCATATCCGCATTTAATCCAAGGAGACAGTGTAAATGTTCTGTATAACCATTCAAGGTATCAACGAAGATTTCTTTGTTTTTAGCCCCCAGCCTGAAGGCTGGGGTTACGATAGGTTCTTCGTCTCCGTTTTGTAGCGCGAAATTATTCGAGATTCTTCCCCTTTTACCAACCTGAAAGACGGAGTTATAATCCTGCCATGTATGACAGCGGTCGTTATACAGACTCCCTCAGATTCTTCACCACCATCAACTCATTCCCGCGGTCGTCAATCACCTTTACCGCAATCTGTCCATGTTCGCCAGCCTCAAACGGAACGCTTTTCGTCCCTGCAAGGTGTTCCCACACACCTTCATCATAACTACCCTTTAAGGCACGCTTGAGATTATCCCATGCGCTGGTGCGCGGGAAGAATGCCTGACAGACATGGAAACAGAGACCGTTGTAATCCGTATCCAGAAACCACGCAGGCACGTCATTGCCGCCTCGTTTGTCAATGTCCATAGTCACAGGATCGAGGACATCAAGCCCAAGCAACTCCACCTGATACAGAGAGCCTCCCTCTCCCTTTGTGGGAAGGGACTTGAGTGAGGGGGCGCTGGGATTTACCTTTGTAAGCCTTACCTCTGGCAGGCCACATACGCTGAATATCTGGCTGGAACGCATGTTCTTTAAAAGATCACCCATCATAATGTCTGGAGTTGCCTGAACGTATGTTGCCGGAATCATACCCATATTTACGGCATTCTCAATCAGAATCCTGGCGTTCGATTGAATACCAACACCAATCACATACAGATGGGTGTAACCTCTCAAATTGGCCTCTTTCAGCGCCTCGTGTACGAGCTTTTCACTCACAGCGCCATTTTCAGGGCCAAAGAGCAGCGCAACGGGCTCCCCCACCCCAGCCCTCCCCGTAAACGGGGAGGGAGCTTCTTTTCCCCCGTTTATGTCAACACCTGTTCTCCCCCCGTTTACGGGGGGACTAAGGGGGGTAGACTTCCCGTTTACTAAATTAGCAGGAAATACTATCGCTTCTGCAGATAATGATAATGTCTTTGCAGGTGGTCGGATGTTTTTAAGGGTAACGCTCTTGCCGCTTCCTATGTGGAGCACCGGTGATTTACGCAGTATCTCAAGCATGCGGTCAATAAATGACCCATGCTGCTCTGCCACTCCAGCACTTGAGTCTTCTACACCATCACCTTCCCAGTCAACTGGCGTTGGAATCGTTGCCTCAACACAGAACGGGCCTGAGACCCTGGTGATTTTATTGTCTACTTCGGGACGGTCAACCAGGACTTCTTCAGCAGGAGGTTCATTATTGGCAATGGATTTTAAAGTTACATGCGGTACGATACCACCGATCTCTTCGCCTTTCTTATTCTGTTTGCGCTTATAAACAAAACCGCCCACTGGCCCGCGTGCCCCATCTTTTAGCTCGTAATAGGGAAATGTAGCGGTAAGTATTCTCTGGCGTGCAAGCGCAAGTGGTACACGGCTTGTATCAATGGTTATCCAGCGACGTCCCCATTGTTCTGCGACATAGGCAGTTGTGCCTGAGCCGCAATTGTGCACGGCACAGACGTTTGTCAGGAAGGAATGCGCGCCTTCGACCTCCAGGTCGTAGACATATTCCGTCGTCTCTTCACGAAGAAGTTCTGCAATTTGAACAGGGACTACATCTGTACCATAAAATACGGTGTCGCCCACCTGCAATTTATCAGCCATAAGCCAGACGGTATCTTCCCTGCTATCTTTAGCTTCCTTACCAATTTCAAGGCAAATGCGTTCTACCACGCCTTCAAGGTTGGTTTGAATATCTCTGTTCGTGAAACGAAGTACCCCAAGTCCTGCGTTTGTCAAACATCCCGTTCTTGTCTCGTCACGGCGTTTCCCGCCGTCTGAGAAATGGGAATTTCCGTCAATTTCAACAACCAGGGAGCGCTCTGCGCAGTAAAAATCTGCGATGTACGAACCGACGGGATGCTGTCTGCGGAACTTGACGCCAAGCTGCTCACCCCTTAATTTTGACCAGAGTTTTCGTTCGTAGGGAGTCATTTCCTTGCGAATGGAACGCGCCCGTGAAAAGGTTTCTTTTGGCACATGCCCCCAGTCACGCTTATGAGTAAATGCATGACGCCGCGTTTTTATCAGGACAGGGTGGTCCCCGGTAAGCCAGAGTGTGTCAGGTGATAATCTGTGGCGAATGCCAATCATGGTGCCATGATAGCGTCTTTTTATGGTGCGAATGACACGGTGTGGTTCGCCGTCGTGGGAGTAAACGGAATCGCCTGGTTTGAGGGATTCTATGGGAGTTAACCCCATCGCAGGGCGCCCCAAGCCAGTCCTTCCCGCTATGGAGTTTGGCAACCCCACCCCAGCCCGCCCCGTTATGGAATCAGGACACCCCACCCCGGCCCTCCCCGTAAACGGGGAGGGAGTAGTTTTCCCAGCGTTTATGCCATCACTTCTTCTCCCCCCGTTTACGGGGGGATTAAGGGGGGTAGGAACGGCGCTTGGGGTCAAAACCAGCGTCCCCTCCCGCACACAGGTCGGATCAAGCACAAGATCGCCTGGGTCGGTGGTCATGAGCATACACCGCTGAATGACTTTATCATTAGTTTGCACAACGTACATCTTATCCATGCCAAAACCACCAGCACTTGTATCGCTCCATAAATTTGAAATCGAGAAATAAGGGAAATCTTCAAAATATCTGACATAATATATACCGCCTGAAGTTGCTTCAACTCGATTGGATTTAACAAGTTGATTTAAGCCTTTCAAATCTGTCTTAAATGTTCCTTTACCTGGAGAATAATGTTTTCCATCAAATTCATACTCGCGAACATCGCCTTCACCGGCGGGCCTCGTGCTCGTCAAATTATCAATTTTATAAATTCTTGATCCCTTTGGGATTATTGACAAATCCTCTTTTTCTTCTTTTGTTAAGCTTCTCTTTGTCCCATCGGGAAGAACTACACGGTTGTATCCCAACGACCCATCACTACCGAATTCCTTTTTATAATAAAGTTGCCTATATTTTAATTTCTCTATGCCTTTACAATACCAAAGTAAATAATCAGAAATTGATGACAACCTATCTCCTGTAGAACTTGTTGTTTTCTGAAAAGTTATTGCACTGACAAAATTCTCCTTCCCAAACACCTCATCCATTATTTCCCGCACATGATGCAAATTCTCGTCACTTATCTGCACAAAGATACTTCCCGTTGGTGTAAGAAGATCACGTGCAATCAGCAAACGATCACGCATGTAAGTTAGGTATGAATGCAAGCCAAGTTCCCATGTATCCCGATAAGCCTTTACCATCTCCGGCTCACGGGTCATGTCTTCATCATCGTTATGGCCTACATCGCGTTTGCGCACAAACGGCTGGAAGTTGCTGCCGAATTTGATGCCGTAGGGCGGGTCAATGTAGATCATCTGCACCTGTCCACCAAGTCCTTCGTAATGCAGGAGTGAGTTCATCACGACAAGGGAATCGCCGAGGATCATGCGATTCACCCACTTGTCCCGGTATTCATAAGCCTTCAACACCTGGTCGGTAACCGATCTCTGTTCATCGGCAAAAAGATCAAACAACGACAATTGTTTGGGTCCCTCTTGCTTCCGGTGGGCTTTCAGGGTTTCAATAATCGCCTTTGTGGAGAGACGTTCGTGGACAAAGAGCGGTAGCGTCGGTACATCAAACGAAAGCCGTTCTGCCTTGCCTGTCCAGTCAAGAAAAGGTTTTTGGAGACGTTTCAACTGCTCCACGGCTTCCTGTAATCCCCTGACTGTGGAGATAACGTGTCCCGCGGAATTCTTAAACTCCTGGGGTTTATCAAAGGTATGAGGCGCCGGAAGCGCAGCCGCCTTTTCAATCATGGCAATAAGCCATTCACCCAACTCACGGGAAGGATTTTGCCCGTCCCAATCCAGCGCCGGAGAAAGCGAAGAATCATAACGATACGTTGTGGGTGGCCTTTTCTTCCTGAACTGTACCTGCGTGCCTACATCCGGACGCAAAGGAGAATCCGCATCAGCATGACGATATGCCTTCGCGTCAGACAGGTTTATCTCTTCGGCTTTCTTCCTTCTTCCTTTCGACATCGATGGTTACCTCTGAAGAATTCTAAGATGTAATCTTTCTGTACTGCTGATGATAAATCCAAATGTCTTCCCGCTTCCAGCCTGACTTTTTCAAGTCTTCAATTACCTTTAGATCAGTATCTGTCGCTTCGTTGATTCCTGGCATAAATATCTTGAATGGTTTTACCTCTTAGAGGCATTCAATACCGTAATTCCTACAAGTTCTTCCCCTTTGTATCTCAAAATTATACCATTTTCAAGCATCTCGGAATCTGTTGCACGCTGCGGCCTTTTGAAGCTTAGATAAAGTACATCTGCTTCTCTGTCATAATCAATCCACATCTTTGTTTCCGGCATTTTAATGAAGTGGGATATTAGTTCATTCACCTCTTTTAATGTCTTTTCTATTTCCATTGCTGCCATAAAATTACCTCTCTTTCGATTTTTATTTTACTTGTAAAGTACGCAGTAATAATAAACCCATCGTTCTCATTTGTTTCTTTATAAATTACTGCAAGAAACTTCCCTGCTTCCTTTTGCTTCAAGGCAATCAATGCATCTTGATATCCTTTTATAACATACTCAGGGTTTTCGACGACATTGAGTATTTCATCATAATATCCAGCAAGGTCATCATGGTTTTCAACTATGTGAATCCATCTTTCATCGGTCAATCTGATTGAGACATTATTTACTGATTTGACTATTTCCATTGATATAAGAAGGTATCTCCCCGCTTCCAGCCAAGTCGCTGTAATCTTTCAACCTCTCAGAAAATTCTTTTCTGACGAGGTCAATAACCTTTAAGTTTGTCCCTGCAAGTAAAAGCAGAGATCCTTATCCGTTTCTTCGTTGGTTCCGGACATGGTTGTTTATTAAATAACCTTAATTATCTTCGTATGCCGGAAGAAGAGTTAGTTCCCCGATATGTTCATGCTCAGGAATTTCAATCACCCCCCCATAATCCCCCCGTAAACGGGGGGAAGCAGGGGGGGGGAAAGTCGCCGAAGGCCTAATTCGTCAACACGGTGAAGCACTGCAATAGGAGCGCCTCTATCTGTTACTGTAAATCTATCTCCTTGTTCTTTATCTTCATTAACTTTCTTAGTTGTCATGTCGTCACTTCCTTTAAGGAGGCAGCAGCGACTCGCTGTTAGTGAGCTTCAACTCCCGGATTCTCTGCTTTCAATTGAGGTTTAGGAATTTCACCGTTTTATGATTCTCCACGAAAAAGAGGGGATACAGGGGTGTGTAAATTTTTCGCAACACACCCTCTGCCTATATGGTAGGTCTGGCATTCTCTCCTGGTATTATGATGACAAGCGGGGACGCTTGTCCCACCAACGAGGGCAAATTAAAATCGTTGACGAAGGCAGCCTGATTGAGCCTTTACGTAGTTTTTACCGCGATTGCCCCCAACGGACAGCACTTTTCAAATCCCGGCTTGACGTCCCACGTGTCAGCTTTATCGGCAATAACCTTTGCCTTGTCGTCGACCACATCGATAACGCCATTCGAGTTTTCAACACAAATTCCGCAGCCCACACATAGCTTCGGATCTATGCTCACGGTAATACATTTACCGTCTTTTTTTACATCCACCTGATCAAGATACCGGTTCTGTTCCTGATCAGGAACGACATCTCCACATACCGGGGAATGCTTTTTTATCTGTCGCCGGCCGCCCCGGTCATAATGAAATATAGAACGTCCGCATCGGTCGCACGTATGTAATTCCTGTAATTTCTCCAGATAGTCCATTACCGTTTGCACTACCGTGGCGTGGCTCCATGTCAGGGGGGAAACGGAAATAGGCTCTCCGGTATATGGGTTTATCTGTTCTGCCAGCACGCCGGAGGGTAATGCACGTAATACCGTCCACCGTAGATAATTCACTACCCGTTCGAGGTCTTCTACCGACTTTGCCGTTGATACATAGTATTGTGCCAACCACATGGTGCAGATGATCCACGGATTCCCTGGGATCGTGCCGTCGTTTCCGACACGCTGGTATCCGTCATTTTCATACCGGGCAATTCCACCTATCCTGGTCTTGACCCATAAGGCATCTTCAATGGCTTTCATGGTATTTTTTACCTTGACGTCAAAGGGATCATAGACGCCAAAGGCGAACATTCCATACAAACTGGCATCAATGGTTGCGTCAATTTCATATCCTCCGTCTTTCTTTGGATAGATCATTCGCAGAAATCTCTGGTGTTTCTCGCTGTAAAGATGTTGATCAATTGCCTTTTTAATCTGGTCTGCAGTTTCCCGGTATAGGAAGGCCTTTTCGGTATGGTAAAAGATATCGGAAAGGTTTGCTGCAGCGATGAGTCCACCATAGACGGTAGCTGTTGTGAAAGATAGTATGCCGCGCCTTTCTTCCCACAGATCATAGGAAGGAAGCGGTAGCCCTGTCAGTTCATCACGATAACTTACCAGAAAGTCTGCTGCCTTTTCCACAAAGGAATGATAGAGGGGGCGTATTTCGTCCATTTTCCGGTACATATCGTAGTAGCGCCATATTGCCCAGAGAATCAGGGCTGTTTCGTCTTCCTGGATGGGTACATGAATCTCTTCGCCCTTTACCCAGGGGTGCCAGGAACTGCCGAAAGAGCCGTCAGGATTGTATTTATGCAGTAAAAATCCATCTTCCACCATAACGCTTGCGCAGAAATTAAAGGAGGTAATGGTGTCTGCACAAAAGTTAAAAAAATTCCGGCATGCATTTGTATAGCCTGCTTTCATGAGGGCATAGGAGACCATAGCACCGTCCCGTGGCCACATATAACTATAGGTATCTTTTGCAAATTGTTTAATATCAGAATCATTTGCCGCAATGATCGCGCCTCCGCTGTCTATCTGGGTCACAAGCACCAACAGGCTTCTTTTGAAAAGATTAACGACATCCGCAGGCAGATTCCCGAAGTTAAATTCTTCCTTATTTACCCAATGTTGCCAGAAGCTTTCCGTTCTATCGATTATTTTTTGTGGTTTGTCGTGTAAAAGTATGTCGTTCAGGGCATCCACCTCGCCGTAATTCCTGCCGGCAGCGATCCAATAGTAGACAACGGCTTCGCCATGGGCTGGAATTTCCAATGAAATGCCAATGGTTGAGTCAACCGATCCCTGTGCTATGGGATTTCCGCCCAGGACTCCGTCTTCGGCGTCACGCCATGTCCCTTCGGCACCGCGGAGTCTCTTGATCCCCGTTGCATATTCTCTTACTCCCCATACATCTCCGGCAGAACAATTGATTAAAAAATACCGTGGCCCTTTATAATGAATAAGGCAATTCAGCCTTGGATCGTAAAAAACCGTGTCGCCAATCTCGTTCTCCATGACGCTAAGGTCCTGATGAAAAAAAAGACGCACGTCTCTTTCAACCTTTTTCAGATTCCGGACAGTTAACTTACGGATATAGATATTCTTCTCAAAATCAACGACATCATTACAGGCAAGCTGAATTCCCAGTCTTTCATGAAGCGCCCGTACATCTGTCACCAGGGTTTCCTTCCGGTACCCTAAGGTAATTCTCCAATCGTGGGCATTGAGCCATGAAAAACCTTCGTGTGTCCATACACCAAATCTGTTGGGGTAGCCAAGGGTCTGATTTTCCTTTCCTACCCGGGGGTAATACAAATCCCTGATATTGTAATCAGTATCAAATGCGACCAGGAACGAACCGTTCCCTACGGGAATATCTCTAGGCACAATCGTCTTCCTTCCGCTGTTTTATATTTTCCATGATATATTTTCTCTGAGAAACGAAGTATTAAAATTATCTACAACGGTACATTGCAATGTCTTCTTTATCCGCCAGGAAAGGTTTCTGAAACCCACGTTCAATACCAGGTCATGCTCCGTTCCAGCCTTCTTCACCTATGAAAGGCACAAAAGCACACTCCAGGATATTCCGGTCTTCTTCCCCCCCTTTCCCCGCTTTATCATTTGGGTAATACCAGATTATAAGGATCCCCCATAGGAGTATCAATCGTCCACCAATTTCAAGCTGATCTAATAACCTTTTTGGTGCATGAGGCGCACAAGCCGTAACGATGATACCACAAAAAGGGGCTTTTTCCGGCAACCCCAGACTTCCGTCTCCTGCGATTACGCCTATATTATCATACCTGCCTGTTTTAAAATGGTTTTTGCGCTTGAGACAAGCGCTGTATGACGTTCAACGGTAAAAATATGGCTTGCCAGCCTGCTGAGGATTGCAGCCTGGTATCCTGAACCTGTTCCTATTTCTACTACCCTTTCTTTTCCTTTTAATCCAAGGCACTGCGTCATAATGTCTACCCTGTAAGGTTGCGAGATGGTTTGTCCTTCTTCAATAGGTAATGGACAATCATCATACGCAGCGTGCCGGTATAATTCCGGCACAAAAAGGTGTCTGGGTATTTCTGACATTGTCTTCAGTACGCCTTCCTCAAACAAAAACGTGACAACTTAAACTTTTCATAAATTCTCTTACCTCTTAAATTGGACTTACAATCGCTAGCTCCTTTAGTTTCCGAGTAAGTGATCTATCGGCAGTTACCAGAGTTAAGTCTTTAACTTTTGCAGTTGCCGCAATAATAGCGTCAGGTGTCTTTAGTTTTAATGTTTTACGGTATTCTATTGTCTTTTCTATAATTTCGTCGCTAATATAGACAACCTCAATTTCATTTATAAATTCAGCAATTTTCTTTGTAATATCATTTTCTGTTTCGAAACAGAGCAATTCGATCTTTGTGATAAAAGAAATGCTAATGTTATTTTCTGTTTCTTCTACCAGATTGGAAATCTTTTCCTCGCCATTGAAAAAATAGATTACAGAATTGGTATCAAGCAAATAGCTAGACATGTTAATCCCACTCGCTTCTGATTTTTTTTTTGATACGTTAATCCGTCAACCCTTTTTTTTAAGTATCCCTTTGAAACGAGAAAGTTTTGGAATTTTGTGTAGCTCTTCTTCAACAATGGTTATGAATAGTTTTGCCTTTTTAAGAGGGGGCATGGCTTCTTTATAAATAATTTTACCATTTTCGTAATATGCCTCTATAGTTTTATACATACTCTTTTCCTCTCTCAAAATATTCTTGTATTAACAGACATAATATGCTGCACCTCACTGGTTCTGCAACTTGTGTGGATTATGTTAACAAAACTATCAAGTTATCCCTTAATGACACACAGCGGCTTTAGCTGGGCAATTTTTTTTACTAATACCGGCGTGTTCCACGATATCCACCACTTTAGTCACATCCTTATATGCCTCTGGTATTTCTTCATCCAGAGTAGCACGGCTATCGGCACGGACAAGAATGCCTCTTTCTTTCAGTTCCTGGGCGATACTTCTACCCTTAGCCGTCTTTATAGCCTGATTCCTGCTCATAACCCGCCCTGCACCATGACACGTACTGCCAAAGGTGTCAGCATAGGCCTTCTCAGTACCAACAAGCACATACGAACAGCGTCCCATATCTCCCGGTATCAGTACCGGTTGTCCCACAGATTTATAGGTATCCGGGATATGTGGATGGTTCGGCGGAAATGCGCGTGTTGCCCCTTTCCGGTGCACGCATAAACGCTTCTTCTCTCCCTCCACGATATGTTCTTCAAATTTGGCAATATTATGACCCACATCATAAATCAGGGATATTTGCGACTCTTTTGGTCCTATGTGTAAGACTCTTTCAAAGGACTCTCTCACCCAGTGCGTAATCATCTGCCGGTTGGCAAAGGCATAGTTAGCGGCGCCGGCCATGGCAGCAAGATACTCCCGCCCTTCCGGGGAGTTGATCGGGGCACAGCAGAGTTGCCGGTCAGGGAGTTCTATGTTATGTTTCCGTGATGCATTGATCATGACCCGTATGGAGTCGTCACAAACCTGATAGCCCAGCCCTCTGGAACCCGTGTGCACTACGATGGTAATCCCGTCCCTTTCAAGCCCCAATATCCGGGCAATTTCCTCGTCATAGATCTCCGAGACATAGCCAACCTCGACAAAATGATTTCCGGAACCTAGCGTACCCAATTGTGCCCGTCCCCGTTCTATAGCACGATCTGAAACGAGTTCCGGGTCTGCTCCTGAAATGCAACCCTGTTCTTCGATATGCTCCAGGTCTTCTTTGGTGCCATAACCTTGCGAGACTGCCCATCGCGCCCCGTTCTTGAGCACGTTTTTTTTCGTCCTGATGTGAGAGCTTTAAATCCTTGCGGTGTGACCCAACCCCCGACGGAATATTGGCAAAGAGGGTATTAACCAGGGATTCCATTTTGTGGACAATTTCTGTATGACAGAGACCTGTCCGCAGCAATCTTACCCCGCAGTTGATGTCGTACCCTACGCCGCCGGGGGACACCACGCCCTCATCAATATCAAACGCAGCCACACCCCCAATAGGAAATCCATATCCCCAATGAATATCAGGCATTCCCAGGGAATGTCCAACGATCCCCGGCAGATGCGCGACATTTATAACCTGTTGTAAACTTTCATCTTTCTGGATTTCTTTCAGCATCTGTTCGTCGGCATACACAATTCCATCTACCCGCATCTTTCCTTCTCTGGGAATACGCCAACGATAGTCGTCTATCTTTTGAATTTTGTATTTATCATCTGCCATACCTAAACTCCTTTTTCCACAAAACAGGGAAAGTGTTAGCCATCTGTTACCGGCATTCCGCCCATACATAAGCATTTCAGGACTAACAGCTTTTTGTCCAATTTCCACTTACAAATCAAATATCACTCGTGCCTTCCAGCAGTCGTTATCCCGGATAACTGACAAACAATGATACGTAACTGCCTTAATCTCCGTTTTTATCACGTGTTTACCTTCTTCAATCACCTCGCCTCGTACAACGGCATGCAACTGATTGTCCGTAATATCCACAATACAAAAATCATGAAACAGGAGATTTTTTACGTCATGCAAATACAAGAGTTCACTTAACCAATTAACCAGTAGCTGTTCTTTATCTATCCCGGAAATGCTTATTTTATACTCAGTCTTGCCTTCTACTTTTGACAGATCGGTAATGATATCAAATAACGCAAACGCTGCATTGGTAAATAACTCCGGCAATGAGACGCCAAATACATCGATCCCGATATCTGCAGTGTGGTCAATAAGAATATATTTTGGCATGATTTGTTTTAATTAGGCATTCGTCAACTTTCCTCCCTGTTTCCCCCCGTTTACGGGGGGATTATGGGGGGGTGATTAAAATTCCTTAACGTTAAATTAATTCCTCAAACTCCTCACCAGTCTGGCTGTGTTATCAATAGCCCTTGAGTTTCTTCAGATATGGTCTTTCATGAGTCATTCGGAGACTTTCATTATGCAACCAGGACGGCACGCCCTACGCTTTTTTAATAAACGCTCTATCACGGCATGATAAAATCGTGCTCAGGATGTCTAATGGTAAGCACAGGGCAGGGGGCCTTACGGACTACCTTTTCCGCTACACTGCCCATAATTGCATGAGATATTCCGGTCCTGCCGTGTGTGCCAATTACAATCAGGTCGATCTTATGTTCCTTTGAAGCCCTGATAATCTCGGAGAACGGCACTCCCTGAAGAATAATTGCCTCAACCGGTATCTTGCCTCTCGTATCTTCGGTTACACACCTGAGCAGCCTCTCTCGCAGTTTCGCAATAGTCTCTTCATCCACGATATTGACATTATAAAGTTCCGGTTCATTGATATCATACACGCGAATATCCAGGACGTGCATTAAATAAAGCTTTGCCCGGTATTTTTCCGCAAATTCGATAGCGTATTTCAGCGCCATCTCTGAATAAACCGAGTAATCAACCGGGCAGAGTATATTTTTTATGCTGATCATGTTTCTCCTCCCTCTTATGGTTTTTGAATTAAGCCTTCGGCGACTTCCCCCCCCCCATAATCCCCCCGTTTACGG
>AYTS01000025.1 GCA_002009475.1 Candidatus Brocadia carolinensis | reverse complement strand
CCGTATTTCCCTCATGTCCAATTTCTTCGCTTTGGCTTACTTTTGGTATCATGTACCTTAGTATGCCTTTTATGCCTTAATTTGTCCAGCAAAAAATTGTCCAACTGTAAGCCGTAAACGGGGGGAAACAGGGGGGGGAAGTTGCCGAAGGCTTAATTCATTATTTCAGGAAATCGCCTTCTGAATAATAAACGTAACAGAGGCAACATCTATTTCCGGAGAAGGGGGACAAACCGTACGGGAATAATAGACTCTTTTACGATTTTTGCGGATGCATCCTTGGTAATCAGCATGAGTTCTTGTACTGCATGGACACCACCCACGGGAATGACCATGCGTCCACCAGGTTTTAGTTGATCAATCAGGGGTTGTGGAATATGCTCGGCGGCTGCAGTAACGATAATGGCATTAAAAGGAGCATGTTCGGGCCATCCCTTGTAACCGTCACCAATCATAACGTCTACATTATCGTACCCCAGGGTTTTTAACCGCTTCCGGGCATCTTTCCCCAGTTCTTCCACGAGCTCGATCGTATAGAGCTGTTTTACCAGTCTGGCAAGGACAGCGGCCTGATAGCCGGAGCCCGTACCCACTTCGAGCACAACATCACCGGTTCTCGTCTGTAATAATTCCGTCATAAAGGCAACGATGTACGGTTGTGAGATTGTCTGACCAAAACCGATAGGAACCGGTTGGTCATAATAACTGGAAAAACGGACTTCTTCAGGAATGAACAGGTGACGGGGCACGGATTCCATAGCTTCCAGCACCCTTTTGTCCTTTATGTCCCGGTACGCAATCTGTTCTTCCACCATGCGTTTTCGCTGGCGTGTAAAGGCGTCTTCGTCCATTACGGATGCTGCATCACCCATGGCTAGAACCTTATTTTTGTTGTATATTAATAGGGTGGTACAAGAGATTACAACAATCAAACACGAGATAATTAATACTATCATACTTATTTTCACAGAATTTTTTCCTCTGAAAAAATCCTAACCCGAAAGAGCCAGATGCGTAGTGCGGATGTTGTCCTCCGCTAGCGGGATTAGGGGGGTGGATTTCCCTCGCCAAAGTGCCGACCACGCTTGTCCTCGACTGTGAGCGGGGAAGAGATCGGCGCTACATTTTTTGCTAAAACTTGTCCCTGCATGTTTTGAGCAGGGAATGTCAAAATATTTTTTGCGAGTTACTCCTTTGTGCTGATTTTCCAACAGGAATGGTTTATGGCGTAACAACAAGAGAAACTTCCCTTCTCTCACATACTTCGCCAATGATACTCGCCACCAGGACACCCTTCTCTCTGAGCCTTTTACAGAGTATTTCCGCCTTTTCTTTGGAGAGCGCAATAAGCAGACCGCCAGAGGTCTGCGCATCAAATAAGACGTCAACCAACTCTTCCTGCACCGAAGAATCTATCCGGATGTCATTTTTCAAATAATTCTTACTAAGTTTTGATACCCCCGGTATCAATCCCATTCCGACATAGCGTTTGCAGCCTTCAAATATGGGTATGCGTCCGGCAAAAAAGGATAGCGTCACCTTGCTGGCCTCTGCCATCTCATATGCATGACCCATAAGGCCAAACCCCGTGATATCCGTACAGGAACTAGCGCCAACCTCCAGCATCGTTTCTGAGGCTATTTTGTTTAACTGGCACATGCTCCTGGTAACAAGATCTTCATCTCCTTCAAAAACCTTGCTGTTCTTAATGGCCGAGATAATTAGTCCCGTGCCAAGCGGTTTGGTTAATACGAGCACCTCGCCTGGTCTGGCACCCGCATTCGTCACAATCTTGTCGGGGTGGATAATGCCAGTAACCGATAATCCATACTTGATCTCACTATCCTGCAGAGTGTGACCACCAACAATGGTTGCGCCTGCTTCATTGACTTTATCTGCGCCTCCTTTGAGTATCTCCACCAAAATATCTTTATCCAGAGATTTTAAGGGGTAGCAGAGGATGTTCATGGCCGTGAGGGGCTTGCCCCCCATGGCATAGACGTCACTCAAGGCATTGGCAGCGGCAATCTGACCGTAATCATACGGACTGTTTACGACCGGTGTAAAAAAATCCAAGGTCTCCACCAGCGCCAGTTCATCGCTAATTTTGTAAATGCCGGCGTCTGAGAACGTCTTGGGACCGACCAATACCCGTTCATTGGGATATTCGGGTAAATGCCTAACCACATACGCCATGTCTTCGACGGGGATCTTGCCTGCTCACCCACCGCAGGCGGCAAAATCAATCAATCGTTTCTTTCCCAAAACCACCAGACTCACCCCCTTTCATGGAATATGGTTTCACTGAAACCACGAAGTCGATTTCTCTTTTGGATTAAACTTGGCGTGGCATTCATCGCAGCTGTTTACTACCTTGAAAAAGGCAGACGTGGCTTTGTCTTTATTCTTCTCCTGACAGGCGCCAATCAACTCCTGGGCGCTCATATGAAACTTCACATCGAGATTGATAAACTCTACCGGCAGGTCTTTTTTGTTGGCCCCTGTGAAGGCTACGGGACTCGAATCTTTGAGCTTTTTCGTATCCTTTTTAATGGCCTCCCAGTCCTGCTGATGAATGGATGTCGACAAATGTTTCAAAAGCACCTTGATGTCTTTCATGTGCACAATGAAGCCCTCTTCGTTCCTGATAAAACCAAGCTCCTCATGTTGTTTCGTCTCTGTTTGCCCTTTTTCTGCCGAAGCCAGTTTTTTCTCTAAAACCGCCGTTTCGTCTTTACTACAACCAAAGATAGTCATCAGTATGAAACTTGTTATAATAAATTTCTTCATGCAATATCACCCAAAACCTTTTTTAAAACCAAAAATTGAAAACAGTTAACAAAACAGATACTTTTGAATACTAAATCCTTTTCTCCTAAAAATCAATAGAAAGAATATCTTTACCGGGGAATACCGCCTGCACTGCCATTTTGAGACCTTCGATGTTTGTCATGCTGAGTGAAGCGAAGAATCTTGTTTGGCAAGACTGCTTACCCTCAGCGCAGGACAACATTTTTCATTAACCTTTGTGAGCCGGCGGCTCCTGGATATTTCATCGCAAAATTCCCAATGATTTCCCAATCCTTTCAAACCGTTCAACCGCCCAGGTAAGGTCTTCCCTGCTGTGCGCAGCCGAAATCATCACCCGGATACGTGCCTTGCCTGCGGGTACCGTAGGGTAACCAATAGCCTGGGCGAAGATGCCTTCCTCAAATAATTGCTGGCTAAAATCCTTTGCTATTTTAACATCTCCGATCATAACCGGGGTAATGGGTGTTTTTGTATGACCGAGATTGAATCCGATCTGCCTCATCTTCTCCTGGAAGGACGTGGTATTTTCCCAGAGTTGTTTGACCAGTGAATCGGAAGCGGTTAGGGTATCCACCGCTGCAATACAGGCGGCGACGTCGGCAGCAGTAACGGCGCTGGAAAAGAGGAAGGGACGCCCCTTCTGCGTCAGATAATCCGTTAATCTTTTACTCCCTGCAATATAACCACCCACCACTCCGAACGCCTTTGACAGGGTGCCCACCTCGATATCTACTTTTCCATGCAAGTTAAAGTGATCGATAATCCCTCTGCCACCTCGACCCAACACCCCTTCACCGTGTGCATCGTCCACCATGGTGATGGCCCCAAAATTTTTGGCGATCTCTACGATTTCCGGTAATGGCGCAACATCTCCCTCCATGCTAAAAACACCGTCGGTGATAATAAGGAATCGTTTGTTTTTCTTTTCACCAGATATTTTTGCCTGAAGATCCCTGGGGTTACAGTGTTCATATCGAACGATCTTTGCCCTGGAAAGCCGGCACCCATCAATGATGCTTGCGTGGTTGAGCTCATCCGAAAAGATAATGTCATCTTCTCCGACAATTGCTGGAATGACGGCAAGATTCGCACAGAACCCGGATTGGAAGGATATCGTACTTTCTGCACCCTTAAAGAGTGCAAGTTTCCGTTCGAGTTCTTTATGGAGTGTCGTCGTCCCGGCAATAGTCCTCACCGCGGCAGGTCCTACACCATACGTCTCGATGGCCTTTTGCGCCGCAGATTTTAGCTGAGGATCATTGGCAAGGCCCAGGTAATTATTTGAACAGAGATTGAAGACCTTTTTTCCATCTACCGTAATCCAGGCACCCTGAGGTCCTTCAATCGTGCGGATAGTGACAAAGATGCCCGACTCTTTCAGCTTCCCTAACTCTTCGGTGATAAAATCTAATGTGTTCATAAAAATGGCAGGTCAAATCCTTATATTTCACATGCCCTCAATTTTTCCCTTAATTCCTTTTCCCTGTCACTGAAAACCATGTTGTTGAACCTGGTGATCTCTTCCAACCATTGTAACTTGTCCTCTGTGGATAATTTCATATATTCGATTATTTTCTCGTCTTCGATGGTATAGACAAATCCCTTATTCAATCTTTTCCTCCATATATTTTCTTACTTTATTCAGCATTTCAATATCGCTTAAATCCTGACTTCTTCCGCTAAACTCTTTCATCTTTATTATATCATCTATTGATGCCAGATAAATATCTATATCCTTCGCCCTTTTCACCGTTCTGTTTTCAAACGATTTTTCAAAATCCAGGGGATGAACAAGCACAATATCAATTACCTTATAGTTTACGGTTTTATGATAAAAACTGAATGCCTTGAGATTTTTACTTTCTATCCAGTCCTTTACTTTGTCAGGGTTTGCAAGGTCATCAGGGCTTACGGGCAGGCGTGGAACATAACCTAATCCCTTCAACAGAGATGTCATCCTGAGAACATTTTCTCTATCCATCGCGATAACGACGTCTATGTCCTGAGTCACCCGCGGAACGCCATAGAGGTTGACAGATAATCCACCCACAATGAGATATCTGACCTTGTTCTTATGCAATCCTTCCAGTATTTCGAAGTAATACATATTCAACCCTTCCTGTCCTTTCCAAAATCAAATACCTTCGCGCCATTTCGACCAGGAGAACTTCAATAGCTTGATTTTCGGTCGCCTCATTGTTTCTTCTTGTGGTATATTCTTCTTCATCGAAAAGGTGAACCGCCTTACGAATGCCCCATTGCCCCACTCCGCTTGGAGATTCTACCATTTCCAGACTATTCCTGCAACAAGGGTTTGCCTTGCTTGCAGGATTTAGGTACATTTATATTTGACGTTGTCTTTCGTTTTCCTGTTGACTTTGAATCATAAATTGCATAAATTATAGAACTTTAGTTTATGTATTTATGCTGATTATTTATCAATTCTCATTTAAGGAGTGTGTACTATGCCTACCATGAAGTCAGCCAAAAAAAGGCTCAGACAAAACGTAAAACATAATTTAAGAAACAGGGCATCTCGGTCTGCGTTGAAAACGCAGATAAAGGGTTTTTTAGGCGTCGTAAAAGAGGGAACGGTTCAGGAGGCTGAAGAGAAACTCCGGCTCACGGTGAAGACGCTAGACAAGGCTGCTTCTAAGGGAATTTTACACAAAAAGACTGCAAACAGAAAGAAATCACGTCTTGCAACGAAGTTGAATCAGATAAAGGCAGCGGCTCAACAAAAAAGCTAATTATTTCCGAAGCAATGCCTTGAGGTGGGTTTCTATACAGAGCGGAAGCGCTGACGGATGGTAGCCACCCTCAAGGCATGAGACTATCTTGCCCTGACAATGCTTGTCTGCAGATTTTACAACAATTTCCGTTAGCGTTCCGAAATCTTCTATTTCCAGATTTAGCCCGCCGATAGGGTCTTTCCTGTAAGCATCAAAACCTGCCGAAATGATGATAAATTCCGGTAAAAACTGAGCGGTCTTTTGCTCCACGATATCTGTAAATAATTCTATGTACTTTTTTGATTGTGTATCTGCCGATAGGGGTATATTAATTGTAAATCCCTTTCCTTTTCCCTGCCCGGTTTCTTCCTTCCTGCCGGAACCCGGGTAAAAGGGATACCGGTGCATGGAAAAATAGAGTACCGTTGGATCACCATAAAACGTATCCTGGGTACCGTTACCGTGATGAACATCCCAGTCGACAATAAAAACTCTTTCCAGCCGGTATTTCACCTGGAGATATTTTGCTGCAATGGCGGCATTATTAAAGAGGCAAAACCCCATACCGCGTGCGGGTATTGCGTGATGGCCTGGTGGGCGTATGAGGCAAAAGGCGTTTTCTTTTTCACCCTTCACGACCAGATCTATCGCCGTTAATGGCGCCCCTGCTGCATAAAGAGCGGCATGGTATGATGCGGCAGAAACCACGGTGTCGGCATCCAACCATCCGCCTCCTGTATCGGCAATTTTTTTAATGGCCTCAATATACGCTGGTGGATGCACAAGGCCAACTTCTTCTCCTGATGCAGCGCGGGGTTTCTCCACCCGCAATTGTTCCCACAGGTTGCTTTGTCTGAGATGCGCTACGGTATTTTCAAGCCTGCTGGCATTTTCAGGGTGGCCGTATCCCGTATCGTGCTGCAGGAAAATGTCGTCATAGATCAGTAATGTCATGTCTTATCCTATTTTTTGCCCGGAATGACCACCTTTGTCATTCTGATGAGGAAAACTAAAGAAGGATACCGATTTTAAAAATAACATGTTTTCGCATTATACTGAAAATGGATCGTATAACAAGAAAATTCGGTTGATTCTATTCCCCAAAAGGTTTACTCTTCGCCTGAATTTAACCTAAGTTACGCATTTAAGAGCATAAGTAGCTGGTATACAAGGGTCTTCAAATATTTTCCTCACTACAAAGCTGTTTTTTTGAAGGTTATCCGCTTTCTTTTTATCGCCTGTGGATCAACTCCGAGTTTTTT
>AYTS01000024.1 GCA_002009475.1 Candidatus Brocadia carolinensis | reverse complement strand
CCTGAGCTGGTAGTTACACTGAACGTATCGGTTACACCACCAATGGTAAGTACGGTGTCCGTTGTGGTATCCTCACTCGCCGATGACGTCTGGCGCACCACGACAGTAGCCCCGTTGCTCACCGTACTCGCAGCAGAAGTAAACGCACCACCATTGACGGAATACTCCCCACCCGTCACAGAAATTGCAGCGGGTACATCGATCCCGGAAACGGCGATGGCATTCGACGTAATCAGTGTGCTTAATGTCACGTTCGTCTGGTCAGTAAATACGAAGGGGTCTGGGGTGGTATCGGCAACAAGCGTGGTTACACTAAACGTGTCCGTTACACCACCAATGGTAAGTACGGTGTCCGTTGTCATACCCGCACTTGCCGATGACATCTGGCGCACCACGACAGTAGATCCATTGCTCACCGTATCCGCAGCAGAAGTAAACGCACCACCATTGACGGAATACTCCCCACCCGTCACAGAAATTGAAGCGGGTACATCGATCCCGGAAACGGTGATGGCATTCGATGTAATCAGGGTACTTAGCGGAACATTTATCTGATCTGTGAATGTAAATTGATCTGGCGTTGGTGATTGAACCGTGTAGGTCACAGTAATGATGTCTTCCCCTGTATTGCCCACATTATCCGTGACAGTTACCGTTATTATATTGTCCCCCTCTGACAAATTTATGCTGGAACCCGTCCAGTTGGTTGTTCCGCTTGCAATGCCACTTCCGCCTCTGTTATTACTCCACGATACACTGCTTAATCCATTGGTGCTATCGGAAGCAATGCCGGCAAGATCTATGAGACTACTTGTTGTGACATACGTAGAATCAGAGGTGGGACTGGTAATTGTCACGGTTAGAGGCACATATTCATATGCACCAATATCTGGAGCTAAGCCCTGAGGGCGAATAACGCCTGGGAAATCAGAAACAACGCCGGGAACCGTTGCCCCAGCGTCGATGAGTGGTGATGAAGTACGGAGGTGAAAGTCTCCAATCTCTGAATTGACAAAGGCAGGGTTAGCTCCTAACCATGTAGTGCTTCCCGTGTCTGCATAAGTTCCCGCGCCAACCTTGTCAAAGTCCTCAAACCAGTTGTTGTTTCCAGTTAGAGTAACGCCATTTCCGATAAAAACGTCATTACCTACGGATCCGTAGACAAGATTATTTTTCAGTGTTGCATTGCTCATGGCATTGATTCCGTATCTTCCGGAACCAAAAATGGTGTTTTGATAAAAACTTAAAGAGGTACTGTCGCTACCAATAATAATGGCGTCATTTGTTAAGTCATGAAAGATTGAATTATACAAATTAATATTATTGCTACCGGAAATTAAAGCTCCGTTGTTTCCACTAACCTTGAAATTGCCGATATCCAGATAACTATAGCCATGTGTATTTATTGCACCGCGGTTATCAAAAGGTAGTTTCCCGAATTTAAAATCATCGATATAAAAGGTGATTGGATTCTGGCTTAAAAAAAAACTGCACATTATTTAATTTAGCGCCAGAGGTAATGGTTTTAATACCATTTATAAAAAACCACAGCTCATCATCCACATACATTTTAAAATATCCCGATGTGGTATGCATAGACGCTTCAATATCGATCTTGTGCCATGTTCCACTTGTTAAACTTTTCCTGCTAGGCACTATGGTGGCAGAATTTGATGAAGTAACAAAGGTTAACTCATTTATTAAATGTGTTACTGATGACGGTCTGATCTGCAAGAGCATTTCGTAATTAGCATTGTCATACATACGCAGCATGGTGGTATCATTGCTCGAGGTAATATCAGAAGGATAATAAAGCCAGTAGCTAATATAAAATTTATCATTTTCTGCAACATTGGCGGTAGCCACATTTTTCAGAGATAAAGAGGTTGTCCCCGAAGAACCTCTTACTATCTTTGCAGATTGTACTCCTTCGTGAAAAATTGAGGTGTCGGCAGTAATCGGACCTCCGGCTTCGTTAAGAGTAAAATTCCAGGAGGCCTTTGCGGATTCAAATGTTTCAGCTACGGTTGGTATATGTGCTACGTTTCCTCCGGAAAAAATTGAGGTTGTATTTCCTCTCAAATATATATTGTTCGCTTCGTTTCCACTCCAGCCGGCAATCAGAGGACTACCGTAGGTACTTGCACCTGTAAAAACAACCGTATCTCCGGGGTGAATATCTAACAACTCTAAATAATTCAGCGTTTTAATCGGTCGTGTCTGATCAGTTCCAAAGTTAGTCCAATCAATCCCATTATTCCCATCGACATAAAAAGTTGTGTTGGCTGGCAAAACCCTCCCTATCGTTCCCCTTAAAGATTTTCCACCCCAACCATTGCCTGAACCGTATAATCCGCTCCAGTTTGTGGCATAATATGACGCCAGGCCTGCATGATCCATACCGCTTGATGTTGGACTGCTCCCAAAATCCTTAACTATTGTCCACGTTGTTCCATGATCGTTCGAAACTAATATCTGATTAACATAGTTATCTGTGCATGACCATTCGTTTATAGCCCTTACGCTGAATATAATATTTCCAGCATCGTCCACGTCGGCCCAGCCCCAAACTCCACAGCCAGCAAGAGGATAAACGTACTCCATAGATTGCGATATTCCGCTATCGGTTATTCTTGCGATGGAACGGGCATTCGTATTCGGGGCATGCATGTCCATGCCCACATAAATATAGAGGCTGTCCGATGTTATGGCGGTCACCTCTACTCCTTTGCCGTTGGGATCGATTGGCAGGATAAAATTAAAATCACTGGCAGAAATTCCGTCTGCATTTATTTTATCTGACGGCAATTTTAAAATTCCATGGTCTCGATCACCAATTGCAACATAGAGGGCATCACGAAATGGACAATAATAAACCTGATGAATATGGTCCTCTGGCGGTGCCCAATTTGCAACGTTCGTCCAAATACCATTTGGACGTCTTCGCCACAAATGTCCGCCCGTCGTTTTGCTATGAGTGGTATATTCTCCAGCCCAAACATTTCCATATTTGTCTTCAGTAAAATTCCATATCTTTCCTACTCCCGTTGCATCAATAAATTGTTGAACGGGTGTAAAGTTCAAACCATCGGTGCTTTCAAAAATGAATGAATATGGTGTGTTTGAGCCGGTATAATCAGCTCTTACTCCACCAACATAGATTATTCCACGGCTATCTAAAAACATATTCATCGATAAATCAGCTCTTGGAAATGTCATTTTGTCAGTAACGGTATGCCATTTGTTACCATCAAACATTAAAACACCATACAGTTGATTAATGCTTGTAATTTTATCTTTTTGAATCATCATCGCCCTTGCACGATAAGCATAAGAGGCGACCCCTTTGTCAACTTGAGACCACCTTACTGACGCAGCAGAAATGGAAAAGGTAACCGAGGAAGATAAGGAAGAAAAAAACAACACATAGAACAGAGGTAAGGAAAAATAGAGATCTCATAATTAAAGCCCCTTTCAAACAAAAAAGCCTTACTGCAAAAGATGAAATACCCTCCATCTTCGGCAGTAAGCTTCCGAGCTCGCCCTTACTTCCCTGTAAGACCCCTTACTTTGCGCTCCCTGATTGCTCAGGGGGCACCTTTGTCGTGATGGTGAAATGTGTGTCTTTTAAAAGTAATATCAAAATATCAAATATCACTTTTTAATGTCAAGAAAATAACATCATTTTGTAAAAAAGTTTATAAAAAAATATTTTTAAGTCATAAGTCGAGTTCGGCCTGATTTACGACAAATCAATGCATTGCAACTTATTGACTCATAGAGTTTTGTCTATTTTCTTCTAACTGCTCGTCCCGATTTGTACAAACTGTGTAAACCATTTTACCATCTACCGACGTGACTTCGAATGCCGCGAGCATCTTTATTCAAGACACGGAAAGTGCAAAGTGAAGGAATGCTGAAAAGTATAGCAATCAGCGTGAATTACAACGCCCGCTTTGCAGGTGGCTTCCTACATAGCGAATGCGTGAGGAAGGAGTTGACTTCTGTCTTCGTCATTTCATCAGAATGACGAACCTTATGGAAGAAAACAAACCACCCGATCCAGTGACAATAGATGTGCTCCGTGCGGCAACTGTAACAAAAGAACAAAGAATGTCACGAAGACGGTTCATGATGAAAGCATTTCCCGCTTTTTTTTCAACCGTGAGAGAATCTGTCCTGTCAGGGTTAATCATGCAAGTATTTACGATACAACATGTCGGGCAACAAGCAGGTGCGAATATTTACAAAAAATAATACACAGAGAACGATAATTTATCGTCTGGAATTGTTAATCTCCCGAACCATCTTAGATATTAATTTCTCATACGATTGCAGGAGCTTTTCCTGATCTTTTTTTTCAAAGGATTTTATGGGCCTGATTTCTATTTCACCAATCATATCTTCGATTTTCTTTGCCAATGGAAAAATAGGTTTCATATCTTCTCCAGACTTTGGCTGGGTATCGGGCTTTAATTTTTCTTTTTGAGGTTTTTTAGCGGGTGATTTTTGGCTTGATACAGTCTTCTTTGAAGACCGACCCTCGGCATTGATATTTTTTGCTTCATTCATAATTTCTACTCCTTAGATAGAAATGAAATCCTCCGCAAAAATAATTACTTTTAATAAATCTCGTCCTCTTCTATAGAATCTTGTATCTGTTCTGCAATATCCAATACATCCTCATTGGTGTCTTCCATGTCAGAAATAACATCTCCCATGGTATCCATGCGTAATTTCAGCGCGTCCAGATTTTTTTCAATATTATTCATCTTTTTTGCCACATCATCAATGCCCTTAGCTTTTATCATAAGTTCTTTCATGCCGGATTCTATCCTTTTTCCTACCTCTAAATAATTCTTTACCGTAGACTCCATGAGCTTCTTGTTTGCCTGCAGGGTTTTTTCCGACGCAGCAGAGAACTTTTCCACAACCTCTACGCGCTTACCCAGGGCATCGATTTTTTTTGTAACTGCGGCTAAAGATTTCACAAGGGAAGACAAACTCGTTGTAATGGTTTTGATTTGTTTCTCAAGGTCTTTCAACCCTTTATCTTTCGATACTGCGGCTTTCGGCTGATTCGGTATTTGTTTCGCATTCTTTTTTTTTCATGTTTTTCTGTGGCAAGAAATTTACCACCCTTTTTTATTTTTTAAAAACCGTGCTATGAAAGAGGAGATTGTATGCATACAGCCCATTTGCATCAATATCATACGATATGTATACAGATAATCGTAATCAAAATCAATAATATTTTTTAATATTGACTTCCGGATAATGCGTGTAGAGTAAGCCAAAAAGAGCTCTGTCATTGCGAGGGAAACGGTTGCAAAGCGGAGCTAAAACAAACCCCGATATTTCTTGCTAATACGATTAGAGCAGGCTCCACAATCTTTTTTTGTAAAAGACGTATGATTGCTCCGCAATGGCAAATCCATATCAAATTATTTAGGACACTTACCATATTTAACCTCCAGGGGAAAAAAGATTGAGAATGCCAAACAGAAACATTATAATTTTTTTTCATTCGAGGCGATACCTAGTTGAAAATAATTTTCAATTAGTCCTTTGGCGACTTTCTCTCTGTCTCCCCCCGTTTACGGGGGGATTATGGGGGGCGATTGAAATTTCTCAGCGTAAATAAAACAAAACATTGCCTCTGGTTAACAAAGAAATGGTTTATGTTATTTTCCTTATCATTGTTTCTTCGATAACGGGATTTTTGATTACCTACCTCCTGTCATCTAAGTACTTCATCCTTGAAAGATCTGGTTACGGAGTAGCTACGGGATTAGGACTTTACACCTGGATTGTTTATCTGTTCTCGTTAATGTGGGGACTTCAACTCAAAGGTATATTCTTCTCAGCACTCTTACTTGTTGTATTTTGTACGGTAATACTCACCGTTCAGTGGAGTTCGTTTAAAGGAAAAATATTGAGTGAAGTAATCGAGACAAAAAACAACTTTCTTCTTAACAAGACATCTTACTTTGCGCATATTGCAGTATTTTCTTTTTTTTACCACGATATTCTGGTGTCTTTTTTCCAGAACGATCATCTGGAAAAAAGACGGCATGTATATTGGCCTCCTCAATAATTATGGTGATCTGCCACTCCATCTGGCCTACATCACCTCTTTTGTCTGGGGAAATAATATCCCTCCCCAGGATCCTTCTTTTGCCGGAGAAAAACTCGTTTACCCCTTCCTGTCAGATTTCCTATCTGCCATTTTTCTTAAATTGGGTTTGGATTTTAGAGAGATGTTATTTATTCCCGGTTTATTACTAACCATTTCTCTTTATTGTGTCCTCTATTACTTTACCTATCGTTTGACCAAAAAACGGCTGGCTGCTATTATTTCTCCCTGTATATTCTTTTTTGCGGGAGGATTTGGTATTTACCATTTCTTCCAGGATATGGTAAATACAACCCACAGCCTCTGGTACTTCCTTACGCATCTACCACGAGATTACACAAAAATTGAACACCTGAACTACTACTGGATTACACCATTGACATGCCTTAATGTACCGCAACGCACTTTTCTCTTTGGTTTTCCAATAACTCTTTTAATTTTTTCACTTCTCTACACGGGTATAGAGCAAAAGAAGTGGCGGGAATTCCTCTTTGCCGGCATCCTCACCGGTGCGCTTCCTTTGCTTCACACACACAGCTTCCTGGCCACGCTGATGGTCACCATACCTCTGGGCATCATTTTTTGGAACTGGCAGAGGTGGTTTCTGTTCTTTACGTCAGCCTTTGTCCTGTCACTCCCACAGGTACTTTATCTATCCAGCCATGTGGGTGGCGGAGGTTTTTTTTAAACCAAATTTTGGATGGATGGCAGGGGAAAAAAACTTCCTCTGGTTCTGGTTAAAGAATACCGGATTTTTCTGGCCTTTGATTATAGCAGGATTCACCATAATCTTCATCTTTCGCAAGGGCACAGCGTTCCGTACTTCCCGACAACTTGGGTTATATTCCTTGCCATTTCTAATGCTTTTCCTGTTGCCCAATCTGGTACTCTTCGCACCCTGGAATTGGGATAATGTCAAAATCTTGATTTATTGGTTCCTGGGAACCACCCCCCTGGCAGCGTTTGCAATGGTTCATCTCTATGAAAACAACCACTACAAGATTCTCTCAAGGATAAGCTTTTTCATCATCATGTTTTTTCTCATCTTTGCAGGAAGCATAGATGTGTTTAAGTATGCCATCGTCCCGGTTGCCGGATGGAAGGAATTTAGCACGGAGGAATTGGAACTTGCCAAGCGTATTTCCTCTGAAACCCCGCCAGATGCAATCTTTCTCAATGCACCCATACATAACCATCCCGTGTTCCTAGCCGGAAGAAAGTCATTGATGGGTTTTCCTGGTCATGTGTGGAGTCACGGTTATCGTGATACTCAAAGACGTGAAGAGGATGTCAAAACGATGCTTCGGGGTAAACCCAATGCCTCCGCTTTGATAAATAACTATAAACCTGCTTATGTCACGATCGGCCCACACGAAAAGCGTATGGGTACAAACAAGGTTTTTTTCGGCACAAATTACCCAATCATTATTACCACAAAAAATTATACCATCTATGACCTAACCACTCAGAAGGCCAAACAATCGTCCTCCTCTGAAGCAAGTAAGGGGGAAAAATTGGCCGACCAAAAGCATGGATTACATGTACGATATTATGACAACACACAGTGGAATGGTGAACCCGTGTATGAAGAGATTGCTGAAAACATTGAATTTGATTGGACCGATGAAGCAAAAAAACCTGTATCAAGCCCTTTTGGTGTCATCCTGGAAGGGTATATCGACATTCATATTCCAGACACATACACTTTTAAATTGACATCTGATGATGGTTCCTGGCTTTTTCTGGATAATGTCTTAATAATAGACAATGGCGGCTATCATCCAACAAAGGCTGCAACAGGTTCACTTACACTAGAAAAAGGGGCACACAAAATAATGATTCAATACTTTGATGGAGGCGGTGGAGCTGTTCTACACCTCTCGTGGGTGCCTCCGGGAGGCGTGGAATCAGAGATTCCGATAGAAAGATTGAGCATACAGGAGTAGAGACAAAAGTAACCTTATGGAAGAGCGACGAAAACAAAGAATTCAACTATTCATCGTTTTTTTTTGTACTGATTATTATAGCATCTCTGGTGCGTTTCTGGGATCTAGGTCTCAGACCTTTTCATTCAGACGAAGGGGTAAATAGTTTTTTCTTGTTAAATTTGTTCAGTAATAATTACTATCACTATGATCCTGCTAATTATCACGGCCCTTTTCTCTATTACCTTGGTTTAATTCCCTTTTATATTTTGGGCCTTTCCGATTTTACGTTCCGATTCATGCCCGCCCTGTTTGGTACCATGGTTGTCGCCTTATTGTATCCGCTCCGGAGGAGATTCGGCACAATGGGATTACTCACGGCAGGGTTACTCATGGCATTCTCCCCGACTACTTCTTTCTTCTCAAGAGACACCATTCATGAGATTTATTTCACCTTTTTTTCTCTAGCAATCGTGGTCTCCTTTTTTCTTTACTCCGAAACACGGAAATCGAGGTATATCTATTTCAGTGCTGCAAGCCTCGCCTTTATCGTTACGGTAAAAGAGACGTATATACTGACGTTTGCCGTATACGCATTATCCCTAACCATTGCATATTGTCATGAAATGGTTTTCTCGCCGAAAGGGAACAGACTTCAATACTCCCAAAGCGTCTTTACCACGTTTGCTGCCGATTGCAGGAAAAACAAATATGTCATAGGTATCGGGGTTGGCCTCTTTTTATTCATTAACTTTCTTTTTTATTCCTCGTTTTTTACCTATTACGCCGGCATTAAGGGCGTCTTAACTACGCTCAAGATATGGACAAAAACAGGCACTCATACTGGCGGACATGCAAAACCATTCTTTTATTATTTTACCTTGCTTTACAAATTTGAATTACCCATACTGATATTGGGAATTGCCGGATTTTATTATTCATTCAGGCGGGGAAGCAAATTTACTGTCTTCGTGTCATCCTGGGCTATTCTCGTCTACCTTACCTATTCTTTTATACCATACAAAACGCCATGGTTGATCGTAAATATCTTGCTCCCATTCTCTCTTCTGGGGGGAATTTTTACCGCCAACATACTCCGCATGGTAACAAAGAGTTGGCATTACGCAATCTTTTATCCCCTGTACCTTGGCATCTTTGGTTTTTCCTGTTATCAGTCAATTATGTTGAATTTCTACAATTACGATGACGAACGGTGTGAACTTGTCTATGTACAAACCAAACGGGATATTTATAATCTATTAGACCGTTTAAAATCTCTTTCACTGGTACACGGGAAAGACATGACTATCAATGTCGTTTCAAAAGAATACTGGCCGTTACCATGGTATCTCAGAGAATACAAGAATGCGAAATTCTGGGGCAGTGTTGTTGACAATCCTAATGCCCCCGTTATTCTCGTTGATAAAAATAATGAAACCGCATTAAAGAAAAAATTAAAGGGAGATTACAAACAGGAACGTTTTGTCCTGCGTCCGGGTGTTGTGCTTGTTGCCTATATACAACAGCGTCTCTACGAGGCTGCGTTTCAGAAAGAAGCGAAAGTATTCGCTCAACCCCTTGCTACACATTCAAAAGAAGATATGGCGGAAGGGTTAACCGTAAAATACTATGATAATGTCGAAGGTACCGGAACACCTTTTTTGTCGAGGGTGGAAAAAGATGCGATTTCCTTTGTCTATAATGATGAAACTCAAAAACCTTACCGATCTCCTTTCAGTATTGAGTGGGAAGGATACCTCTCTGTTCCACAAAAAGGGATTTATCAATTTGCGACAAAATCTGATGATGGCTCTGTGGTTTACCTTGACGGAAGTGTGATCGTGGATAATGACGACGTTCATGCAGCACGATATATTTCCGGAATTATGAATTTGGATGCGGGGTTGCATCATATCCGGATAAAATACTTTGATAGCGGCGGGGGGGGCTGTTATGGAATTTTTGTGGACGTTACCAGGCGGAAAAGAATCCCTCGTTCCGGGCACAGTTTTGTTTCACAAAAAGTAACGCTACCGGTAACACCCTTGAAAATCTTTTATTTTTATTCTGAGGAGATCGTTCAACATCCGGAGAGAATCTTTTACCGGATTAACCTTGCTGAACACAGAGTTTTCCCACCGGACAGGAATTTCTTTTATCCTGAAATTAAATTTCCGTGACAAATAAAGAACTTCCACATCAAAGGAAAAACCATCAATAATGCATCGGCTAAAGATCTTTCTTACCGCATCCTTTTTGAATCCTTTAAAGCCACATTGCGTATCGACAATACCTTTCAACAGCACCGAGCTCACCAGAAAATTAAAGATCTTCCCCATCTTTTCTCTGTACCAGGGTTGACGAATAATAATTTTGGATTCTGGCATGCTCCGTGATCCGATAACGACATCGTAATCGCCGGAAAGATACGGCAGGCACTTTTCTAACTCCTCAATAGGAGTAGACAGGTCTGCATCACTGAAAAAGACATATTCTCCTCTTGCAGATAACATACCTTTTCTCACGGAATAACCCTTGCCATAATTCCGGTCATTTGTCAAAACAACCACATGAGCATTCGTGCTTGCAAATTCTTGTACTACGTATGGGGTACTATCGGTAGAGCCATCATCAACCACAATAATTTCATACGGAAATCCTCCTTGAGAAAAGTATACACCAACTTTACTTATGGTCGCTAATAACCTCTTTTCCTCGTTATAGGCAGGAATTATTATCGATAAAAAATATTCTTTCATGTATCTGTTCTTCAAAACTTGAGATCATTGACACTGAGGATTGCCGTAAGCATAGAAATTACAACTACACCGATAACAGCCCCCATAAGCAAGATCAGTACAGGTTCAACCAAAGTTATAAGTCGTTTCATCCGATGCTCCACATCGGCATCAAAATTATCTGCAACTTTAAGAAGCATTTGATCAAAACTCCCTGTCTCTTCGCCCACTTTCAACAAATGGACTGCAATTTCCGGTAAAAATCCCCTTTTTGCAAGCGATACCGTAAGACTTGCCCCCTCTTTTACACTACCCTTTACGTTTCCCAGGATGTCAGCAAGATAGTAATTAGATAGAACATCTTTAACAATATCCATCGACTTAAGAAGCGGCACGCCATTTTCTAATAATGTGCCAAGAGTTCTGGCAAATCTCGACACCTGCATTCGCCACATAAGATTGCCAATGAGAGGTAATTTTAATTTTTTTTGATCTACTTTGATGGAGGTATTCTTGTCCTTCATCGCTTTTCTATACGCAAAGAACGCAGCCATGACTATAAGCATGAACACCCAGCCGTATCGAATGGAATACCGGCTCATACCCATGAGTATCATGGTCGAAAAAGGAAGAGCAATGCCCATGCCATCGAAGATTTGAGCAAATTTGGGAATAACATACACAATAAGCGCTCCCACACACACAAGACCCGTGATACTCAGCAAGAGGGGATAAACCATTGCAGAAATAATTTCACTTCTGACTTTTTGCAGTCTTTCCTGAAAAGACCCCAACCTCTTCAGTACCTGTGGCAACACCCCACCTTCTTCGCCGGCACGCACCATACTTATATAAACACTGGAAAACAGCTTGGCATGATTCGTAAGTGCTTCGGCAAAGGATTTTCCAGATTTAATGCCGTTCAGCAAATCCTCAACAACGTCTTTGATCATATTTTTATCTTGACCAGACAATAAAATGGACAGGCTTTTATCGAGAGGAATACCGCCCTCGAGCAGCGTAGCAAGTTCTTGTGTGAAAGGCAGGATAGCCTTTTTATTCAAACGGCTTGAGAAAAACCCAAAATTTTTACTTTTATCCGCCTGCTGAATATGTAAAATAATATGGCCTGATTTGCGGAGTTCAGTAATCAGGTCTATCTTACTCAGTGCTTCTTTTTCTCCTTCTACAATGCCACTGGAAGCTGTTAGTAACTTGTATTTAAAGGTACTCATAAATAACTATTTTTTTTATATTCGATCTCATAACAACAATTTGTTCTTCACCATACCAATCAAGCTTCACCCGATCTGGTTCTATATTTTTTACCTTATATCCTGCAATCTCTTCGCCTTCTTCGATAAAGACAAATGGTTTTTTATTTGATGTCTGATCCGGATTTTCGACAAGAGCCTTTCTGATGTTTCCGAGAATCAGGATTCCCCGTAAGGTAATTTTTGTCGGTGTTCCCCTTGGTTTCGATTGATCTTCCACCGGTTGCCCTCCTCCTTCTTCCGGTGGTATTGACCCCGGCATTGTTGGTTCTGTCTTTGCTTCCGGCGGAGCCCAACCGGTACGATTTGGGGAAAATGGGTTATTTGACACTATGGGATCATAATCATGAATGGGTCTAGCATCCGTCCGGAGAGGAGGCAACGGGGCATTTGCCCCCGAAATGCTCTCTTCTTCCTTGTCTGGTTTCATACTAGTTACAGACGGGTAATACACCAACAACACGCAAACAATTGCCAAACTTACCACACCGATGAGCAAAAAAAGATTTATGACCGGCAGATAATGCTTCCATTGTTTTACCTTTTTAACAAAGGGTTCAATTGCAACCCACAATGACTCTATCTTAAGAGATTTCATACCATCAAGACTTTTTTTCTATTGAAACAATAGCCTTCAACGTTGAAGAAATAGTAGCGCCTTTTACAATATTTAACCCTAACGTTTTTATTTTGAGATTATCGAGAAAAAGGAGCTTCTCATTGTTATATTCAATATCATATAAAAACTTCTGTAGCTTTTGGGAATTATCCAGATTACTTATTTCGAAATTGATCGATAGTTCAATAAGATATGGTTTTTTATTCATTATCTCTTTTTTCAAAGCCGTACTACTTGATACAACGAGTCCATTCCTGGTAGCAAGATTGTTTATTATTTCCTGTAATTTTGCAGAGGCGAGTTCTTCTGTTTCCTCGGACAGAAACTTACCTTGATACTCGGTATAATATTGTTCAAGATCGGCCAATCTGGTTTCATATTGCTTTTTGTTAGCTACAAACGAATAGTACTTTTTGAGAAGTTGCTTCTCTGTTTCAAGTCTCTCTTTTGTTTCATTGATCGATTTAAAAAAGGGTGAAATCACAGCCCGGTCAATTCCTATAAACAGGAGAACAACGATGGCTACAATTACAAGCACTCGTTCTCTCAATTTAAATCTATAAAAAAGCTCAGAAAATTTCCCCATAACTTATTCCCTTCGAATATGCCCTTTTATCCGAAATTTTTCCCTGCCACTTTGAGTTTTTGTCACCGGAGAAACTAACCCCACTCCTGAAAAAAGTGGAGAATTTTCTAATATTGGGATTAAGTTTGTCGAAGACACTGCATCACCTTCTACTTCAAAAGTGTTATCAATAATGGTCACTGCCTTTGCCCACGCGTTATTTGGAAGTTCCTTTGCCAATTCAAGAATAACATCAATCCTCGGAATGTAATTTCCTCTAACTTCATTAATATTATCAACGGCTTTATCCAGGACTGCAATACGATCCTGGAGCTTCTCAACGACGGAAACATCTTTTTTAATCGCTTTAATCTGAGCATTAATCGTTTCTAATACCGCCAGATTGTTCACTTTTTGTATGTAAGGAATAAGAAAGGCAAAACATATCAAGAACCCTATGAAAAAAAACATTAAAACGGTTGGGGCATTCAACCTCCTTTTGGAAGAGCTAATGAGGCTCAGATTGCACGGACATTCCGACAAACCATACAACGCTGCTCCATACGACTCTGCATATTCATCCAATGATTGCACAGGAATTTTACTTTCCTTTCGTAAAATTTCGTCGCTGATATTTGCCAACATTATTTCTCCCGGGAGATGCGTTTCAATCTGACTCGTTAATTCCGCCTCTGTTTTTATGACAGACGATAGCACAAAATGGTTATTTTCAAACAAATGGTAGCAGTAATTTCTTCCATTTTTACTGACTACAACAACAAAACCTTCTTTTTCTCCCAGCACAGGAAGAAAGGCGAAAGGCGTGATAATAACCCGGGAGGGCGCAATATTAATAGCCTGCAACTTCGACAATATATTATCCAACTCCGTCTTTTTCATGGCAACAATGAGTACCCTGGCATCGTGCCTGTTGTGAGATAATGAATGCATATCAAAATAAACATCTTCATTACTAAAAGGAATAAAACTATCCAGCTGATACGCAAGCGCATCCCGTAACTCCTTCAGATTCGCATGGGGGTACTCTATTTCCCTGACAATGGAAAATTCTCTCGGCACGGAAAGAATAATATCTCCCGCAAACTTCTCCTTCGGTAAGAATGCATGTTTTAATTGCAAAGTATCCTTGAGCAAAAAATCTTTAATTTTGACATCCTCATGTGAGTAGGCAATTAATTTCTTCCAGATAGTCGTTATTATCAGATCGTTTCCGCAAAGAGACAAGCCCATGGCCTTTTGAGAAAACATATTGACAAAAGGTATATTCATAATTTAAGTAATTTATTCCGGATACGCTGCAAGAATTTCACAATACCCCATACCTTTTAGCACAAGCAATCGATATCCACTTTTTATCTTTCCTGAAGAAGCAATCGAATTGATCATACAATAATCAGATTTGTCTAACGTCAAATACTTCATAGCATCTTCGTAATCCTTTCCAATGACGCCAAAATGTTTGAATATTGCCTTCAGGGTGCTCAGTTTTTGTATATTCCCCCGTTTTTTTCTCACTTGAATTATAGCGTTTGCAATATTTTCCGTAATGGTGGGTACATAGAGGAGGATTTCCTTCGATGCAAAATTCACGTTGATCTTCCCTGATCCGTAAATCGTCAGATGATCACGTATCAAGTCAAATATTTCTGGTGTAACCCCCT
The DNA here is from genome assembly GCA_002009475.1 of Candidatus Brocadia carolinensis. GTDB lineage: Bacteria > Planctomycetota > Brocadiia > Brocadiales > Brocadiaceae > Brocadia > Brocadia carolinensis. Next base: position 36,107 of record AYTS01000024.1, on the reverse strand, counting down.
TCACCAAGGCCAGTTCTTCAAGAGACTCAAAAGGTCCATTCTTTGGTTCATATGGATCCGATAACGCAACATAAAAATCTTTTTCTGCGCCGCTGATATGATGTAAATCGTCCTCATCTAACCAATCCAGTATTGAATCCGTTATGGTCTCCGCAACGAGCTCTTTTATCTTATATGCCGTAAGAACCCTGACAAAACCCGATCTCGTATCATCGGCGATCTTGTTTACATTTATTTTCCCACTTTCATCGCTGATGAATACTTCACAATCTCTGTCTCCTATCCGAACCGAATAGGAATTGTTACTTGGCATCCACGGCCTGGCATTCTTCTTTTTCTTCCGAGTCTCTGCGTTTTTTTCCGTTTTTGACTCTGCAATTTTACTGGTTTTCTCATTCGTTTCCTGATTCCTTGACTGCAATAGCTTTTGTGTCGCATAGATACAGGCGCCACGTGCTGCATAGATGTTTTTTTATCCGTTCCGTGAAAGAAATTTCCGTTCTAATGGCAATCGCAGTATTCCGGGTAAAACTCAGTGCTATAAATCCCAAAACTACGATTGCCCACAGGCTAAAAATTAATACATAGCCATGATTGGTGATATCAACTCTTGTTCCTTTCCGTGTTTTGACACTAACAATTTTATTGCCAGCGGGACCTTCTTCTTCATTTCTTCTTTCCATTGCAAATCGGTACCTTCTATAGTATCAGCATCCAGAAACTTTTCATGGTCGGCTTTCGGTGTACTGTCAGCTTTTTTCTCTTCCGCATCGATGCCTTCTTCGCCACCAGTTTTATCACCCGTGTCATCAAGATAAGTAAACAAAATTTTATCACAGTCTTTGAGAAAAATGATTGGCTCCTTATCGGCGCGCAACCGGCTTTCCGATACTTCAGATAAGGAAATTAATGCCGTGGGGTTAGCCCTGAGTTCTGAGTAACTAAGATCCCACAACCCGTTATTATTTATCTTAACTTTATAATTGGCAATTACCAAACCCTGGCCATAATGTCTTGCAAAGGAAAGAGGGGACACAAAGGTAAGAAAATCTCTTTCTCCGGTAAAATAGAGGATTTCCGGTTTTTTGTGATTTTTGTTTTCTTGAGCTGCTCCAATACTTTTCTCTGGTACCTTCTGAATACGCAGCGAAGAGGACTGTTGCCAGAAGAAATCGTAAACGGCTTTTTCCTTTGTTGATTCATTGAACCAAACCTCTCCTCTTTCCATAGAAAATAAACCAACCCGTATTGCATACGTGCCCGCCATAATCAAGAGAGTTCCAATGAAAAGCGCCAGAACTAATTCAAACAGAGTAAAACCTACTTGTTGCTTCATGTGCTTCTTTTTAAGACGAAAATATCTATTCCTCTGTATTCTCTTCTATCTCCTCCTCAGTATTCCCCTCAGTATTCCCCTCCGTGTTCTCATCTGCCTTGCCCTCTTCTTCCGCATGTCTCCCTTCCGATGCTCCAGGGAAGAAGATCGTTTCAATGGATATTCCTCCGACAAGCGTACTCAGCAAAGTAGTTCCTTCGGGTGGAATTTCTACGAAGCTTTCTTCAGCACTATTCTCCGAGAGATCGATTTTATCCATTGCTTCTTTATATTTATCTACCTCGGATACCTTCCACGACGACCCATCCTTTGTTATTCCTTCGAAAATTTTTCCCGTATCATTCATTTGAGGAGTATCCTTCAATATCCCTAACAAAGCCGCTTCTGTTTTCGTTCTGGCAAGAAGTAACAATTCCGCATGTCTGTCAATTTTTTCTCTTAACCTTGATGAATTACCGATCAAACTAAAAAAGATCCCGATAGAAATTCCCACGATGACTAATGCGACCATAACCTCAAGAATAGTAAATCCCCTTTTATCTCTGGCGTTAGAAGTCCACAACATCATCTATCCTCTGTGTTATGAGCGGTTCTATCTCCTTTAATTTTTTCTGAAAGGCCTTTGTCAAGACGTCTGCCTCTTCTGCATTATTCGCGATATAAGGGGTGATAAGCATCAATAGCTCCCGCCTTATATTTGCAGTTTCGGTGGATTTAAAGAGATTCCCGACATAAGGAATATCGCCCACAATCGGCACTTTACTAACACTTTTTTCTTCGCTTTGCTGGATAATACCCCCCCAGACTTATGGTGTATCCACTCTTTACCACGAGCGATGTTTCAGCATTACGCGTAGTAAAGGTTGGTGAATCCTCCACCCCAGTACTAGTTTTATCTGCATCACTCACTTCTTGTTTTATATCCAGGGTAATATAATCATTTTCGGCAATGTGTGGTGTAACCGTAAGGATGACGCCGGTATCACGGTACTGTATCTGTTGAAAAATGGCCGTTTGACCTGTCCCCTGTGTCGTAGCAGCTTGAATAGGCACTTCCTGACCAACCTGGATATGTGCCGGCTGTTCGTCTCGTACAAGGAGATGCGGCGCAGATAATACCTTTACATTCCTATTTGTTGCAAGGAGTTCGATTAAAACATCAAAATTTTGATCTTTATAACGTAAAAATGGCTGGCCAACGGTATGTGCGACTCCTGGCACCGTTATTTTTTCAATTGCACCTGCACTTTTATATAGTCCACCAGCCGTTAAACCATTCAAGTTGTCATATAACCACTGTGTTCCATATTTTAAAGTATCATCAAGGCGAATTTCTAAAATTAACGCCTCAATAAATACTTGCTGTGGTGTAGCATCTACCGCCTCTATGATCGACTTTATCGCCCGATAATCCGCGGGCAATGCCTTCACAACAATGGTATTGGTTTTTGGGTCGGCCACAATCTTCATTGCCTCAGGCTGTTGCTTTCCTGCCACCTTAGGCTGCGCAGCCATTTTTTCGCTATAAACCTGCGTGAGAACCGGCACAATCGTTTCAGCTTTTTGATGTTGTACTTTATACACATACACCTTGACATCCTCCTCCAACTCTGATGGTGCGACATCAATGTTCTTTACCCAGAGGTCTATTTTTGGCAAAAGTTCCGGTACCTTTGTAACAACGAGTATTCTATTGGAGTCAGTGAATGGAATAAAACTAAGTTCTCCCTCTGCGCCTGCTTTTGCTCCCAACGACTGTGCAAGGGTAGTAAGGTCTTTTGCCACGTTTTTCCCATCGGCATATTTGAAATCATAAAATTTCATGGCTTTACCTGCAAAAAAAGGCATATCAAAGGTTTTTATTAAGGTGAGCAGCTTTTCCATGTTTGATGCAACTTCAACAATTATAATAAAGGGTGCTTCGCCGTGGGTAACAATATTCCCCACACTCGTCATAAATGGCCTTAAAGTCGCATTTAAATTTTTCGGGCTTTCGTACTGAAGAGGAACAATTTGAATCATGATACTTTTATCATACGGCGGAATTTTATCCCCATAAACCACAATATTTGTCTCTGAACGAGTTTCTGCCTTGGGCAGTATTCTGTATAAATCACCATCTCTCATAATCGCAAAGTCATACACATACAGCAGGGTATTCAACATGGAAATGAGTTCTTCTCTATAAACCTGTCCGGTGGCATGAAGATTAATGGTACCTGCCACCCGTTTATCTAAAATGTAATTCACATTCAGAATTTCACCCAGGATGATCTGGAGAACGTCTTTTAATTCCGCATTGTCAAAATTAAAGGTGATATCGATTTTCTCTCCCGTATACTCAGATTTGCGGATGGAAGGTTCTGGTTTCTTCGTCTCATATTTATAAACGAATTCATCCGAGATTCCTTCGTGCTTTTCTCCCGGAACCGCTTCTTTTGGCGAGATTTCAAATTCCCAGGGCCTTTTTTCTACCTCTTCCGTGGAGGTTGAAAGGGTAACCGGCGCTTTAAACGGTATAAAATCGGATTGCCTTATCTGCGTTTCCTTGCAACCACCAGAAAGCAACAGAATAATTACCCCTGCGAGGAATCTGCATTTGTTCATCAACAAATCTCCTATGAATGGGTAAATCTTATCTTCATTCCTGCCATTTTATTGTAACTGTGCCGTATACTAACGAGGGAGTGACGTCAACATGTGTTCCTAATTTCACGGAATACGCTTGATCTTAACTACTGCTGGTGGGTGACACAGAATGGTGCGGAAGGGGGGACTTGAACCCCCACGTCGTTTTATTGACACTAGCACCTCAAACTAGCGCGTCTGCCGATTCCGCCACTTCCGCTATTTGTAGAATTGTTCCTATCTGATTTAAACCGAGATAGTTAGTAATTTTAACATCACGCCAAAAAAAGTCAAACAATTTTCATTCCTTTTTCGGAATACTCATTGATGATGCACCGGCAGAGAATTGGCCATGAAGAAGGCAGTGCTGTGCATGGAAACAAACGAATCATACTTTGTCAACCATGCCTTAAGGTTCTTCAACGACCTCGGTAATCTTTGCCCATCGTTTACCCAAAGGTTTTTTCCAGCGAACATCAACATATTCCATCAATTTTAAATTTGTCCCTTCTGTCTTTGCGATGCTTAAGAGGTTTTGCAATTTCTCTTCATTCGAGAGTTCATTCTGTTCATTACATAAAGGAGAGCATCCCCATCGTATCTGAGTGTTGTTTTCCGTCCATAATATGATATCACTCTTACCGGTGGAGCGCCTTTTACATACGCTGGACACATCAACTGCTATAATTTTAAAAAGGGTATGAATATTATTTGCCCTGAGAAATTTCACCAGCTCTATTCCTGCCTTAACACCCTTATCATTCCATTCAGTTCCATACAAAGGCAATCTTTCGAGCTTACTACTCTGGATATAGGGACTATCATATCCTTCATTTTTTAATGTGTAATATTCTTTTGGCAATAAGACACCATCCTGATCCACGAGATAGGTATTATTTCTACTTTTGACGATAGCCACCGGTTTTCGGAGCACAAGTTTGATGGCTAGCTTGTTAGGAAAAACTCTTTTAATTGAATCCACATTCTTCACCAAAACAACTCCCCCGTAAATATCTGCTATCCTTCGGGTCAAATTATTTTCATACATGCCATATTGATCATTCAAGGCTGCTATACGTTTTATATCCTCAGAAAAATGTTCATTCATCCATGAGGGAGTATGCAAAGAAAAACTGACGGGACTCACTTTGAAAATATTCAATTCTGTTAAGGAATACCATGCCCTTTGCATCCCCCACATAATAAAAATTATTATGCAGGCAAATATGGTAAAACGAAAAAAAAAAGGGTACAGAGTCCTTCGTAATGCGCTCATTTTGGCGGTAAAAGCATTCATAATTGCCGTAAGAGTGAGGGACCGCAATACAGAAACGTTAACTTTGGATTGCTTCATTTACACTGACAAGAGTGCTCTGAAAGGCGAGATCAACAATTTTTTCACATAACGCAGAGAAAGATATACCGGCTGCCTTTGCCGCCTTAGGTAGTAAGCTTTTTTCAGTAAAACCAGGAATTGTATTTACTTCCAGCAAATAAAATTCATCCTCTCCGTCTAATAGCATGTCTACTCTTGAAAATCCTCTACACCCAAGCACTCTATGAGCCTGCAGAGCCAAATCCTGTGCCTCAGCATAAAGATAAGAGGGAAGAGATCCTATCTTGAGGAGTGAATTATCAGACTTTGTATCATTTTTGTCCGATGTTTTTTCTACAATCAAATATTCTGTCCTGTTATCCTTGTATTTAGCATCATAATTAAAAAATTCCATTGCCGGTTTCACTTCAATTACAGGCAACGCCCTGTCATCTAATATACCAACAGTCAATTCACGTCCTTTTATATATTTCTCTATAAGCACCTCGTATCCGAATTCAAATGCCTTTTGCAAACCCAATTGAAGGCCACTGATATCTTTTACTATTGATATTCCAATGCTGGAACCATTTCGTATAGGTTTTAAAACGACCGGTAATCCAAGTCTCATTACTTCGTGTTGTATTTCATTTAATTCCTGGAATTCCGTCATGGTGATATAATCTGGTGTTTTGAGACCAGCCTCAACAAAGCAATTTTTTGTCGCTAATTTATCCATAGCAAGCTTGCTGGCGCTAACCCCAGAACCCGTGTAGGGGATGCCCTTTGATTCTAATAATTGTTGCACACCCCCATCTTCGCCAAAATATCCATGTAAGGCAATAAAAGCAACACCTCTTTCTCTATGATCTAGTTCCTCAATCTTCTCATCTTTCACGTCGATACAGGAAACAGTAAATCCCGCCTCCTCTAATGCCTTTGCCACTGCGTTGCCAGAACGCAATGAAATTTCACGTTCAGAAGACACCCCGCCCATCAATACCACTACATTTTTTGGTTTCATCCTACACCTCTTCCTTTTAGAATCTTGAGACTAAATCATAAGCGACTTTCCAGACATCGCCAGCTCCCATGGTCATGACAATATCTCCTGGTCTTACGTTTGAGTAAAGCACATTTACTATGTCGCTCAATTGTGGAATATATTGGATGTCCATACCTGTATTACGGGTCTCTTCATATAACTTCATGGCATTCATGGCGGTTTTTTCATAATCACTATCCCGCGTTGCATAAATATCTGCAAGAATAACCCGGTTTGCATTTTGGAAAGATCGTGAGAATTCTTTCAATAAGTGCCGTGTTCTGCTATATTGATGGGGTTGAAATACACACCATATGTTTTTTTCAGGATAAAGTTCCCGTGCCGCTCTCAAGGTAACACGTATCTCGGTTGGATGATGCGCGTAATCGTCAATTACCGTAATACCATTCCGTACACCAATAATTTGGAACCGTCGATTTGCTCCCTGAAAATTCGATAATGCCGTTTTAATAGCGTCCTTATCCACTCCAATAAATGTACACACTGCCGCGGCAGCCAATGCATTCATCACATTATGAGCGCCTGGTATTCGCAACGTAATTTCGCAAAAAAATTTATCTGTATGAAATACGCTAAATCTTTTTAGGCCATTGCTGCCAGAAAGAACTTCGCAATACCAATCAGAGGAGTTATCAAAAGAATATGTCTCTACCTTACAATTTGCTCTTTGTATGGCGGCAACAATGTTGTTGTCTTTGCCATTTACAACCAACAAACCATCTTTTGAAATCGAGGATGCAAAATCTCCAAAGGCATGAATTATTTTTTCAATGTTTTCGTAATAATCTAAATGATCCTCTTCAATATTCGTAATAACACCCACTTGTGGAGCAAGGTTTAAAAACGATCTGTCATATTCACAAGCCTCTGCGACAAACAAATTTCCCTTTCCCAGATGTGCATTACCACCAATATCAGGCACCTCCCCACCGATGACGAAGGTTGGATCCTTTCCCGCTGTTTTTAGTATGGTAGAGATCATTGCACTTGTCGTTGTCTTTCCATGCGTACCACTAATCGCTATACCACGTTTTTCTTTCATTAATGAGCCAAGAATTTGTGAGTATTTCACCACTTTTATTCCCATCTTCCGGGCAGTTTTCAGGTCCAGATTATCTTCAGAAATCGACGCCGATACCACTACCATGTCTGTTTCCGATGACATAAAACTCCCATCTTGCTTGGTATTGATCTTGGCCCCCATTTCTTCAAGCGTTGAAATCAACGGAGACGTCCGTAAATCAGAACCAGCAACAATACACCCTTCATGAATAAGAATACGGGCAACAGCACTCATCCCAATTCCACCAATCCCAATAAAGTATACGCAATGCCCCCGCAATGGCCGACAATCAAATTGAGTTTCTAACACTGATGTTGACATTTTTCCACTCTCTGATGAATTCATAACGCGATTCCCTCTTTTGGTCTACAATAACTTGTATTATAGGAAATGATTTCCTTGTATCCTTTCAAGCGCATGATTTTCATCTCCTGGTAAAACACAGCGTTCACCGTTAAAATTAGCCAACAATCAGCGCAAATTGTGCACCTTTAAGACCAATCAGCCTGCAAATATTGTCAACGACATTCGAAGCTGCCTTGGGAATCCCCATTCCTTTACTAAATACCCTCATCCTATCATACTTCTCTTTATTATCAAGGATGTCCGTAATAAGCTCTATGATTTTTTCCGGCGTTAAGTCAAGTTGCTGTAATAAATATCCCCCTCCGTTACTAACCAGCTCCATGGCATTCCAATATTGGTGGTTGTCTGCCGCGTGCGGATATGGTATCAAGATCGCAGGAATACCTATGGCAGTTATTTCCGCAATGGTAGTTGCACCGGCCCTGCAAATAATGATATCTGCCATGCTAAAAGCCGCACCCATATCATCGAGAAAACTACAAACAAATGCATCCATCTTCGTTTTTTTTATATGCAGCCTTAGCAGTCTCATAGCCATATTCACCGGTACAGTGGATAATCTGCAGTTCGTTATGTAAAGATTCTAACTTGGGCAAACATCTTAAGAACGTATCGTTGATTGCCTGCGAACCCTGACTGCCTCCGGTAATCAGTATTGTTTTTTTTAGAAGCATTCAGGCCAAACTTTTCAACAGCATGCATTTTTTTACTAGACAAAATATCCTTCCGAATCGGCGTCCCTGTTACGCGAACAACCTTTGCATTGTTAAACCACTTGAGCGGTCCACGCCAATGGCAGTACACCTCATCAACCATCGGGACAAAAACCGGTTTGCTTTTCCAGGAATTACATTTTGTTCAAGTACGACAGAAGGAATACCGAGCAATTTTGCCGTAATAACCGGCGCAACGGATGCATATCCACCCAGACCAACTACAATATCAGGATTAAATTTCCTTACCGCAAAGAGTGAGTCAAAAATGCCAAGTACCAATGAACTAACGCAGGCAAACATATGCTTAAGCGATTTCCCCCACTTTTCTGCCCGTACTTGACGATATTGGAATCCTTTCCGTTCCACACAACGTCTTTCAAATTTTTTATCTGACCCAAAAAATATAATCTCTGCTTCATGAAACCTGGAACGAATTTCTTCTGCCGTACTCAACCCTGCCATGAAATGCCCACCCGTGCCGCCTCCCGCAAAAATTATTTTCATTTTTTTATACCCCTTTTTTCTGTATAAAATGCGGTACAAATACTAAACATTCATGACGCATTATAAAACCATAATACGTTTAATATTTACACATAATCTCTAGCTAACTTGTGATTTCTTACCAAGAAAAACGTGCAACCTTAGATGTCACCTTAGACCAAACCCTCAGAGGCAATATTCTATCGCCCTGGTTTTCCGTTAGTTCCCCTTTATCTGTTGGCAAGCTTATCGTTTCACATACAGAAGATTGCCTTGCTATGTTGATCAAAATACCAACCCCTATCATGGAAAATAGCAAAGATGACCCCCCGGAACTGATAAAAGGCAGGGGAATGCCTTTTGTTGGCACAGCGCCTGAAACAACAGCAATATTAAGCATCGCCTGTAAGCCAAACATTACCGTAATCCCAAGCCCTAAAAAAAACCCAAACACATCTTTAGCGGTATGCACAATCTTTAATCCCTGCCATAATAATAACAGGAACAGTCCAATAAGAACAATTACCCCAAGAAAACCAAACTCCTCTCCAATGATGGTAAATATAAAATCACTATTGCTTTCCGGTAAAAAAAAGAGTTTTTGTTTACTACTTCCCAGCCCTAATCCTGTCAAACCCCCGGAACCAAGCGCAATCCAGGATTGAATTATCTGATAACCCGTCCCAGAAGGGTCTTTCCACGGGTCAAGAAAGGCCAATAACCTGACTCTTCTAAACGGAACATCAAACAACATTTTATGTATAAATGGGGTAAAAGCTATAGCGGTAAAAAAGACAAAAATAATTCTTGTCCCGCCAACAATAAGCATAATCATAGACAGTATTGCAATGAATGCAGCGGTCCCGAAATCCGGCTCCTTCATCACAAGAGCACCTGCTGCTGCTATAATGCTAATGGGTATTATGAAACCACATTTGAACTCAGACATCCGTCTTTCTCTTTTCGCAATGTAATTCGCAACAAATATAATCATTGCCAGCTTCGCGAATTCAGACGGCTGGATGCCCACGATACGGTTAAGGCGAATCCATCTCCGGGCGCCATTGGTAACCGTGCCTACCCCCGGCACGAGCACCAGTACGAGAAGGGCAAAAGACAAGACAAGCAGAGGAATGCTTAACTTCTGCAGATAATGATAATCGACCTTTGACATGGTCACTAAGAATACGGACCCTACGCCTATCCATAAAATATGCTTTATGAATTGATAACCCACCCCGCCGGACCCGGAAGTTGTCATATCTGTGCTGTACACGGTAACAACACTAAACCCCAACAGAACCACCATAACATAGATAATAACATGCCACGGTTTCACCAGTATGTCCCCTTCATAATAACATGAAACTACCTACTGCCAGCAAAGCGGTGATCACCCAAAACCTGATAGTTACCTTCGACTCATGCCATCCTTTAAACTGGAAGTGATGATGCAGGGGTGCACAGCGGAAAATCCTTTTCTTTGTCATCTTATAGAAGGACACCTGCATGAGTACAGAAACTGCTTCAGCAATAAAAATGCCACCAACGACAATCATTAACACTTCTTGTTTTACCATAATTGAAACTAATCCTAGCACACCGCCCAGGGCGAGGGAACCTGTATCCCCCATAAAAACTTGTGCCGGAAAAGAATTGTACCACAAGAACCCCAGCCCTCCTCCTGCAAGTGCAGCGCAAAAAACACTCAGCTCTCCACTGCCAGGAACATAAGGAATCCTTAAATAATCACTGAAATCAACCCTCCCGGAAACATAGGAAATGACGGCAAAAGCTATTCCCGCGATTATACCACATCCGATTGCCAGGCCATCCAACCCGTCCGTAAGATTTACGGCATTCGACATGCCTACAATAAAAAAAAGCGACCACGATAATGTAGAAAGGCCCTAAATCAGGATGAAAGCCTTTTAACACAGGAATGACAAGGTGCGTACCCCAGCTAAATTTTTTCATGTGAAAGTACAATATCAATCCCAAAATCAGCCCTAACGCCGACTGAAACAATAATTTTGACTTATCCGTCAAACCTGCAGACTTCGACTGGGTTAGTTTGATGTAGTCGTCAATAAACCCAAGGACACCAAACCATATCAGGGTAAATATGAGCAAAAGGATATACCCATTATAAACATTACACCAAAGGAGGGTTGAAATGAAAATGGCTGCAATAACAATAATACCGCCCATAGTTGGCGTATTTTTTTTTGTCAGAGTGCATACGTTTGAGTTCTTCTGAGTCAGTTTTTGTGGTATCTTCACCAACTTTTAACGCCCGAAGCCTTTTGATAAACCAGTGACCAAAAACTATGCTGATAAAAAATGCCGTAAAGGCCGCCAGGCACGAACGAAATGATATGTATTTGATAATATCCAGCGAATTTAATGATGAAAATAAATGGTATAGCAAGACACGTTTCCCTTTGTTACAGACCCCTAACCATCACATCACAGTTAAGCCTCTGGAGTTGAATGAATGCACCCCATAGTTCCGGAATTTTTCAATAACCTGTTCCATGCGCATCCCCCTGGAACCCTTGATTAAAACTGTATCATTTTCTCTGAATTCGCTCATTTCAGAGACTACAATTTCAGTGATGTCTCTAAAGCTGACAACCCGTCTATCCGGCATACCTGCCAATTTTGCGGCTGTTGCAACTTCTGCAGCAAAACGTCCCACCGTCCACAACAAATCAATGCCAAGGTGAGCCACCGTCTCCCCGATTTCCCTATGCAATTGAACTGTGTCACTTCCCAATTCCAACATGTCCCCACAAATAAACACCTTTCTGCCTTTTGTATCCATCTCATGAAGATACGCCAGCGCTGCCCGGACTGATTGTGGATTTGCATTGTACGCATCATTAATAAAGGTAATATTCCCAATACGTTGATGCTCAATTCTCATCTGAGGAAGTTGAAACGAAGCAAACAGCTCTTTTCGCTGGTAAATATTGTGGCCTAATGCATGACAAATTGCTAAAGATGCCAAACAGTTACTAATATTATGATACCCGGGAACCGGAAGATAAATTTCAAGGCATTCGTTAATTACCAAACGATATCCTCCGTCTTCTTTCTTTGTGTTTGTACACTGTATATGTGCATGAGGGCCAAACCCAAAGCCTACTTTTTTCCCTTTAAATCCATCGGCAATCTTGACACACCATAGATTATCAACGTTATATACAAACACTCCCTCCTTGCGAAGATTTTCCAGTATTTCCCCTTTTGCCGATGCAACCCCATCCGTGCTCCCAAGGCCTTCCAGATGCGTTTGGGAAACGTTTAGAATTACTGCAATATCAGGGGAGCCAATTTCAGACAAACGCCGGATTTCTCCCGGAGCATTGGTACCCATCTCAAGCACCCCATATTGATGCTTATTTTCTATTTCAAATAGTGATACCGGTACGCCAATAAAATTATTAAAGCTTTTTTGTGATCTTACTGCTGATCCAAACTGAGATAACAGGTGATATGTCATTTCTTTCGTAGTCGTTTTCCCGTTACTTCCGGTAATACCAATAATTTTCGTCGTTAATTTCTGACGGTAATACCTCGCCAAATCGCCGAGTGCCGTCACTGTATCTTTTACGCGAATCACCGGGAACTGCTCATGCCCTAAATCAGCTTTTCCCAAATGCGAAACCACTGCACCCGCAGCCCCAGCCTTCCTTGCCGGTACGATATAGTGGTGACCATCAACACGTTCCCCTTTGAGCGCAAAAAAAATATCACCCTTTTGAACCGTTCGGCTGTCTATCGATACACCTTTTACCTTCACATTCTTCCCGGTGCAGAGCATTTGCCCGTTAACAGCTTCTACAATCTCATTGAAATACAGGTTTTCCATTTCGTATCTCGTCTTTCAGTCTACGATACCATGCTACTCTGTAACATTTGCCTTACAACCTCACGATCATCAAAAGAAATGGTGACGCCCTTTGCTATCTGATTTTGTTCGTGACCCTTTCCTGCAATGATCACAACATCACCCCCAGTTGCTTCTGAAATGGCTTCTTCAATGGCAGTCCTTCTATCAGCCTGCACCCGGAAACAGGATTCTTTCTTTACGCCTTTTTGAATCTCGCGGATAATATGGTTGGGGTCTTCTGAACGAGGATTATCGCTTGTTATCCAGAAAAGGTCTGAATATTTTTCTGCAACATGCCCCATCTTGGACCTTTTTTTCCGATCTCTATCTCCACCACATCCGAAGACGAGGATAATACGCCCTTTTGTAACCTCCCGAAGGGTACGTAAAACTAGCTGGAGCGCCTGATGAGTATGGGCAAAATCAACATAGACAGCATAATCCTGTCCACAGTCAATTCTTTCCAGACGGCCGGGTACCGTTTTTAACGATTCAATACCGGTTTTTACCGTATCTAGGGTAAAACCCAACGCCAGCCCATTTGCAGCAGCCGCCAATGCGTTGTAAACGTTATGTTTTCCGATTAAATTCAGATTGATCGGTATTTTACCCCAGGGGGAATTCAGTAATATTTGTGTTGTATTAACATCTTCCTGCTGTATTTCAGCAGTCACATCTGCATTTTTTTTCTTTATGCCATACCAGACTACCTGAGACTTTGTGCATTCAGCAAAATGCTTACTGGCATTATCATCAGCATTCAATATTGCAAACGCATCTGGACTCAATCCCTTTACCAATTTTAGCTTTTCGGTTCTATAATTTCGGATATCCGTGTGATAATCAAGATGCTCGACTGATAAATTCGTAAAAATTGCCGAACGAAAACAAACCCCTTCTACACGACACTGAGAAAGGGCGTGAGAAGATACTTCTATTACAGCATATCGTATACCTGACTTGAGCATCTCTGCAAAATAACCGTGCAATTCGACCGATTCAGGCGTTGTTTCCTGTGCAGGGATTACCCGTCCGCCTATCTGATACTGAATCGTGCCGATCAGTCCCGTCTTATTGCCAGCAGACTCAATAATTGACTTCGTAAAATAGGAAGTGGTTGTTTTACCGTTCGTCCCGGTAATGCCAATTACGCTCATTTGAGCAGAAGGCTCTCCATAAAACCAGTTACTCATAACTGCCAGTGCGGGACGTGTGTGAGGTACCACAATCTGTGGTATTCGTGGAGTTGCCTCTGTCCTTTTTTCTACAACAAGGGCAGCAGCCCCTTTTTCAATTGCAGTTGCAATGAAATTATGCCCGTCTACCTTATGACCTTTGATAGCAACAAACACATATCCCTTTTTTATTTTCCGTGAGTCGTGTGATATCCCGCACACTTCCCCCTCCACAAAATCACAGGAAGTATATTCTTTTAAGCAGGAACAAAGCTCACTTAATTTCGTAACCATCTACTTTGCCTTCTTCAAAATCCCACTTTTCCTTTGTGGAGGGAAAAAATTTATTTTCAATGTTGCATCAAACCCTTGTGGTTTTATCCCTCCCGGCCGAACGATCCGTTCGTTTAAACAACTCGTTTTGTTAACCCTATCTACCTCCCCGGCATATTCACGTAAAAGCTTATCAAGAATTTCACCATTATGAGTCAGCGACACGGCAAGCTCTTTTTCAGTTTTATACAAATTGTATCTTAAAACGAGATTCTGCTTTTCGATTTCTTTTTGCATCATCTTTTCCTCCTCGATTCAGCGCATCAAATACTGTATCACAAAGATTCCTGCTTTTAAGTCGCCAGGATCTTGTTGTCATACCCCGTCTCAAATGAACAACGTGTGATTTGACATAATCATTGCATTGCCATTTTAAACTTCGCTGGTTCTTCGCCCAAATAAATAAGTGACCGCAGAATGATTTCTCTGACAACGGGGGCTGCAACCGTACCACCATAGTACTCTCCATTCCGGGGCTCGTTGATCATAACTAACACACAAATGCGGGGGCGCTCAGCAGGGGCGTATGCAACAAAAGAACCTACATGTTTATCATGAGAGTATCCTCCCCCTCCATGAATTTTCTGAGATGTTCCCGTCTTTCCTGCAACATCAAAGTCCTGGAGATATGCATTTTTCCCTGTACCATCGGTAACGACCTTCATTAAAATAGGATTCATGATTGAACGTGCGACATTTGGATTCATTACCCGTTTAATATCTTGTGCAGGCCGAAATTCTTCTTTTCTTTTATTATCATTGCTTATCGTTGATTTAGCAATTTTAGGTTTGATCAATTGCCCGCCGTTCGGAATGCTGCAAAAAGCTGTAACAAACTGAAGGGGTGTAACCGCAATCTCATGCCCTATTGAAACGGATATGAGAGAATATTTCTTTGACCATTGTTTCAGGGGACGAAAAATACCTCCAATTTCACCCGGCAGTTCAATCCCTGTCTTCTCTCCGAGATTGAATTGCTTAAGATACCGGTACATCCGCTCATTCCCCATACGCAATCCTACTTTAGCCATTCCGATATTGCTTGAATTTGCAATAATATCGGAAATCGTGAGATTCCCGTATGCATGAGTATCGCCCAACCTTCTCCCCTCGATCACAGCATTGCCATGCTCACAGAAAACAACCTCTTCCGGCTTCGCCAAACCATGCTCAAAAGCACCTGAAATCACGATGGGTTTTATCAATGAACCAGGCTCGTAGCTGTCTGTAATGGCTAAATTCCTCCTTGCGTGTGGAGGATATTTCTTCAAATGGTTGGGATCAAATGTGGGATAATTGGCCATTGCCAATACTTCGCCGTTCATGGGATTCATGACAACTGCTGTTGCGGACAAGGGCTTCCATTTTTCATAAGCAATTTCAAGCTCATCTTCCGTAATCTGCTGAATGTTAGCATCAATTGTCAGAGCAACATGGTTTCCGTGCCGAGGCAACAGGATCTCAGCCTCTGGTGTGATAATCTGACGTTGCAGCGCATCCCGGTTGATCAGTTTATATCCTGGTTCTCCGGATAGCACATCATCGAACGATAGCTCAATACCCTCGAGTCCCTTCTCGTCAATATTGGTAAATCCAAGAACGTGGCTACCTAAACTCCCGTTAGGATAAAACCGGTGATACTCGTGTTTTACAGAGACCCCTTTTAAAGATAATTTTGTGACAGCATTAAGCTCTTCATCACCTATCTTCCGTTTAATCCAGACAAATCGTTTGTCCTTGTTCAGGAGTTTCGTCAATTTCGAAGCATTAAGCTTTAAGATTGCACCTAACCGATGTGCTGTAGCAGGAATATCGTCAATTTCTGAGGGATCTGCATAAACAGAGTCCACTTGCAAAGATTCTGCAAGGGTAAGCCCGTTTCTATCCAAGATCGACCCTCTTCTTGCCGGCAAATCAACCTTTTTACATTGCTGCACTCTTGCTAATTTGCTGTATTTATCATGATCAATTAACTGAATACTCCCCAGATGAACGGCTAAAGCAAGAAAAGCAAGGATAAGAAGAACACCCGTAATATTCGCTAGAAATTTATGCTTTTTCAACGGCATCACGTTGGCAACTCCACAAAATGAACAAAATGAAATCAAATAGATTAAAATTTTCGGACGCTTTCGAGATAAAAAACAACATTACCCCGAAAGCGTCCGGGAGGAGGGCTCAACATAAACCACAAAACACCCGGGATTCTAATTATGCAATGAACAACAATCTACCCTGGATACCTTTTGCGTAAATATATCCTTATGAACAACCGTTTTCATCGCCTTCACTACATCCTTTTTCAAATTTAAATGCCCAGCTATCATCCCCGCTCCGCCTTCCTGGGGAACAATGGGCAATTTTAGAGATTGTACCTTATAGACAATAACCTCAGGAGATTTTAACCGGCCAACATAGTAATTCAGTTTCCTGTTCCTTTCTAATAGCTCATCACAATTCCTCTGTAATTTCGCCACCACGTATCCTGTTTCTATAATTTTATTTCTTTCTGACACAACAAATATTGCCATTGCGATAGTAATAGTAAACATCAATAACATTCGTGATATACCCATATTACATCCTTTCTGCCGCTCTAAGTTTCGCGCTCCTGCATCGGACATTTTTTTCCATCTCAGCCTCACAGGGAGTTACCGGCTTCTTGGTAAGTATCTTAAATACATCATGATTCGCTCTCTCTATGAAATTTTTCTTTACCATACGATCCTCAAGGGAATGAAAACTGATAATAACGATACGAGCCCCTGTCATCATATAATTATGGATTTTATCTAAAAAAACCTCTAAACTCTCCAACTCCTTGTTTACCGCAATTCTCAAGGCCTGGAATACTCTCGTTGCAGGATGGATTTTGCTCTTTCCCCGCGGAACGACCCGCTCAACGACCGTAGCCAGTTGTCGTGTTGAAGTAATCCCTACCCCCCTTTCTTCCCTTTGTACGGCTCTTGCAACCCTTTTTGACCATCGCTCTTCACCATATTTTTTTAATAACTCTCCCAATTCCCGCTCAGATAACCTCCGGATTAAATCCTGTGCAGTAACACCCCCAGAGCGGTCCATTCTCATGTCAAGTGGCCCTTCCTTGGAAAAACTAAAACCACGTTCTGCCAGATCAAACTGCAGGGATGACGCCCCCAAGTCAAGTAACACCCCACTAACCTTACCAACTCCTGCCTGGTATAATACTTCATCTACTTCGGAGTAATCGGTATGATAAAGCTTAAAGGCACCCTCTGTTTTTGATAGCGTTTGCTTAGCAACTTGTAATATTTCCCTATCCTTATCAATACCAATCAGTAATCCACGAGGTTGAATTTTCTCCATGATTTTCATTGCATGTCCGCCGTTGCCAACAGTGCCATCTAAAATAATATGCCCTGATTGTGGTTGTAAATAATTCAGAACTTCTTCGGTTAATACCGGTGTATGCACAAGACCGGTTGTTGGGTATTCCATGATATCGCTGTATTATGGAAAAGATGCATACCGTTCCTGGCAGGAGACTTTATGCATTTAAAATAAGCCTTCTGCAATTTCTTCATATGCATTTCCGTATTCTAATGTAAAATCATTCCAACTCTTTTCATTCCATATCTCAATACGCCTATTTAACCCTGCAATCACAACATTTTTTTTAATTTTTGCAAAGTCTTTTAAGATCTGAGGAATTAGTATTCGACCCTGAGGATCACATTCAGGAATTTTCTGTGCCGCGGAAAAAAAAAAGGCGCTGGAATTGACGCGCCTTCATATCAGCAAACGAGTGTTGTTCTATTTTTGAAACTACGTTGTGCCATGAACTTGGTGTAAACATGAACAGGCAGCCATCAAGCCCTCGAGTTATGAAAAACCCCTTTCCCTCCACGTTCGTATCAATGCACTCACGAAGAAGGGCAGGAATGGCTAGTCTGTTTTTATCATCTATCGTGTGATGATATTCGCCGGTGAACATTTTCACTTTCTCCCACTTTTCACCACTTTCCACCACTTTGACTAATGACATTATACTTTTTTATTTATTTGTCAAGTATTATTTTTATACTCCTTTCGTTTACTGAAAATCAAAACCTCTTTAATATACAAACTGTTGCTCTGTACTTTTTTCAAGATACTATAGATAACACTACCTTCAGCACGATATTTATTTGAAAATATTTAAACATTTTAAATGTCATTTTTGAATTTGTGATGAAATTATACGACTTGCTTCTCTTTTTTTGAGATGGTATCATAATTTATACGAATATGAATTCTACCGCATCAAAACCTTCGAATTTTTATCCTAAGCTATCCGACTACAACTATGATCTTCCCAGGGAATTAATCGCACAACGACCTTTAGAAAACCGGGAAGATGCAAGATTGTTAATATTGTGCCGTCGCACAGGAAAGATCGAACATCGTAAGTTTTATGAAATTACCGAATATCTCCGTCCAGGAGACTTACTCGTTCTTAATAACACGAAGGTAATACCGGCATTGCTACAGGGGAAAAGAATTAGTGGCGCAAACCTTGAATTATTACTTATTGAGGAAAGGGAAGAAAACCAATGGAGGGCATTAATTAAATCAAACGCCAAATTAAAGATAGACGAAGAAATTTATCTTGGTGATAGGATACTCTCTGCAAAACTCCTCAGGAAAAATCAAGACGGTTCATGGCTTATTCAATTTGATAAGAATTGCCATATAAAAGACATGCTCATTCGAATCGGAAAAATGCCTTTACCCCCTTATATAAAACGCACGGAAAATAATAGTTCGCTATGCTCTTCCGATAAGGAACGGTATCAGACGGTGTTTGCGCAAAAGGAAGGGGCAATTGCTGCACCCACAGCGGGTTTGCACTTTAGCCAGCGTACCCTTGAGAGGGTGAAAAAACACGGGGTAGAGATCGGATTTGTTACTCTGCATGTCGGGCTGGGAACATTTTTACCTATCAAAACAGATGATATTCAAAAACATCATATGCATGCAGAATACTACGAATGCCCTGGAGAAATGATAGAAAAAATAAAGGAGACAAAAGAACATCAGCATCGTGTAATCGCTGTGGGAAGTACCTCCTGCCGCGTTCTGGAGTCAGTTGCCATGAACAACAACCCCCCCCATACCTCCGGGTGGACGAATCTATTCATTTACCCCCCGTATCATTTTCAGCATGTTGATGTACTACTTACCAATTTTCACCTTCCAAAAAGCACGTTGCTTGTATTGGTTTGTGCCTTTGCAGGAAGGGAAAATATTTTAAACGCCTATGAAATAGCAAAAAAGGAAGGGTACCGTTTTTTCAGTTACGGTGATTGCATGATGATTGTTTAACATGAATTCTTCACGACCAAAACAGATTGAAACGCAGGTTGTTGAGGAAAAACGGACATCGTTTCGTTTCTACCGCATTCAATCTTTCAGAGTTTCAGAGTTTTATGACAGAAAAAGTTACCGTGAATCAGCAAGGACTTTCTTTATCACTAAACGCCCGGCTAGTGCTTGAAAAAAGATATTTAAAAAGGGATACTTCTGGTTGTACCGTTGAATCGCCAGAGGACATGTTCCGCCGGATCGCAAAAAATATTGCATCAGCGGATTTGCTATACAATGAAAGAGCAGACGTTGTATCAAGGGAAGAACAATTTTATAATCTTTTGACGTCCCTCCGATTCCTGCCAAACTCCCCTACCCTGATGAATGCAGGAAGAGACCTGCAGCAATTATTTGGATGTTTTGTGCTACCCATCGAAGATTCTATCGAGAGCATCTTTGATACGGTAAAACGAGCGGCCTTAATCCACAAAAGCGGAGGTGGCACAGGTTTTTCCTTTTCGCGCATCCGACCAAAGAACGATATGGTAAGCACTTCTGGTGGTTGTGCTAGCGGCCCTGTTTCCTTCATGAAAGTCTTCAACGAGGCTACTGAAGCTATCAACCAGGGAGGTTTTCGGCGCGGGGCAAACATGGCGGTATTGCGCATTGACCATCCCGACATCCTCGATTTCATTAAAGCAAAACAGGTCGAAGGGGTATTGACAAATTTTAACATCTCCGTTGGAATCACTGATAAATTTATGCAGGCCGTAGAAAAAAACGAAGCCTTTCCGTTAATTAATCCCCGGACAAATGCCGTGGTAAAAATCTTAACTGCGAGAGACCTCTTTGAACAAATTGTTCATTCTGCATGGGAAAACGGGGAACCAGGCGTTCTGTTTCTGGATACCATCAATGCTGCTAATCCTACACCGATTCTCGGGGAAATCGAAGGAACAAATCCATGCGGAGAACAACCACTCTTACCTTTTGAGGCGTGTGTTCTGGGGTCAATCAATCTCACCAAAATGACAACACTACAAAATGGAAAATATGAGATTGATTGGGGTTGTCTTGAAAAGACTATCCATCTGGCAGTACGCTTTCTCGACAATATCATAGATATAAATAAATATCCTTTACCCCAAATCGAGCATTTGACAAAGGGCAATCGGAAGATAGGCCTTGGAATCATGGGACTTGCTGATTTATTTATTCAACTTGGCATTTCATACGATTCCGAGAAGGCCGTTCAATGTACCAACGAAATCATGCGTTTCTTTTCTCAAAAGGCGAACTATGCCTCAGTCAAACTTGCTGAAGAACGTGGTGTATTTCCGAATTATCAGAAGAGTAGTTATGCCCAAAAGAACGGCACCCGATTTCGAAATGCAACACGAACAACTATTGCACCAACCGGCACTATTAGTATCATTGCGGATTGTTCCAGCGGTATTGAGCCTTTATTTGCCATTGCCTATATCCGGCACGTCCTGGTAGACAGCGGATTAACGGAAATACATCCCCTATTCGAACACATTGCAAAAACACGAGGTTTTTATTCAGAGAGGCTGATTGAGGAAATTTCAAGGAAAGGATCAATACAAAAGATTCAAGGAATACCGGAAGAGGTAAAAAAAAATATTTATTACCGCGCAGGATGTTTCTCCGGAACAACAGGTAAAAATACAGGCAACCTGTCAAAAACACATCGATAGCGGTGTATCAAAAACCATTAATTACTCAAAAGAGTCAACCATCGATGATGTT
Organism: Candidatus Brocadia carolinensis; assembly: GCA_002009475.1. GTDB lineage: Bacteria > Planctomycetota > Brocadiia > Brocadiales > Brocadiaceae > Brocadia > Brocadia carolinensis. The sequence continues at coordinate 14,633 of AYTS01000024.1, read as the reverse complement.
AAAAATGTGTTCTCCTTAGCCTACAAAAGTGGATGCAAGGGCATCACCGTGTATAGAGACAAAAGCCGCATGTCGCAAGTTCTTTCCGTTGAATGCATCTGCACAAAACAACTGATAAAATAAATTGTATCATCCCCTTAGGCTCTCTATCTTAACCGTTTATCACATAGAAAACTTTGCACCACCCTGCCGAATCCAAGACTCAAAATTTCCGATACAATTCTCCATCAGCATTTAAGTCCTTCTTTTAAATATGCCTGAACCTTTTTACCATCCACTTCGCTGCCGTGCTTGCTCATAATGAGCTTCATTGCTACGCCCATCTCCTTTGCAGTATATTTATGCGTTTCAATGACTTCGTTAACGATCTTCTTGAGTTCGTCATCTGACAATTGTTTCGGCAGGTATTCCTCAACAATTGAAATCTCTCCATCCAGTTCCTTCACTTTTTCGGGCAGATGCAGTTTTTCATATTCTTCCCGGGATTTCTTCAATTTCTTGCAGTAGCCGCGAGCAACGTCCACATAATCAATTTGGTCCTTAGGCTTCCCTGACGTATCAGCAATCTTAATATCCGCAAGGATCATACGCAGAACCGATGTCCTTAATTTGTCCTGCGCCTTCATAGCGCTTTTTAATTCTTCCGTTATCCGTTCTTTCACATTCATAACTATTCCTCTTTAAATGAATATCCCCCAACTTTGTGCCCACAGTTAGGACAATACAAAGGAGTTCCTTCATAATATTTTCCGCAATATTTACACGGCGTCAAGATTTCTATTTGCTTAGCTTGCTTTGATCTCATGATCAAATAAACTGGCAAAACGACAATCATGAGCAAAAAGACTCCCATCATCCAACCTATAGCTGCCGGAGTCTTATAGCCCCTTTTTTTTGCATCAGCATATACCCAGACAGCTACTGCTGCTGCAATAAGTAATCCGATAAATCTCATCATAATAATTGGACCTTTCAAAAACATCTGAAAAACATCTGTGAACTATACCACATACAATTTATCGCGTCAAATAATTATCCCACGAATATCCCTCTCAAGGGAATACGGGAAAATTACCCTTGAAAGAATTATTTCTTTTAGTACAATAACGCAACTAATTGTTTTTAGCACCTTGTTCCATCTTAGGAGATTTGTCCATGATATACCTCTACACCGCAGAGAATTGTCCCAAATGTGAGATTTTAAAGAAAAAATACCGCGCAGAAGGGATTCGTTTTGTCGAAAGGAATGCAAACCGCATTAAACAGCCTGAAGATGAAATTGATCAGGAGGCTTTAGTGCAAGCTTCAATGCAAAATATGGAACTCCCCGTTGAAGTAAATGCCTGAGTTTAAGACTTAACCAGGCCCCAGCGTTCGCGGATATGTCTTTCTACTTTGAAAAAAAAACAGCCGATCAACTAAGATACCAATCAAGATAATTATCAGCATAACGGCAATAACCTGACTCATGTCATTAAGTTCACGGCCAAGCATCAAAAGGTGTCCTAATCCAAGACACACAATCAATAATTCGCCGGCCATTAACGAACGCCAGGCAAAGGACCAGCCTTGTTTCATCCCTATAATAATATGCGGGAGGGCAGCCGGGATGATCACCTCTAGATACAACTTCCATCTTTTAGCCCCCATGGTCTTTGCAGCGCGAATATAGAGCGGAGGCACATTTTTTACCCCGGAATCGGTCCCCGTGGCAATAGAAAGCACTGCGCCCATAAAAACTAAAAATATAATTGCCTTATCATTTAAACCAAACCAAAGCAAGGAAAGGGGCAGCCAACAAATGGTCGGTAATGTTTGCAAACCGGAGATCAGAGAACCGAGCGTGTCTTCAAAAATTCGGAACCTACCAATAAGCAAACCTGCAAAAACACCAACACCAAGAGAGATTCCGTAGCCAATGGCAATCCTTTTCATACTAATTGCCACTCCTATCAGAAGGCTCTGATCCCGAACTCCGTGTGCCAGTGTTTTCCCCACAGAAACAGGGGACGGAAGGACATACTCAGGCCATATATCTAGCCAGAACAACAGTTGCCAGAAACCTGCAAGCAAGGCAAAAAAAAATTGCCCTTTTCAGCATACCGGACATGTTAAATCCCTCCCCCAATATCCGTTTTTGCCGCCTCTACGGTTGTGCATTTTATATCACATTCTACACATGAATCAGCATCCATCTCACATTTCACCACCTTATCAATTTCTGTCTTTAATTCCTTCATGATCCTTGTGGAATATTCTGCTACATTTACATCGTTATCATCACGAGGTCTCGGTAAGTCAATAAAAAACTCCTTTTTAATCTTGCCAGGTGAAGTGGAAAGGATAAATACACGATCAGCCAGACACACGGCCTCCCGGATATTATGGGTAACAAACAGGATCGTCTTCTTCGTCTTCATCCATATATTCTGCAATTCGTAATGGAGTATCCATCTCGTTTGTGCATCTAATGCGGAGAAGGGTTCATCCATCAAAAGCATTTCCGGATTCATTGCAAGAGCCCTCGCAATTGCCACCCGCTGCTTCATACCACCGGAGAGTTCATGGATATGGGAGTTTTGAAATTTCGTCAGATGTACCATCTTGAGATACTCAAGAGCAATAGTTCGCCGTTCCCTGCCACTTATGCCTTTCAGTTTTAAACCAAATTCAACATTTTTTATCACATTGAGCCAGGGAAAGAGGGCTGCTTCCTGGAATATAACAACCCGGTCCGGCCCTGCGCCTTGAATTCTACGACCATTTGCCCACACATCACCGGAATCAGCCTGTTCCAGCCCCGCTACGATATTCATCAGGGTAGATTTCCCGCATCCTGAAGGTCCTACGAGACATACAAATTCCCCCTGGGAAATTTCAAGATTGATGTCTTCCAGCACATAAACCGTTCCATTTTTTGACTGAAATGATTTCGACACATGTTGAACACGCAAATCCAGTTTTGCGCTATGTGCCGTTGATCTTCTTTGTCCGTCATCAACCTTCACATAATCCAATTCAATCAGGTTGTCAACTCCCACGCCTTCTGACATTGATTCCTACCTCCCAAAACCTAACATTCGGTACTATTCACCTAACTGTGGTAAAGCCCTCTCTTTCAACACCTCATTGAGCAATTTCAGATCAACCAGACCCGACAAATCAATTCTTTGATCTCCCAAAAAACCAGCCTCATATGCCATTTTCGCGTACAGGGTCAGAGACGAAACGATGGGGTCGTACGTGGCTTCCAGTCTTGAGAACGCATCATTCATGACTTCTCCGGAAAGAGATACACCAGAAAGAGCTTTAATCTGCGCACCAATAACTTTCTTTGCCTTTCTTGGATGCTGATGAATCCAGCGGGTTATCTTCACATGGGCCGCCAACCACCGTTTAACGAGATCAGGACGCCTCAGTAAAAATTCTGTTCTCACAATCATCAGCGTTGAACTAAACCGGCCGCCTTTCCACAAGGTTCTTTCATCAAGAAAGACCTCTCCATCTGCCTCGTTGATAATTCTTGAGCCCCAGGGTTCCTGCACCCAGGCACCATCAATTTGTTTCATCATAAAAAGGTTTAGAATATCAGGATTACGCAAGGGAAGAATATCAACCGTACCACCCTTTTCTCTTGGCTTCAAACCGAAGTTTCTGATATATCCACGGAAAGCAATATCCTGGGTGTTTCCAAGCTGAGGGGTTGCAATCCTCTTTCCAACAAGGTCCGCAGCCTCTTTTATATGGGAATCCTTTCTTACAACAAAGAGTGAGCCACCACTTGCCGCACCTGCAATTACCTTTAATGCCCTTCCACCTGACCGCACGTAGCCGTTTATAGCAGGACTCGGCCCAACACAAGCAATATCTATATCCCCGGAAAAAACTGCTTCAATAAGAGACGGTCCTGCATTAAAAAGAGTCGTCTTTATCTTAATCTTTGGCCCCAGATACGCTGTAAAAGTATCCTCAGCTATTCCAATGACAACCTGTGCATGGCTTATATTGGGAAAATATCCGATTCGGATCGTAGCATTATCGACACTTTTTGAACAGCCAACACCACACATTACAAAAAAGAACAGTATCAACGAACTTACCCACAGCCTCAACATATGCATGACAACTTTAAATGAATACTATAAATTCTATAAAATTAGTAGATAATTATGAAAAATTTATTAAATTGTATAGGTCAACACGCCGCCTTCCTTTTTTTCCACAGAATCCTTAACACGACTGCACATATCTGCAAAAGTCACTCTATCTAACACATCCGTTATAGCATTTCGAATCTCCATCATTACCCCGCGTATTACGCAGGTAACCTCTTCCGAGCATGGTCGATAGGATGTTTTACTGACGCAATCCACCGGTGCAATTGCCCCATCAAGTGCACGAATTACCTCACCCAGGGTAATCAGATCAGGAGATCGCGCAAGTTCATAGCCACCCTTAAGACCTATCTTGCTGTTCAAAATACCCACCTTCCGTAAGGCAAGAAGAATATTTTCTAAAAATTTTTGTGGTATCCTTTCACTCGTAGAAATTTCCTTAATCTGAATAGCTCCTTTTTTATGCTGCATTGATAGATAAATCATTGCGCGCAGGGCATAGTCGCTTTTTTTCGAGAGTTTCATATTTTCTAACGATTTTATACAATCTATATAGAATTACTAGACATTAGGGAAAGAATATCATAATTATAAAAATTGTCAACTACTTTTTTACATCGTTTCGGCTGCTTTAATAATAGCTTTATCCAACGCAGTGAATTTTCCCACATAATCGACACGTTCACATCGTAAATCAGAAATTTGCTTGACAATGCTATTCACATCATAAAATTTTTCCACATGATATTTGGATATATCCATGCCATCTACAAATGTAGGAACCTCAAGATTCCAGTATTTATCTTTGCCCCAGGTAATAGTGCCACGCACGATGCCCCGGATAATCGCCGCCATCTCAGGGATTTCAATCCGTTGTACCTTGCGCTTAAACACCTTTGTACCGTTCGGCTGATTTTCAATAATCTCCCCCATACCGCCGGTATTTAACTGATAGCACCAAACTCTTCCCTCATGCTGTTTCACAAAATCATAAAACCAATTCCCCTCATACGCCTTATCTCCAATAATAAATGGATTGGTACCGACCTCCCGGATAGATTCTCCTGCACGTTTTGGGTCACCTGCTGTCGTCTCAATCGATTCTCCCAGCATAAAAGTAGCCGCTGCCTGTTCGGGTGTCAGCCTGGCAGCGAGAGGCGCTACGGTATGGCGACGGGTAATAAAGGCGATAATGAGTCCATCCATATCATTGACAGGCGGCAAATTAATGCTCTGTGAAATATACGGACTCAGATCCTCCCGCATCATAATCCCTCGCCCGTTACTGGTTAAGGTATCGTCTTCAAAATAGATATTCCCTTCATAATCAATCATCACGTTCTCAAAAATAGCGTCACGGGATGTCGCGGCTTTGTAAATAATTGGCTGTGTAACAGAGTCGAGCCCTTCCGTCTTCAAATAGAATCCGCGCTCAGAGCCATAAGCAGCACCATCCTTCTTGAGAAATACGACATCATCCTGAAGTATCTCAATGCCTTCACCCTTATCGTTTAAGCCATGAGTATGGCAGGTATGTGTTGTCTTCCCGGTACCGCTCATCCCAAAAATGATCATCCCGTATCTTTTGATCCGACCATCTGGCCCCTTTGACCTTAAAATCTTTGTTCCTGCATGCAAGCCGAGCATACCTTTCTGCTTGGCGTTCCACATGGCCATCCTCAGGAACCCCTTCTTGGATTCGCCATAATAATCAGTACCCAAAACAATCGTCGTACTGATCTCCGGGAAAACCAGAATCTGCCGCTCTCCTTCCTGCCACTCGGGGATGTACACAATATACTGTTTAGGCCCACTATCAGGCCTGACAGGAAAGAGTGTCGCCCACGTCATGTAAGCAAGCCGGATCATCTCCGATCTCTGGATGGAAACAAAAATACTGCAATCCGGTGAAAATTCATCATTACTCCCCATCGTTCGATTAACCAAAACCATGGGTGCGCGCTTGATATATTCTTCAATGGCCGTTAATGTTTTGGGGAGATTATCCATGATCTCCGTTTGCTGTGGATTAAGTTTCTTTTGACTAACAGCATCGCTTCCCACATAAACGGTCACCTTTGCACTACGATTTTTTACGGTAGAATGAACCGTAACATTTCCAAATTTCGTAAAGGACGCACATCGCTCTGCGCTGCGGCGCAATGTCCAATCCCTGGAATGAATGACATTCTGAGCGCCCTTTAAGTATTCTATAATCCGGTTAACTGTCTGAAATTCTTTTGCGGATGAAGTCATTGCTGATGACATGGTAAATCCCCTTATCTACGGAAATGTGTAGTATTCCCGATGTCTCTGAAATAAGCATAAAAAATCTATTATAAAATTTTTTGATTATAATGAAACAATTAAATTACACAAACAAAAACGGCGACGAAAGTTTCACACCATCCTTTTCCTTTTTCTTTTGACGTGCTTTGATGATATTGGTATTTTTCAGTAAGGTTATGACTAAGAAATAAGGCGATCCCCAGTGTACACCTGTTCTTTTTTACAAAAGATTCTTTGTGGTTTATCTTAACAACGGATGTAATACCAGCCCAAGATTTTTGGTCCAATCTGAAAAGAACCTACATATCAACTGGCTTGCTCTCTCGCATATTCTATTTTCAAGGGCAGACACCAAGATATCCCAGGTGACCAGAGGACCACCGATCTAAAAGGCCACTGCAAAGCCTAATGTCCCTGCATAGTCAGGGGTGAATTGATTCAACCCGACGTTATAGCTGCCAAAAAGGGCGACCCGATCGTTGAGCGTCCATTGGGATCCCGCTCCAACAGCATATTCTGTGACGTCTTTCGCCGTTGTCTTACCGTCGGGACGTGAACTTGGAAGTGACTCGTTGTTGATATAACCTTGAATGAAAACCGCCAGATCGTTTATCACGTCGCGTTGTAAAGCCCAGAGAAAGGATGGCTCCACGACCTCTTCGCCTGTTGGGCTATCCTTGACTACGAATCCTAGGTTCCAATTCAAAGCAACGTCACAAGGGAGCGCATGATCGACATTCATGGTAAGTGCGTACTGTGTTCCGCTATCGAAAGCCTCGGAGCCCCATGTGGTCTGAACATATGCCTCGAAACCCAGTGAATAGTTGAAATATTTCCAGGAATCCTCGGACAGGTGGATCTTTGTCTCGAAGGTCAGAGGCGAGAATCCGGTAGTGGGCTGCGGCTGTCCCTGAACGCTGAAGCCCAGGGTATACAGCTGCACCTCCATGAAGTTAGTCAAACCGTAACGCAGCAATATCCCGCAGTTGTATAGTTTCGGCGAGTCGTTGCTGGCTCCCTGCAACACCAGAGGAATCATCTCCACGTAAACACCTCCCTTGGGCAGCGTGTAGGAGGAATTGGGGAGGTTAGAAAGATCGGGGACAGGAGATCGGATTGTCACCCCGGATGACGGCGCTGTGGCCGTCGTGTCATCGTGTCGGCCTGCTGTTGTACTGCCTGCCCTCACATCCTTAGTCTTGTCTTCCACGTCATTTACACCAGCGACAGGTGCAGACGCCGGATTGACGACTGTTAGCGGGTTCGCGCGGACAGACGTTGTACAACTGGTCGACACCAGAGCGGCGAATACTGCAAAACACCCCCAGGCCGATCGGCGCGAGATCGGTTTGAGCTGAAGCCTGAAGTGGGCAACGGTGCAAACCTTAACCCGCATTGCCAGCAGCCATGCTAATAGTGCTGTAGCAGCGGATGTCAGGAAATTAGTTCTTCCCATAGAAATATCCGTTGGGCAAATATAAAAAAGCGTGCGTGTTTTTGTTGTATCAGCCCGAGAGAACATCCAGAAAAAGAGAAAGATGATGATGTGAAATTATGGAGCATTATGGCCAAAAAGAAGTTAAAAAGTCAAACAAAAAGACCACTCTCTGATTCATGATTTCATCTCTCGTCTCTTTCCTCTTCCGTTACCCAGACTTCTTCCGCCACATGCTTGCCCCGGAATCTTTTATACGGACTTTGACATTAGTATGCAGATGAAAGGTCGCGCGATGTTCTGGCATGTATCCCTGGAGTTGACAGGACGCTTTGAGCTTGACATAAATTTTCAATAAGATTAATATTATGGTTAAAAATAACTGTTGACATGTCCAATATTTACGATGGAAGAGAGTGGACAATAACCACCCATGCATAAGAACCATAAGATACTTGTTGTTGACGATGATACCATGATTCGCGTATCACTTACGGGCTTACTTGAGGAAAACGGGTATCATGTCTATGCAGCATCACATCATGACGAGGCCATTCATGTGCTCATGAAATCCACCGTGGATCTAATTCTCCTTGACCTGAGATTACATGACGTTGCTGAACTTTCTCTCGTAGACAGGATCAAAGAGGTATCACCTGAGACGATCATTCTCGTTATGATCGACCAGGACAAGATTAAGGCGGTAATCAACACCCTGTGTCTGGACACGGTTGATTATATCCTAAAACCATTTGAGCCTGATTATTTAAAAAAGACCATAGAAAAAGCCCTTTACAAGCAACAGCTGGAAGCCAGCCTGAAAAGGACGCTCACAGAGAAGGAAATTATCAGCAACACCAATAAAATCATTGCCGCTAGTCTGGATATCCGGGAAAGCTTTTCCGAGGTATGCAGCGAACTCAAAAAGATCATACCATTCGATCGCGCCTGTCTGATTACTTCTAATGAACAGGGACAATGGTTCCAGGTATTTGCGCTCACGAAAACGTACCATTTCAGCGAGATCAATGAAGGGGAGTCTTTTCCACTCGCCGGCAGTCTTCTTGGGGAAATAGTCCAAACCGGCGAGCCGGTAATTGTCAACAATACGGAAACCGGTCGATTCTGGACTGACAGGGTATTGTTCAGGGAGAGAATACACTCGCGGCTTGGATTTCCCCTCACCTATAAGGGTAAGGTGCTCGGCGCCTTTACCTTTGGAAGTGAAAAAGCCAACAGTTTTCAGGAGCAGTGTTATTACTACCTCTGGCAGATAGCTCCACAGCTTGCCATAGCTATTGAAAACACAAAGCTGTTCAACCGTATCAAGGCTTCGGAAGAACGGTATAAAACGCTATTTAACAACGCCGCTGACTCGATGATGATGATAGACCTGAACGGCAAGATTCTTACCGTGAACCAGCGGGAGGAAATCATTATTGGTTACAAGATGGACGAGCTTTTGGGTCGGTATATTTATGATTTTTTACCCGAAACATCGAAACGGTTTGTTTCCGAGCTTCTTGCTCTGGCGGTTACGAATAAAATTCAAACAACCGAGATTGAAGTTATCAGCAAGAGCCAGCAAATCCTGGTGATGGAATTAGATATTACCGTGGTAAAGGATGGGGATAATATTTTATACCTGCTGATACATTTCAGAGACATCACGAGAAGAAAGAATCTGGAACTGGAACTCATAGAGGAAAAGAAAAAACTGGATAACATTGTGAGTAAAATCGGGGCTGACCTTTTAGTGATCGACCGTCATAATAAAATATGCTGGGCAAATAAACGGTTGATTGAACGTCATCCCTCAGGCAAAGATATTATCAATCAAACCTGCACTGAGGCGTATTGCCACCTTCAGGCTGCTCCCACGGATTGCCCGTCTGTCCGGGTATTTGATACGGGAAGAATGAGTCAGACGGAACGGGTGATTTATCATCACCACAAAAAAAAAATTTTGCAATGTCATTAGTTCTCCCATTTTCGACAAAGATGGCAAGGTTGTGCAGGTGCTGGAGTTAATCCAGGATGTTACCGAGAAAAAGCTAGAGGAAGAAAAACAGCAAAGGCTTCAGCAGCAGCTCGTGCATTCTGACCGGTTAATCTCGATTGGGCGGCTTGCGGCCGGTGTTGCTCATGAGATTAATACTCCTCTGGCAATTCTTTCCGGCATGATACAAGGTTTTCTTGAGCGGAACGGCTCCTTTGGCAGCGAAACGATAAAGGAATTTAAGACGATGCAAAAGGTGACGAAGCGTATTGAAAAAACGGTTGATTCTTTATTGGAACTGTCACACTTTGAGGGAAATGAGCAACCGAAGCCTGTGAACATCAATGAACTGATTAAAGATACGATTTCCCTTATGACAGAGCAGTTCGCTGCAAAGAACAAAAACATCGTTTTAAAGCTATCTTCCCGTCTGCCGAAAATCAAAGGTTTTGCGGAACAACTGCAGCAGGTGTTCATGAATCTCCTGATTAATGCGGATGACGCTACGGCCGATGGCGATACGATTTCAATAATAACACAGCAAAAGGACAAAGGTACCGTGAGTATCTGTTTCAAAGATACCGGTACAGGTATCCCGGAAGATATGACATCCAAAATCTTTGATCCATTTTTTACCACAAAGGAAGTGGGAAAGGGAACCGGTCTGGGATTATCAATAACCTATGGAATCGTGAAAAGACATCGTGGTAAAATTCAGGTGAAAAGCAAAATGGGGAGAGGTACCACTTTTAATATAAGCTTACCCGTAGATATTGGAAAGGTAATCACGCATGGACAGAGGGATAAAGATTTTAGTTGTTGATGACGATAAGGATTATAATCTGTATTTAACAAAATTTTTGTCTGACGAGGGTTATCTTGCCAGTGGCATTACCAGGCCGATGGATACCTTGCCGGCACTGGAACAGGAAAAGTATCAGATTGTTATTCTTGACCTCAAAATGCCTCAAATAAGCGGTACGGAACTGCTGAAGGAAATAAAATCCCGACACCAGAATATCTGTGTTATTATATTGACGGGATACCCATCATTTAAGACGGCCGTCGAAACGATGAAACATGATGCCTTTGATTATTTGAAAAAGCCGTTTGATTTAAATGATTTGCGTAAGGCGCTGAATAACGCGCAAAAGACATATTGTCTTGTGGGAAGCGCAAAAGATAGACTCAAGAGTTCCATGGGGAAAAAACTGAAATCGCTGCGAAAGGGGAAAAAGATCACGCAAAGACAATTGGCAAATCGTACCGGCTTATCGCCGAGTTTGCTATCTCAGATTGAAAATGGGCAAATCGCAGCTTCCCTTGTTACCCTGGATAAATTATCCGCCGCACTAAACGTGAAAATGGCATACTTCCTGGATGAAGACGCTGATGAATCTGCAGTAACAATGCACTGAAACTGGAAACCCGTCATACTTATTTTCAAGGAGTTTTTCGTACATGGATCACTTATTTCATATCATCTCGAACCTTGGTTCTCCCAGGATTATGGTTATTGGTGATTTTATGCTTGATAAGTACGTGTGGGGTGAAGTGAAACGCATCTCACAAGAGGCACCAATACCCGTAATTAATGTTTCTTCTGAAGACATTCGTCCCGGAGGCGCCGGAAGCGTTGTGAACAACCTGCAGACCCTGGGTGCACAGGTGCTTGCATGCGGAATTATTGGCGATGACACTCATGGACGAACCCTCCTGGACGTCCTCCGGGGTATGGGAGTTGATCCTGAGGGAATCAACGTTGATAAAGGCCGTCCAACCACGCTGAAGATGCGCTTCCTGGGTCATTTACAAACCGCCGGAAAGGGGATCCAGCAACTCTTGCGTGTTGATTATGAAAAGACCCATGTTATCTCTGAAGAGATCGAGACACAACTTGTCAGCTATATGAATAAAAACATACCCGCATGCCAGATCATTCTGGTTTCCGATATGAATAAGGGTTTGCTTTCCCCTTCACTTTTGAAAACCATCGTGACCCTCAGTAAAAGGCATAACAAGATGGTAATCGTTGATCCGAAACTTATGAGCGATTATTCCTGCTACGAGGGATTTACCGCCATGACACCCAACAGGAATGAAACGGAGATTGCCACCGGAATAAAAATCAGCGACGTCGACAGCCTGCATCGTGCGGGAAGCAAGCTGGTTTCCAGTCTTTCCCTGGAATATTGCATTATTACCATTGATAAAGACGGTATGTTCCTCTACCATAAAAATGGCAGCGGAAAGATTATTCCGACGGTTCCAAGGACGGTATTTGACGTAACAGGCGCTGGGGATATGGTGCTGAGTATGTTTGGTCTGGTGGTCGGCAGTGGGTATAGTTTTGAGGATGCTGCATTCCTTGCAAATATTGCTGCGGGAATAGAAGTGGGGAAAATCGGCGCAACACCGGTCAGCAAGGGAGAAATTCTGGGCGAACTCATGAGCGGGAGAAGCCAGGTATCGGGCAAGATTAAAGATGCCGAAGGAATAAAGGGCATTTTAAACGAGCATAGAAAGAAAAATGATACGATTGTATTCACCAACGGTTGTTTTGACCTATTACACGTGGGTCACATTGAGTACCTGAAATTTGCCCGTAAACAAGGAGATCTGCTCGTGATAGGATTAAATACCGACCGCTCTGTCAGAAGCCAGAAGGGGCCCACACGCCCCTTTGTTTCTGAATCAGAACGGGCCAAAATGCTTGCTGCATTAGAGGATGTAACCTATGTGGTGCCCTTTGATGAACTGACCCCCTTGAATTTAATCAAGACCGTAAAACCAGATGTGCTGGTGAAAGGAGAAGACTGGAAAAATGCCGGTGCGGTAGGGGCAGAATTTGTAGAATCTTACGGGGGAAGAGTGGTGTATGCGCCTTTTGTAGAAGGTGTTTCAACTACCAACATCGTTTCCCGGATAATCAAACGACACAGCCAGATAGAATCTTTGAAAGACGCGGCGAGTCCAATACAATAAACTGGGCAAAAGAAGATACTCATGGACGACATTGAAATTCAATTACAAGAAAGCATCGACACGAAAAAAAGCCTTATTGCTATCTCATCTTGATGTTATCAGAAAGATCGCCGGCACACTCATTACTGCATTTAAAAACGGTCATCGACTGTATCTCATCGGTAATGGAGGAAGCGCTGCAGATGCGCAACATATTGCCGGGGAATTGATCGGAAGGTTCAAGATGAACCGGCGTCCACTTCCAGCGGTTGCCCTGACAACTGATACCTCGGTTATAACTGCCCTGGCAAATGATTTTGGATATGATACCTGTTTTGCCAGACAGGTGGAGGCCCTGTCAAGTCCGGGCGACATTGTTCTGGCTCTGAGCACCAGCGGAAATTCAAAGGGCATTCTCCATGCAGTGCAAATTGCACAGGATCGAGGGGCCATTACAATCGGGTTTACCGGAGAAGATGGAGGCCTTTTGAAAGATGCCGTGGATATCTGCTTAAAAATTCCCTCAGACAACACACCTCGAATACAGGAATGTCATATCACCGTTGGACATGTCTTGTGTTCTCTGATCGAGAAGGAACTTTTTGGAACCGTACCGAGATGAAAAAGAGAAAGGCCGTTTTTCTCGATCGGGATGGTACTATTATCGTTCACGAGCATTATCTCAGTTCACCCGATCAACTGAAATTATCACCCAATGCCTCACAAGGAATTCGCCTTTTTAAAGAGCATGGTTATCTGGCCATTGTTATTACGAATCAATCTGGCATTGCCAGGGGATTTTTTGATGAGGAACGGTTGATGCTTATCCATGAGAAATTGACGAACATGTTGAAAAACGAGGGGGTACTCATTGATGATTGGTATTATTGTCCGCATCACACGGAAGGTGTTATCGAACACTACAAGGTGGATTGTGATTGCAGAAAACCCAAGCCTGGACTGATCCTTTCTGCTGCTAGGAAGCACCACATTGATTTGGCACAATCCCTCATGATTGGCGATGCAGAAACAGATATGCTGGCAGGGAAAAATGCGGGTTGCACGTCTATATTGATAAGGAACGTCTGTACGGAAAGCACAAACACTGCCTCTATATCAGGCATGGATTACGTCGTGAAAGACTTGCTTGAAGCTGCACAGCTTTTTATTCGGCTTAAAAATTAGTGGAAGAGTGAAAAAAGTGTTAGACAGTTAAAAGAGATATATGAAAATAGACTATTAAAATTATGGGCGAGAAAATCGTTTGTATTTATTGTTTGAAAGATAGTTCTGGCACAAGAAATTTGGAACATGTCATTCCAGAAGCGTCATGTAATTCAGAAAACAGGGGTTTCGCTACTTTGCTAGAAACAAACTTGGGTGTTTTTGTAGAATTGCGTCTTTTATCCTGGATATTTTTAGATTATTTACGGGCTGGAGAAATGAAATAGAGCCAGAAATTATTAATAATGGTTGTATTATTACCCTGAACCATTTGTCATTTTAATAGATTTTGCAATTATTAAAGCTAACCAGGCTGTCCGAGAATGTGGCATTCCGATTTTCTTCATTTAGCCAGAAAAAATAGGGTAAATCGGTTGCGATGGTGAAATTGAATGATATAATAAGGCGAAATGAAATCTTCAGAGCAAAACCACACGGAGCAGTTAAAACTTTTCATTGAGCCGATCCTTTTACCGAGCAAACCAACCGTATCATTCTTTTCCTTACCAGAAGATACCCAGCCAAGGAGAATCAATCATATGGCTAAATTTAAGCCGTTTCATGAATTCCAGAAACCCCTGATAGGATTTACCCCTGAAGCGTTTTT
>AYTS01000023.1 GCA_002009475.1 Candidatus Brocadia carolinensis | reverse complement strand
AAAATGTCAACACAATCCTCACTATTCATACACTACATCGCCGGCAAAAATTCTCGACCCGTATTATTCAACCACTTACGACTTGCTCACTATGCAAAAGTACCGCTTCGGCTACACTTTTTGCGTAAGTTCGGTTAACGCAGCAAAGCCGCACCCATTTCTCCGTTGTGAAAGCGGGAGATTGCTTCGAAAAAGACCCCTCGCAATGACACAGACTATGCTCTGATGACATATTATGCGTTGTCGTTGCGAACACATTCGCGTTGCTCAGGGTAAACTCCGCGAAACAATCTTTCTCTTATAAACAATCTGTACTTCATGATAAGGGGTAGATAGGGTTGCAAAAAAAACTTACAAAAACATGTCCTCATGAAAATGAGGAAAGAAGTTTTTACACGGTAATACTATAGAGCCAAAAGAAGCAATTCGTATGAAACGATATTGCAAACAAGTATCAAAAAAAGTATGAAAATATTTTCAAGAGTATGAAATTCTGAAAAATAGGTAGTAAAAAAAACTAAAATCAGATAGGAACGATGGAAAGGTATGTAATGAAACCAAAGAATAATTATTCAAAGACGCAGAGAATGTTCTCGTAACGGCAATAGTTTAAAGGCAAACTTTAGGAATTTTGAAAAGATTTAAAGCTGGAAAAGCCACCCGCTTTGCGGGTGGTTACTGACTTACTGGATTCAGTGAAGGTGTAGGTTCTGTTTTATCTCAACCATCGCCTCAGATTCTTGCTGTATAAGTTGTTCCGGCACCATTTTCTCATTAGGAATCTCTTTCGCCACACGAACTGTGCTAATAAACTTCCCGTGCTCATCGAATTTGGGAAAAGTTGTGACATGAAAAATGCCACACAGGTGAGGGTCTTCGACTCTCACGGTGCATGGCGACTTGGTCTCCATCGTTCTTCGGTGTGGGCAGGCCTTCCAGGGTTCCTCAGCACCGTGAAATATTTTATAACATTTCTCTCCAACAATCTTCCTGATATCCATTTTGAATTTCTTCGCCACAGCCTTGTTTGCACGAAGAATCGTAAAGTCTTTGTCATGAATACTGATGAGATCGTCTATGGCGTCGAAGGTGCTTTCCCACTCTGATTTCGAATGTTCTAATGACCTGATCGTATTCATTAAGGTTGCGTTTTCAATGCTCACCGCAAGATACGTTGCCAGCATGGTCAGGAAAAGGTTCTCGTATTTGTCATGTTCTAATGTATGAAACTTTTCAGGCACGATACTAAATACCGCTGATAGACCGATAAGTTTCCGGTTGTAAATCAGAGGAGTATTCATGAAAGAGGTATATCGCAGATCCAAAACCGGACGGGTAATGATATCTTTCAGACGGATGGAACGAGGCAGGATTACCTCTTTGATCCGGGAAAAAGGGGTGCCTGACGAACAGACTGGCGCAAGCGCCTCATCACGGGTATTTAAGAAAAGTACCGATGCATCTGCACCGGTAAATACCTGAAAATGGCGGGTCGCAGTCCGTAAAACGACTTTGTAGTCCAACGCCTTGGAGGACAGCATAAATGCGTCTGAGAGAATCTTTATGCGGTGATATAACCTCTTTTCGTCCGAAACTGACAACATGCCTCCTGAATCCCATGAAAATTAATAAACAGCAAATCCAAACAGCCTGTTGAGATATCCTTAATCTTTTCTCACAGATAGACACTGGTTGCGATCTGTTTTTTCTCAGAAAAGAGCATGGATAATTTTCTATGCCAGCTATCAACACATATTTTATCATACCACAGCATTTTCTCAATCACTTCCGCTGATAAAGGCTGGCAAAACAGATTCCCCTGGAGTTCATCACATTCAAGTTGTTTCAGGATTGCAAGCTGCTCTTTCGTTTCTACTCCTTCAGCAATAACTCTGAAATGCAAACCTTGCGCCAGAGCAACTATTGAAGATACAATGATTTTATCTTTTTGATTGTCTACAATGCCACTCACAAAGTGAGGACTGATTTTGAGTTTGTTGACAGGAAATTTTTTTGAGATAACTTAATGAAGAGAAACCGGTGCCGAAATCATCGATAGCGATTTGAATATTCAAATCGTTCATTGCCTTTAACTTTTGAATGGTAGTTTCTATATCCTGCATTGCAATGCCCTCGGTAATTTCCAGCCCTAAAAACTGTGGACCAAGCCCCGTTTCTTTTAATATTGTGGTAACAATGCCCGAAATATTCCGCTGATGAAATGTGTGCGCAGAAAGATTTACCGCGATACATCCAGGCAAAAAACCTGCATCCCGCCAGGTCTTGTTCTGGATGCATACTGTCCGCAATACCCATTCGTCTATAGAGATAATCAGCCTGATGTCTTCTGCCAGGGGGAGAAATTCTTCGGGTAAAAGTAACCCGCGCTGAGGATGCTGCCAGCGTACCAATGCCTCCATGCCGGTAAGCTGTCCAGTGATGATGTTCATAAAGGGTTGGTAATGAACGACAAATTCACTACGGTCAAGTGCGCGGCGAATATCCCTTTCCAGAATCATCTTTCTCAGAGATTCAGCATGCATGGTTGAAGTATAAAACTGATAGTTGTTTTTCCCCTGTTCTTTAGCATGATACATGGCAGAATCGGCATTTTTCAACAATGTTTCTGCATCTTTTCCGTCATTGGGATAAAGAACTATTCCAAGACTTGCAGTGACATAGAGTTCATGCCCATTGATCATCCACGGCTTTTTGAGGATTTCAATAATCTTATATGCAATGGTGTTCACATCTTCCTCGCGGGTAATTCCCGGCAGCAACAAAGAAAATTCATCACCCCCAAGACGTGCAATTGTATCGTCTTCGCGCATACAGTTTTTTAATCTGTCAGCTACACCACGAAGCAACTGATCGCCCACGGTATGCCCCAGCGTATCATTAATGATCTTAAATCGATCCAGGTCCATGAACAGTACGGCAAACATCTCCTTTGTCCGGTGGGCATGCGCCAAAGCCAGATTGAGACGATCCGCGAACAACATCCGGTTCGGCAGGTTGGTAAGCGCGTCGTGAAATGCCAAATGTCGTATTTTTTCTTCTGTTTGCCTCCGCTCAGTGACGTCTCTCAAAATACCCATAAGATAGGTCTTTCCGGCAAAAGTAATAAGAGAGGTGTTTATATCAGCATAAAAAACACTGCCGTCTCTTCTTTTCACGGGAATATCTTCAGCTTGTGCAACCTCACGCTTCACATGTTTCTCGAACTGTTCTAGTACATAGGGTAAATCTCTCTTTGAATGGACATCAAGAACAGATAATTTCTGAATCTCTTCCGGCGTATAACCAAGCATTTGACATATCATTTTATTGCCTGTGTGGAATTCCTTGGTTTCAATATCTATCATGAGTATTCCATCGTTTGCGCTGTCAAAAATAGTCCGGAATCTTTTCTCAGACTTCCTTAACTCTTCCTCGTCTTGTTTATGAACAACACCTAAGGCAATAACATCGGCTACTGCCGCCAATGCCCTGATGGTGAATTCGGGAAGTATTTTACGGGCAAACATTGCAATGACCCCTACCAGACGCTCTTCCAGAATCAGGGGATACCCGGCAAAGGCAACCATGCCTTCCCGCTTTACCCAATCCTTGTTACCAAAATGAATGTCATCAGGAACAGAATTGGTCAAAATGGGTTTTTTCTCTTTGGCGATAAGGCCAATCTTTAATTTCCCCACCGGTATTTGTCCGTGGAGACCATCGATATGAGTATACATTCCGGCGCTGGCTTGCAATTCGAGTAGATCTTTTTCTTTATTGAGGACCCAGATACGGGCAAAGGCAGCATCGAGATTAATTACTACCGCATCTGCGCAATGACGTAAAACTTCCTGCAGGGTGTTGCCCCGGGTAAGGGCAATGCCAAT
This sequence comes from Candidatus Brocadia carolinensis, assembly GCA_002009475.1. Taxonomy (GTDB): domain Bacteria; phylum Planctomycetota; class Brocadiia; order Brocadiales; family Brocadiaceae; genus Brocadia; species Brocadia carolinensis. The sequence continues at coordinate 47,736 of AYTS01000023.1, read as the reverse complement.
GTCTTTGAGAAAGGTCGTGATGCGCATCTGCTCCGCCAGGAGCATTGCCTGCTTTTGTTCGGTAATATCACGCCAGATACTCAGGATAACCCCGGTTTCTTCTATGGCAACCTGTTCCAGAAGTGATGCGTTAACACTGAGATACTTCAGGTCTCTGGAAGCCGATGACGTTACGAACTCAACGTTGCGACAGGATCCTTTGTGATAAATATCATTTACCAGTTCAGTCCACCGTTTTGTTCCATGAGGGTCGAGTTGATCCAGCCAATAAAACAAGTTCGTCTCTATAACATCGCGTTGTTGTTGTCCCATGAGGCGACAAAACGCCTCATTGGCGACTATGATATTATGGGTAGCATCAGTAATTAAAATACCGTCGGTCGATGCACGCAACAGATTCTCAAAAAATTTTATAGTCTGCTGCATAACCTCATTTTCACTTTTTTTCCTGAATTCAGTCATACAAGATCTGTTCCTTATACCCGGACACTTTTTGCAACCTTCACCGCACAATACTTAAATTCCGGCTGATATGAATGAACATCGTAAGCCGGACTACAAACAAGATTGGCAAGTTTATCATCTTCTGCCACAGAAGCCTTCCCATAATGCATACCCATAAATACATTGCCAATCAGGACACTGTCTTTAATGCGGGCAACACCACGGACACTCCCTCTGCGCGATGTGACTTCAACCATATCTCCCTCCTCAAGTCCAAGGTTTTGAGCATCAACCGGATGAATCTCAACAAAATTGTCCGGTTCAATATCATGAAGTTGTTTGATGCGACTCGTGCGGGTGCGAGTGTTGAAGTGACAGGCCAGGCGCCCCGTAATAAGAACAAAGGGATATTCTTTCGTAGTCGTTTCTGCGGGCTCCTTGTAATCACGGGCAAGAAGGGCAGCACGGCCATCCGGTCTCGGAAAGTGCAGATCGGTGAATAATCGCTGTGTGCCCGGGTGGCTCATCTCCGGACAAGGCAGTTGCAGTCCTACTTTGTCACGAAGCCGTTCGTAACTCACGCCGCTCATATCACAAATACGGCCACTGGTTATTCCTCTCCATTCCGCAAAGACCTCGTCGGGCGAGGCATAAGGAAACTCCTTCTGGAATCCCATAGCCCTGGCTACCAGGCAAATAATCTCGCAATCAGACTTTGCCATTCCGGGCGGATCAATAATCTTCTCTACCAGTTCAACACGTCTTTCCGAGGAGATAAACGTACCCGTTTTTTCACACCACTGTGCGCCGGCAAGAACCACATCTGCCAGCATGGACGTTTCCGTAGGATGAAAAATATCCTGCACAATGAGCAGCTCGGCTTTCGAAAGTCCCTCTTCCACCCACTGTGTATGAGGGAGAGAAGCTGCGGGATTGGAGGCAAGAACCCAGAGCGCACGCACTTCACCTGAGTGAAGTCCGTGGATAATATCAAGAATGGAACGACCTGGAGTAGCCTGAATCTTGTCTGCCGGCATATCCCAGTACTCTGCAACCTCCTGCCGATGTCTGGGATTGCTCACCATCCGCATACCCGGCAAAAGATGTGAAAGCGCTCCAACCCAACGACATCCAAGGGTATTCGCTTCACCCGTAATTGAGAGAGGTCCAGCTCCTGGCCGGCAATAATTGTTCGTCAATAATGACACGTTGTGCAGCGTGTTATTCTTGAAAACTGCCTGGGTTGATTGATTATAACCCTGAAACCAAAAGGTCAGCATCTTTTTTGCCCGCCCAATGATGCAGGCGGTTTCGCGTATGAGTGTTTCCGTGCAGCCTGTAATCATGGCAGCGCGTGCAGGTGCATATTCCTCTACCACTGCTTTCAAATTATCGAGGCCTGTGGTATAAAATCCCACGGTCGATTCGTCAACATAACCTTCCTTCAGCAGGACGTAGGCCAGTGCATTATTGAGGGCGACATCCGTGCCCGGCCTAATCTGCAGATGAATATCTGCCATGCATGCAGTTTCTGATCGGCGTGGGTCAACAACAACAATCTTCGTTTTATTTTTTACCCTGGCAGCGCACACACGGCGGAATAAAACGGGAAGCGACACTGCCATATTATTGCCGGCAATGAAAAAAAGATCGGCCTCTTCGATATCGTCATAACAGGTAGGCGGAGCGTCAGCGCCAAAGGTAGAAAGAAATCCCATCGATGCACTTGCCATACATAAGCGAGCAGTGCATTCAACATTATTCGTGCCAATGACTGCCTTTACAAGCTTGTTTATCAGGTAATATTCTTCGGTAAAATTAGCTGCACCGCCGTAAAATGCTACGGCATTTGGGCCATGCTTCCTGATAATACGATTCAAACCGTTGGCTACGTACATCACCGCCTCATCCCAACCAGCGGGCAACAACTTGCCATCCCGGCGAATCATGGGTTGCGTCAACCGCCCCTCAGCAGCAAAAAGTTGTGGATAGTTGGCAGGTAATGCGCAAAGGTCTCCGTTGTTGACCGGATGGCCTTTCATTCCATGAACACGGAGGATCTTGCCATGCTCGGCTTCAACCATCAGACCGCAACCAACCCCACAATACGGACACGTTGATTTCTTCCATTGAATTGTCATCGTAAAAGCATCCTTGCTTTTTTATAGAAAACACCACACCACTATTCACCAATACGCTTTATGTCTGCACCCAGGCTTGACAACCGTTCTGCGATCCGCTCGTAACCACGGTCTAAATGATAGATACGGTGGATTTGGGTGGTTCCTTTTGCCACCAGACCTGCAAGCACAAGTCCTGCGCCGGCTCGCAGATCAGAAACCATAACTTCGGTGCCGGATAAGAAAGGGATCCCTCTGATGATTGCACTTGGCCCGTCTACCCTGATGTCAGCACCCATCCGTCTCAATTCCGCTGCATGAATGAATCTATCGGGAAATATCTTTTCGGAAATGATACTTTTTCCTTCTGCGATACATAACAATGCCATAAATTGGGCCTGCATGTCAGTAGGCATTCCCGGATACGGTAATGTCATTACGTCAACCGCATGATATAGATCGCATCCTTTGACTCTGATGGTATTGCCGGAAGGAGTAATCTCTACTCCAATTTCCCTCAATTTATCGATTACTGCTCCGAGATGTTCCTGCCTTGCATTTTCCAGGGTAATGTCACCCCTGGTAATAGCGCCGGCAATCATAAAGGTTCCTGCTTCAATCCGATCAGGAATGATTTCATAATCGACCCCATACAACTTTTGAACGCCTTCGACCGTCATCTTGTTTTCCCCGATTCCGGTAATCCTAGCGCCAGCCTTGTTTAAGAAATTTGCAAGGTCTTGCACTTCCGGTTCACATGCTGCATATTCAATCGTGGTTGTACCTTCCGCCAACACCGCGGCAGTCAAAACATTGCATGTGCCCAGCACGGTTTTCCCGGTAAAGGAGATATGCGCTCCTTTAAGCTTATCTGCAGTAGCATTGATGTAACCTTCCGTTGTTTCAATCTGGGCGCCTAATGCGGCAAGACCTTTTATATGCAAATCAATAGGCCTCTGGCCAATAACGCACCCGCCCGGATAAGAGACTTTTGCCCTGCGCCTTTTACTTAATAAAGGTCCTAAGACGCATATGGACGCTCTCATCTTTCTCACAAGTTCATAGGGTGCGGTAAATTTGTCGTCATTTTCTCCATCCCGGAAAATTATCTCAAGAGCTCCGTCTTCAGCCTTTTTTACGTCTCCCCCAAGATTCCTCAGTATTTCCGATTGTGTCCGGATGTCGATAATGTCCGGTATTCCTTTTATCCTGGATGGGCCGTGTAATAACAAACATGCTGCCATAATCGGTAGGGCAGCGTTTTTTGCCCCATTGATTCTTACGCTTCCTTCTAAACGATTTCCTCCCTCAACGACAATTTTATCCACAACACGTCTCCATTTGTGCAACAACAATACGGTCTATGTTTTGATAGTCTTTTATAGAAAATGGCTTTGTAAAACATCCGGTATCTGCTATGAGCTGCATTACCCGTTGTGCCTGATTTTCACCAACCTCAAAAAGAAGATATCCTCCTGGCATGAGCCATGTTTTTGCCTGTGCGATAATACGTCTGAATATTTGTAAACCATCCTCCCCACTGACAAGAGCAACATACGGTTCATAATCCCTCACCTCTTTCTGTAAATACGGGAATTCATCACTCGATATGTACGGAGGGTTGGATACAATGAAGTGCACCTTTGATGCAACGCTGTATTTCTTCAGCGGTTCAAAGGTATCACCGCATAATAAAGTTATCTTATGAAGAACTTTGTGTCTGTCTGCATTCGTGCGGGCAACAACCAGGGCATCGGCAGATATGTCTACGGCAAATACCATGGCCTTGTCAATTTTTTTAGCCAGAGTTATTGCAATAGCGCCACTTCCTGTTCCAATATCCACAAGGGTGAATTCGTCTTCGCACGGCATGGTCTGTGATTTTTGTAGGGCAACCTCTGCAAGCAATTCTGTTTCAGGGCGCGGAATCAACACACGTTCATCTACGTAAAAATCCAGGGACATGAATTCAGTATGATTGGTAATATATTGCAAGGGCACGCTTAGCATTCGTCGCCGGATAGCGTTTTGATACATTGCAGCAAGAGTATTTTCCACTGGCCGGTCGGGATGTGCATAAAGGTCAATACGTCTACAACCGAGGAGATGTGATAAGATAACTTCGGCATCCAGTCGTGAAGAGTCGATACCGCGCGATTTTAGCGCGCTGCTCGCCCAATCGGTAAGACTTGATAATGTAGGTTTATCGGGGAATTCGTCTTCCGGATTTCCAATTGAGGTGCCACCATGAGGGATAGAACCAGCAGCACGGCAGTTTTCGTTCCGTTTCGGGTCTCTTTGAGACACGTTTACTTCGGGCGCTTCGGGTGGCATCTTTATTACGCAGGCAAAAATGTGACTACCTTCGAATAACGTCTTTTTTACAAGCTTGTTGCCAGATGCTTCAACTGTTCTTCCTTATGATACGTCATAAGGGCTTCAATGATTTCGTCAAGACATCCTAGCATAACCTGCTCCAGATTATGTACGGAAAAATTTATCCGGTGATCGGTCACCCGGTTCTGCGGATAGTTGTAAGTGCGAATCTTTTCACTGCGGTCTCCAGTCCCTATCTGATCACGGCGTATCTGGTCACGTTCATTTCGCTTCTGTCCTTCATATAATTCGTACAAACGGCTTCTTAAAATACGCATAGCTTTTGCGCGGTTCTTGTGCTGAGATTTTTCATCAAGGCATTTCACCACCAAACCGCTGGGGACATGGGTAAGCCTGACTGCGGAGCTTGTTTTGTTGACCTTTTGTCCACCGGGGCCAGAAGCCCGGAAGGTATCCACCAAAATATCATTCGGGTTGATGTCAATCTCCACCTCTTCAATTTCCGGGAGAATGGCTACGGTAGCCGTTGAGGTGTGCACCCTTCCGCTGGCTTCTGTACGCGGTACTCTTTGAACGCGATGAGTTCCGCTCTCGAATCGCAGCTTTTGATATACGTGATTCCCTTCAATCGAAAAGGTTACTTCTCTGAACCCCCCTAAATCCGTTTCGCTACTGTCAAAAAGCTCTACTTTCCATCCCTGATTTTCTGCATATTTGGTATACATGCGAAACAGGTCTGCCGCAAAGATTGCCGCCTCATCCCCCCCCCGTCCCGGCCCGTATCTCAGCAATTACGTTTTTTACCGGAGATTTTATCTTCCGTGACAAACAATCCCTTGATTTCATCAAAGAGAGATTCTTCCTGCTTTGCCAGAAATCCCAGCTCGTCCATGGCCATCTTCGCCAACTCTTTGTCTTCTCTTTCCTGAGCCAGAAACCCCTCAGTTTCCTTCTTTTTCGTAAGGGTTTCCGTTAGCTGAGTATATTTATTCACCATCTTGGAGAGGCTGCCATGCTCCTTGATATAGGCTGTATAACGGTTTACATCAGCAATTATTTCGGGATCGGATAACAGTTTCTCCAATTCCTGGTATCTTTCATTTACTTTTTCTAGTTTTTTTTAACAACTTGTCATTCATTTTTGTTTTACGGTCTCGTCAGTTTTCTGACTCTTTTGCAATCTCTTCTTAAACTTCTCTATCTGGCCCGCACTATCTACAAATCGCAGTTTGCCGGTATAAAACGGATGGCATTTCGAGCAGATTTCTACCGCGATTTTTGGTTTTGTCGACCGTGTCTTAAACGACTCACCACACCCACAGGTAACAACGGTTTCCATGTACTCCGGATGAATTCCCTCTTTCATAACTTCTCCTCTAAAATTAATAATGCATTCAAAGAACGCATACTAAAACATAACACTGATTTAACACTGAACATGCAACGAAAAATTCTAACAAACCAGCAGGTATTCTGCAATAAAATTTTTCTGAATACTTTTATAAAATTCAGTTGAATATTGACTTTAATTGCATATAATGAAAGTTTTAAATTTCCGTTCATTATTCCGGTATTTGAGTTTAAGAATTTATGTTTGAAGCAATTGCAAATAGCCTGGAAGGCGTTTTTGGCAAACTTCGCGGCAAGGGGCGTCTCACCGAATCAAACATCAAAGATGGTTTGCACGAAGTGCGTCTGGCGCTCCTTGAAGCAGACGTGAATTATAAAGTTGTTAAGGATTTCATTCAGCACGTTACCGAGCGTGCTGTTGGTGAAGAGGTGATCAAGAGCATTGCTCCCGGGCAACAAATCATAAAGATCGTGCATGATGAGTTGATCAAACTTATGGGAGAATCTGACACCGCAATTCCTTTTAAGGATGACGAACCGACAATTATCATGCTCGTCGGGCTACAGGGTAGTGGAAAGACAACCACAGCGGGAAAACTTGCAAAAACGATACTTTCAAAGGGCCGGAAACCATTGCTTGTGGCAGCGGACATACAAAGACCTGCTGCAATCGATCAGTTGAAGATACTCGGCCAGCAACTCGATGTGCCGGTCTACTTTGAATCTGCCTCACAGCCCGTGAAGATCTGCAAAAATTCCGTTGCGCATGCCAGAACGAATACGCAGGACGTCGTTATCTTTGACACTGCAGGCAGATTGCATATTGATGACGAACTCATGCTCGAGCTGAAGGAGATCAAACAAAAGCTGGAGCCACATCAGATCTATTTTGTGTGCGACTCGATGACCGGGCAGGACGCCGTGAACAGTGCAAAGGAGTTCAACGCCCAGCTCGGTTTTGATGGCGTAATCTTAACGAAACTCGATGGCGATACAAGAGGTGGCGCCGCCCTTTCTATACGAGCAGTAACCGGAAAGCCCATTAAATTTGTCGGCATTGGTGAAAAGTTGGATCGCCTGGAGGAATTCCACCCGGATCGAATGGCCTCGCGGATACTCGGTATGGGAGATGTCGTGTCACTTGTTGAACGGGCGCAGCAAGCCATCGACCTGGAAGAAGCACAAAAACTCAGCAGAAAGATACAGGACGACACGCTCAGTCTGGATGATTTTCTCATGCAACTGCAACAGATCAAAAAGATGGGGCCGATCAAAGAAGTGCTGGGCATGATTCCGGGTTTGGGGAATAAGCTGGATGGGCTGGACGTAGATGAAAAACACTTGCAGCGGGTGGAAGCAATTATCCGGTCTATGACAATCGAGGAGCGGTCGAGCCCGGACATGGTAAATGGAAGCAGAAGACAACGGGTGGCAAATGGAAGCGGAACAACCGTTCAGGATGTTAATCAATTACTCAAACAGTTCCGATCAATGAAAAAAATGATAAAACACTTCAAAGGAAACGATAAAGGTCTCAGGAAGATGGGACTACTATCGAAAGGTTTACCCTTTGGTAAGGGTATGATGCAATAATGGCACGTTTCAAAATTTCATTATTATTGGCGCGGGTTGTAGAGTTTATGGCAGAGAAAATCCCTCTTAAAAACGGAGATTGCATAAGGCCCAAAAGAAATACAACCCCCTGAACCCCCCTTCATGAGTGAGGGGACTAGAAAAGAATGACTTGTTTTATAAGGAGAAAAAATGGCGGTAAGGTTAAGAATGAAGAGAATGGGGCGTAAAAATAGACCATATTACCGGATCGGTGCATTTGACGCTCACGAGGAGCGGGACGGAAAGGTAATTGAGAATCTGGGTACCTACGATCCTCTCGAATCAAATAATGAAAAACAGGTTACTTTGAAAAAAGAGCGGGTTGAATATTGGTTGAGCGTGGGTGCAAAGCCAACAGAATCTGTTGCTGTTGTACTGAAAAAGTGCGGCGTTGCTTTAAATACTTAACTTAGCAAAGCCGCAACCAAGTCACCTCTCTTGGTAGGACAAGCGTCCCCGCTTGTCATTACGGTGTCAATCGGGGACGGTTGACCTGCCTCAGTGATTTAGGAGCGTGTTAAAAAAACTTACGAAAAAAAAGTTTTTACAGAGTAACACAATAAGCCATGCGTATCGATATTGTAACGCTATTTCCTGAGATGTTTGAAGACGTACTGGGACACAGTATCTTAAAGATTGCGAGGGAAAAAAACCTCGTTCAATACAATCTTTTTAACATCCGGGAATATGCAGATAACAGGCGATGCGTGGATGACCGACCTTACGGCGGCGGACCAGGATGGTAATAAAGCCAGAACCAGTCTTTAATACGATAGAAGCTATCGGACAACAAACCGATATTCGTTCGAAAAAAATATTGTTAACACCGCAGGGACACCGGTTCAATCAAACCATTGCAAAAGAACTGGCAAGAGAACCCTATCTCATGCTGATATGCGGTCATTATGAGGGCTTTGATGAAAGGATTCGGATAGGACTTGATACGTTTGAACTCTCCATTGGAGACTACGTTCTCTCGGGTGGTGAGATACCAGCAATGGTGGTAATTGATGCGGTAGTCCGGTTAATACCTGGAGTACTGGGAGATATGGATTCCGTAGTCAACGAATCGTTTAGCGATGATTTGCTGGAACATCCTCAGTATACCCGTCCGGCTGAATATCGAGGTATGAAAGTACCCGAAGTGCTGGTATCAGGACACCATCAGAAGATAAAAGAATGGCAAAAAGAACACGCTATAAAAAGAACCCGGGAAAAAAGACCGGATCTTATTGAATAAAATCAGATTCAGTTACCATGCTATCGAACTCCTTCTGGCAAGGGAATTAATATAATTTGAGAAATGACTATGACAAGCCATCGTAAAAAGGGCAAGAAATGTTTTTTCCTAATAATACGAGAATCACAATTTTCTTTTTGAATTTAACAAGCTATAAATAGGAGACAAAGGCACATGAATATTATTGACGCAATTGAAAAAGAACAGATGAAAAAAGGCGTATCACCGTTCTCCGTGGGCGATCAGGTGGATGTTTCTGTAAAGATTATCGAAGGGGAGAAAGAGCGCATCCAGGTCTTTAGTGGTGTGGTAATTGCAAAAAATGGCGGTGGTTTTAAAGAAACTTTTACCGTACGGCGCATTGTTCAGGGTGAAGGGGTGGAACGCGTCTTTCCCATCCATTCTCCAAAGATTGTTGATATTAAGGTATTAAAATCAGGGCGGATAAGACGAGCCAAGCTCTATTATATGCGCAAAAGGACAAGCAAAGGAACGAGATTGCAGGAAAAATTTGAATCTACGGCGCCGAAAACTATTCCAGCACAAAGTACTCAACCTCGAAGCGATCAGGTTAAAAGTGATAGTAAATAGCATCTTCCCATCTCAGCAAAGCAACAATCAATCCCCGCCCCTGTGCCTCATTTGAGAGCACAGGAGGGTAAAAAAGTTTCAAAAAGCATCTTTGAAAAGTGAACATGATAAATATGCAGCATAAATCCATGGAAACGGAGATTCCGTCATTGTGAGGATGAAGAATATTGCAATTTTTTTGTGCTAAATATGTGGCTTCATTCATACATTTGTTTAAACACAAAATTGTGGAACCGTCTCATACGAAGACCAAAGGCACAAAAGGTGAACAGCTCGCGGTAACTTTCTTAAAGAAAAAAGGCTATACGATCCTCCAGCGAAATTACCGGCGACGGAACGGAGAAATTGATATTGTCTGTTACGATCATGGCACTATTGCATTTGTTGAAGTCAAGACACGCTATTCTGATACGTATGGACCTCCGGAACTCTCAGTAACGGAAGCAAAGAAAAGACAAATTATCAAAGTTGCCTCTCAGTATGTTGCCGACAAGAAGATAGAAGGAACAAACCTGCGTTTTGATGTAGTCTCCATTTTTTACTCTCCGGAGAAAAAACATCCAACGATTACCCTCTTTAGAAATGCCTTTACCAAACATGATGTGGTTATTTCCCGGATATGAAACATAAGTCATGATTATTGATACCCACGCTCATCTTGATTTTCCCGACTACAAATCAGACCTGGAATCTGTTTTATCCCGTGCACAGGAGGCCGACGTTGGCTGCATTATCAATGTAGGCACAAGCCTTGCCACGAGCAAGAAAAGCGTTGCCTTAGCGAACCGGTTTCATAATATATATGCCAGCATCGGCATCCATCCTCATGACGCAGCAAAGGTCTCTGAGCAAGACTGGCAAGCCTTAGAATCTTTGGTACCTGAGAAGAAGGTAATAGCGGTAGGGGAAACGGGACTCGACTATTACCGAAATCGCAGCCCTCATGAGGATCAACAGCGCATCTTTCATAAACACCTGACCTTGGCGAAAACCCACAATCTTCCGGTAATTATCCATTGCCGGGATGCGAGTGATGATTGTTTAAAAATATTGGATGAACACAAAAATGGCATGATTAAGGGAGTGGTGCATTGTTTTAGCGGAACGGCTGAGGTCGCGAAGAAATGTATAGAATTGGGGTTATATGTGTCATTCGCCGGCCCGATTACTTTTTCCAATGCAAACAACTTGCGGGAAGTTGCCAAATCGGTCCCCGTTGAGAGACTTCTCCTGGAAACCGATTGCCCTTTTCTTTCACCACAGCCGAAAAGGGGAGAACGCAACGAGCCTGCCTACCTATCTTACATTATTCCCGTGCTTGCCGATATTTACAGGCTTTCCGTGCAGGATATCAAGCGGATCACCACCTTTAACGCTTATAAACTCTTTGGAATCGGTGAACCTGACCATGATGGACAGATTGCTTATGCTATTCGAAATTCGTTATACATAAATCTCACCAATCGATGCTCAAGTATGTGCACCTTTTGCATGCGGGAAACCTACCCTATCGTTAAAGGGCATCATCTGAGTCTAAAAAAAAGAACCAACGACAGAAGAAATAATACGCGCCATTGGAGATCCTGGCGGTTATGATGAAGTTGTCTTTTGTGGTTATGGAGAACCTACAGAACGGTTGGACGAGTTGATAGCTGTTGCGCGCTTTTTGAAGTCGAAAGGCAAACGCATCAGGTTGGACACCAATGGTCATGGGGATCTGATCAATGGACGATCCATTATCCATGAACTGCAGGGGCTGATCGATACCATCTGCATCAGTTTAAACGCTGAAACGGCTGAAAAGTATGAAGAGATTTGCAAACCCGTTTTTGGGAAAAGGGCATATCCGGCCCTTATTCAATTCATTAAGGATGCAAAACAGGTAATACCAAACGTGCTGGTTTCCATTGTCGATATACCAGGGGTTGATGTGGAAAAATGTGAAAGAATTGCCCGTGAATTAGGTGTTGATTTCAGGGTAAGAAAATATAATGTGCTTGGTTAATTTAAACAGACTCTTTTACCGCAGAGTACGCAAAGGGCGCAGAGAAGACATTAAAATCAATATTTGAAATATCTTTTCAACTTTTGTATACTGCCACAAAAAAGTATTATATTTCTTATTAAAAATCTCTGCGTTCTCTGCAGTGGATCTGCGTTTTATTGACTATTAATAATGTTACGAAAAGCAACGATAGCTGATGTAGAAAAGATTTATAAACTCATCAACGATTTTGCAGCAAAAAATGTGATGTTGCCTCGGTCGTTGAGCGAACTCTACGAAAATATCCGCGATTTCTTTGTGTTTATAGCGGATGGCAACGTGATCGGTTGTGCAGCCCTGCACATTTTCTGGAAGGATCTTGCGGAAATAAAATCGGTCGCTGTGCAGGAATCCCAGCAGCGCAAAGGTGTTGGTAAAAAGCTTGCGATGGCTTGTATCCGGGAGGCAAAGAAACTGCAAATTGCGAAGATGTTTGTACTCACCTATGTGCCAGAATTTTTTGAGAAATGCGGATTCCATAAGGTAGAGAAGGAATCACTTCCTCACAAGATCTGGTCGGAATGCGTCAAATGCCACAAATTCCCTGACTGTGGTGAAATTCCGCTGATATACGAATTGAATAAAAGCCATGGGCCGGGTGCTGTTACTTAATTTTTTCTTGACACAGATACGATTTATACGATATTTTATAACCTGACACAATCACCGCATGAATAAAGATAGCATCGCGATAAGGGCAAACTCTGAGTGATCAGGGGGCGCAAAGAAAAGGGTCTTTTAAACATACAAGGATATGTAGTTTAAGATGATGCCTGTCCTTGAGTGAAAAAGATAGCCTTACTGCCGTGGATGTTTTGTAAAAACATTATAGCAGTAAGGCTTTTTTGTTTTTATGAGATAAAAAAACGATTGTGAACTCAAAATGAGGTATTCTACGCCATGAAGGCGTAATACAGCAAAAGGGAAATTATCTAAGGAGGATTACAGATGCCTACCGTATACTTTGGCACCAAAGATGAGCCGGGTTTTGATCTGGAACAGAGCAACGATCTGATTGCTGTCAGGACGCGCAGCGGCCGATCGATTACAAGAACTGCCGGGCTAGTTCCAACGCCGGTATCAGCTGAGCTAGAGGACAGTACGCTTGTTGCTGCTTACCCTGAAGCCGGAGTCGAAGTATACCGTGTGCCAATCGGTCGCACATCCCGGTCCCTGGACAACCGCAAGGCTACGTTACGGATGTCTTCAGACGTGCGTTTTGCCGGTGGCGTGCTGGTTGATCCGGTTGCCAAAGAGCCGGTACTCTACACCGAGAACCTGTTCATTAAGTTTACCGACACAACGGATCCGGATGACTGCATCGCAGTGCTTCGCGACTCCGGACTGACGGTAAAAAATGAGGTGTCCTACGCAACAAATGCATACTTCGTCTCTGCGCCCGAAGGCACAGGACAGAAGGTGTTTGACATCGCTGCCAATCTGCTGAAGCGGGACGATGTTGAGTATTGTCACCCTGAGCTAATCCGCCAGCGAGCCCGAAAAGGAGTCTTCCCGCAACAATGGCATTTGAAGAAAACCACCATCTCCGGGGTCGTTGTTGACGCACATGTCAACGTCGAAGCTGCCCACGAAATTACCCGCGGCGCCGGCGTAACCATTGCCATAATTGACGATGGAGTGGATGTCGACCATACGGAGTTTGGCGGCGCTGGTAAAGTCGTCGCCCCACGCGACGCCACGTTGCAAACAAACGACCCGCGCCCGAAGGATCCGTATGGCACTGGTCCGGATAACGGCGAAAACCACGGCACTGCATGCGCCGGAGTGGCGTGCGCAAACGGCACGATGGGGGCATCCGGAGTCGCCCCGGAAGCGCGCCTGCTACCAATACGATTGTCATCAGGTTTGGGTTCGCAGCGCGAGGCGGAAGCATTTAAGTGGGCAGCTGACAACGGGGCAGATGTAATTTCCTGCAGTTGGGGACCTCCTGATGGGCGATGGTGGAACCTGAATGACCCCCAGCACAAACAAGTGTTCCCGCTCCCAGCCAGCACAAGACTAGCCATTGATTATGTTGTCGCCAATGGACGTGGCGGAAAGGGATGCACCGTGCTATTCGCCGCAGGAAACGGCAACGAGCCGGTGGACAACGACGGTTATGCCAGTTTTTCAAAAGTTATCGCAGTTGCCGCGTGTAACGACCGCGGCAATCGTAGCGTGTATAGCGACTTCGGTAAGGCCGTCTGGTGCTCGTTCCCCAGTAGCGATTTCGGCCACCCGCCATTCAATCAACCAGACCCTCTGACCTCAGGCATTTGGACTACCGATCGTGTTGGTGACGATGGATACAACACCGGGAAACCAGCCGACGGGGACGCCAACGGCAATTTTACGAACAGTTTTGGTGGCACATCCAGTGCATGCCCGGGTGCAGCCGGAGTCGCCGCTCTGGTATTGTCGGTCAACCCGAATTTAAACTGGCATGAAGTGAAAGACCTTCTCAAGGGCGCGTGTGACAAAATTGATCCTCAGGGCGGCAACTATGACAACTCAGGACACAGCCTCAAGTACGGCTATGGGCGGCTGAATGCACGCACCGCCGTAGAACTGGCTAAACCACAACCTCAGAGCGGAATCACGATCAGCCGCCGGTTCGACGCCCCGATTCCTGACCTGCAAACGGTATCTTTCACGCTTGATGTGCCTGATAATACGCCGGTAGAGAAACTGACTGTTGGCGTGAAACTGAAGCATACCTATATCGGCGACTTGAAAATTACGCTAGAACCACCAGCCAATACCGGAGTGAATCCCGTTGTACTCCACAACCGGGCCGGAGGTTCAACAAATAACCTGAAGAAGACTTACGATGAGGTCACGACACCGATGCTCGCCACATTTGCTGGCAAGAGTTGTCGAGGAACCTGGACATTGAAGATTCAGGATGCGGCAGCACAAGACTTTGGCATGCTGTTATTGTTTTCGCTTGGCCTGACGTTTATCCATCCAGACCGTCTTCTTCGAACTTCGGAAACGACGAATTCAAAGAGGAAAACGAAGAAATAAACGGTTCGGGTTATGGTGACAGCGTCTTCTGCGGCTGAGTTTACAGCCTCTTTTGACGATAACAGAGGCAACAGGAGGTCAGGAATATTAATGGAAAGAATTTTGGTTAATTAGCCTTCGACGACTTCCCCCCATAATCCCCGTAAACGGGGGGGATTATGGGGGCATTGAAATTCCTATACTTTAAAGTACGCTGAAAGCAGCGCCGCCGTGGATATTTATTTCCGATTGGTTTTTGCAATGCCAAATTCTAATAAAAATGCTTAATGGAAATGCTTTACCTCAGGTAGAATCGTCAGGCACGGGGATACACTTGTTCTGGATGGGGCCATTCAGTTGGGTATACTCGCCGGGAGGATGGAACATACAGCGGCGCCTTTTCACCAGACGGCCATCACGCTGCGAAGCAATCGGGACCCAGGAGATCGCACGAATAAGGACAGAAAGAGAATGGCGCTTTTCTTTTGGATGGCTGAGCTACCGTAATGGCAGGTTTGATGAGATCACGTCTGCAGAGGTCTTTCGTCTTGACCTCGAAAAACCCACCACCTTTATACGCCTGAATATCCAAGCAAAACTGAGTTTTAGCTATGCACTTTACCGGGGCAAGGTAGTGTCGACCATAACACCAAAGAATAGCGGCAGTTTTTCTGTAGAGTTCATGGCTACCGCGATTGACGCCGTAGTATCCTACCTCCTCGACCCGCAGACGATCCAATATTGCGTCCACGAGCCGGAGGAAAACGAGGAGCAAAGCTGGAATGATGTGCCTTTTCTTGTGAAAGGACTTCAATTACCCATGGTGGAGCTCGATCCCTCCCTGAATAACCCCGACGAAGAATTTGAAAGAGCAAAATCACGGTTGTTACCAGGTGAAGACATTGACCCGGTTGAATTCAAACAATTAGTGAAGTCGCTGAGGCCTACAGTAAAGACTAATTCTTATCCCAGGCATGTAGACAAAATAGTATTGCTCAGGGCTGAGGAGACTACAAACTTTGAAGAGCTCAATGCCACAGCACCCCTGCTTTCTTTGATTAACCATCCCAAATGGCGCCGAATAATGGGCTTTGGATGGTTCGATCATGATAGCGCATTACAACAGGGACAGAGTTACGAATACCGCATCACGGGTTTTTTCCCAAGGGAAGATCTGTACGACCGTGTGTATGGTTTCCATACTATTTCGTCCAATACCGCCCTCCCGTCAAGTTTTTTCCTGGGCGATCTCATGCTGCGCTTCTCACAACCGCCGCGCGTGGAACTGGTTCCCGGAACTTCTTTGAATGGGTTACAACAATTGAGTCGGCGCGGGATCGCATTGCAGATGGCTGATCAATCCTTCTGGACTTTCCCGGCTATTGAGAACTGGAGCCTCGTTCTGGACTTTTCCTCCCCGGTACAACAGCTACAACTCGAAATGCTGCTGGGGCATAACCTGGAATATGAGGCATGGAATTACAACAATCCGGTCATCAGTGGACAACCCTTACCCGCAGGTGAAATTGTGCAAATTAGTTTTCCTTCGCCCATCATTCAACTTCGATTAAAGGGTACAGGTTTTTTATTTACCATGCGGATCACTCAATCACTAAGGGGTTTGAAGCCGGTTTCGATGGTCCTGCCACCCGTTCTGTTCAAAAACACACCAAGGCCAGCCACACCCGCATTTTTCGAAATAAAGAACCTGCAGGAGATTGCAGCAGCCAATGCACAAGACAACGGCATTGCTACATCTGCTGCCAGGTCGGCCCTCGGATTTCAACTTGAGTGGGAGGCCAGCCTTCAAAATGGATTAACCTATTGGCCACCCGGGGAAATCACTGCACCGCCCATAGAAAGTGCCCTTTACCAGATAGAGCACCGGCAGCTTCCTTTAACAGAATGGAAACCGATTCTACCTGAAGAGAATTGGATTATCGGTCATCGAAGGCGTAACGACGATAAGGCGGTCATCAAGGCCGGTGCAGACCTCATGCAACTCTTTCCCGAAATGCCAAGCCCGGAAGCCACCACCAATCAGCGCATGCACTGGGAGGATGTGTTTGATTTTTCTCCGGATAATGAGCCGGTACAAAGGCCGCTGCCGCAACCGGGCACCAGGCACCAATACAGGATTAGGGCCATCGACATCATTGGAAGACCCAGTGACGATTGGCAGAAGTCGATCCCGGTTGACCTGCAGAAATTGTTGCCGCCACCCGTGCCCGTCGGACCGGTACCGGTTGTTGATGATATCCTTGATTTTACCAGTCCCGCCGGCGTGCATGCAAGGCTGTTAGTAAAGGATGCTCCCGATCTTACACCGGAGGAGATCTCTTTACTGGGCAACGATAATAATCTGATCATCCTGAAATGGGGATGGCACAAGGAACAAAGAGATATGGATCCTTATGCCAGGGAATTCAGGATCTATCGCAGGAACCAGGCGCTGGATAGTATTCCGGGACAACTCATCTCCGTGGCCGATCTGGGAAACGGACGTTTTGAAGGAAGTTTTCAGCTTGAAAGCCCGGTCAGGGCAAACACGGTAAAGAATTCCTTTGTTGAATTGGGTGGTTACCCGTTTTATGTGCAATCTCACGAGGCTGGCAATGCCATCAAGATGATGCTGGAACGAAGGATACCCGATGCCAATGGTCAATTGAGTCCCCCATTCACCGGCAAAGTAAACATTCCCATCCTGATAGGCTCAGATCGTTTGCAACCACAGGGCTGGTCGGCACGCATTGGCGTTGTGCCAATCACGAAATCAACCGCCTATAGTTTTGAATTGCGCAACGCATTGGATCTTTCTGTTGCCCATACAAGAGATGAGTTATGGCTTGGAGTAAGTTCCAGTGATGATCAACCTTATGTGGAAGATAAACTTGCGCCAACAGAAAACCGGACAGGGAATGAAAGCCCGATTGTGCCCGTCAGAGTACAGGGAAGATTCCAGGGGCGGCCACAATTCGATATTCCTCCGCCTTTGGTAGACGTACCCCGCCTGCTTACCAGGGAACCTGAAACCGGTCCCATCCGGTTTGAGATCAATGTTGCAGATTTTCTTGAACCTGGAACCCTGTCCGGAATCACTCATATCCGGTTGGAACGAACCGATGCAGGAACCGTATTCAATCAATACAGAGTTACCTCTGACAACCGCGTAATGGCCGTTGCCCCATCGGCTGCGCAACCAGACGTGGAAGTAACAATACCCAATCCCGGTGATAAGAATAATATCATCGAGGCGTTGCGAAACGTGAACTCCAGTGGCCTTGCGGACCGTTATCTTGTTTTCCTTACTGGTTCGCATCCCTACAGGGCGACATTCTTTGAACCGGTGACAGCCAACCCGGTGAACGTGGGAATAATTGCTGACAGCTTTCTTCCACAAACCAACCGTTTTGTATACCGTATTCGAGCTGGTAATGCTGCCGGTTTGATCTCCGCAGGAGATGCTATGCTTGAAATGGTCGTAAGAGTGCCTTCATTAAAACCAGGATCGGTTCCTGAACTTATTCCAAGGGAAAAAAATACTCCCCCGGGATTGATTCAACTCAGGATTGCCCCGGATGAAAACATCACTCATGTTGTATTTTTTTATGCCGAAGCTTCGAGCGGCGCGGCCGGACCTCCATCCAGGGGTTCGCTTTTGCGTATAGCGAACCGTCCGGATTTGTACCCTGATAATCTATTACGTTTTCGGACCCCCGCGGGAGATTTTGCACAACAATTCATCAAAGATCTGAGCGAGAGCGATGTGACAGAGGATGAACACGGCACAAAGACCATATCATTTGAGTTGGAGGAAGACCCAGGTAGTAGTTGGCGGATTTGGGCATGTACGCTTACCCGTGATGGAATACCCTGCGAGCCTGCGGGGCCGTGGAGGATGCTGGTGCCCGTTGGGCAATAGGCAATAGGCAATAGACCAAGGTCCATGAAAAGGAATACAAAATAATGTCAGGAATAATACCACCATTTGAAACTCTATCAGTGCAGTCCGTGCAATCAGCGATCCTGGTGTTGCCTGATACGGAGAATGTGTTTGATCATGCGATGACACGTCCGCATGTGGCGCGCTATGCCTGTTCCCCTATAATTCTTTCAAGAATCCAAACATCTTCCCCCACAGTATTATCATGTCCCGTAATTGGAACAATCAGGAAGATTACCCTGGATCCCGCCTTTACCGGGAATGCAGCCCTGATTGGAGAAGGCATTACTGATTTGCTCGAAATTACTCCGCTGCCATTTTTTATTGAACCAGTACTCCGGGCTATCCCTGGTGGTGTTCCCATATTCTATCTTGGAATTCCTGCAATCAACCAGCAGGCATTTAATGAGGAAGATGCTATCGATCAAGACCAGTTGCTTGGTACAAGCGGCCTGTTTTATTTGAGCGCTGTTTTCCAGGACAGGGTTTGCCTCGAACCCTGGGGCTGGGGTTCCATCATTATAAATGCACTGATAGCTGCCGGTGAAGATGCTACTCCATGGACCAATTTCATCAATGCGCTCTACCCACTAAATAATACGCGCATCATGAAAGTGCTGGATCATGTAGGAGAAGTGCACCCGGCAACTCAATTCAGTGTAACATTAAACGGTCAAACTCAACAATTGAGTTCAAATGCACACGGTATACTGGACTTAACCTTCACAGCAGGACAGCCAATCGAGCTCCGCTGGTTGGGGAATCCTCATCCGGGAGAAACTACCGCATTCCCTGTAATGGCTTTATATGAAACCGGCGACAGCGCTCCTCCCGGTGATCCTCTAAATATGCCAGCCGCTTTCGGTCGTGCCCACCTGCAGTTATTGGAACTGGCGAATTGGTTTGCTTCTCCTAACGCCGGTTCTGCGATGCGACGCTTTCACTCCCGCAGCAGGGTAGAACCTTTAACGGATGGGTTTAAAACATTCAAGCTGATGGCTGCAGATATGATTCATTGTGTTCCATCCGGTCCTCCTGCTCCAAATGACAAACCTGGTGCGCATTTTGCCGGTTGGGCATTCAAGGAATTTGTACTTGATAAAGATCTGCTGGATCCCAACGACAAACCCTATACATTTGCCGGACTAGTACAACATCTTATCGACAATAAGAGTGACGTACGTGCACTAGTGAATAAGCTATTTTCTGTCCCCGGCAATCTGGACAATGCGGCACAGCAAAATGCCATCCTCCTGGTCGTGATCATTACCGATGTCATACTGATTACTTCCGTTACAGGAGTTGTGGAAACAAATGCTCCGGGAAAAATTGTACTGCTCGGTACACAAATACTGTCGCCATTGAGCACTCTGCTACTCGATGATGTGAATAAGATGCTGGAGAACGCAATGGATCAAAGCGCAGAGATGTTCCCGAAGTTCAATGAAATAAAGCCGCATATGGCAATCCGATCAGTGCACCCTGTGCGCAATGAAGATAATCCCTTGTTTACTCCCATCACTGTGCCTACACCAATTCCCATTACGATTACAGATTTTATCGAGGGCGCTGGTACCTGGCATCAGAAGTTCCAGCTTTTCAAGCGTGCCACGGGAAAATTCGATGCACTGGGTAACCAGTTTATAGGATACGTAGGTGGTATGGATGTGCATGTGAATCGACTCGATAATTTTGGTCGTCAGGGGAGTTCTCCTTACCATGATGTGCATGCGCGTGTCACGGGTCCCGCAGTAAGTGATCTTTTCAAATCATGGGAAGAACGTTACGAATACGAGAGAACCTTGCCTTCCAATCCCGATACCCTGGATAGAGTGTTTGATGCGCCTCTGTCTGAAAACCTTCCGGTCAACAATAATGCCAGGCATATTGTCCAGGTAGTCCGAACACTTTTCAAACCAGCTCATCCCAACAGCGAACATGCCTTACCATTTGCAAAACAGGGCGACATCTCTATCTACCAGAATCTTCTCAGGGGCATACGTGATGCCCGCGAATACATTTATCTGGCAGACCAGTATTTTGTTCCCAACGAGACTACTAATGGCGAGCCCGCATATTTAAATGAGCTCCTCGATGCGGCTGATCATTGCAAGCGCCTGATCATAATAAGCCCCAGCGTGATGAGTCTTGCGGACATTCCGTTCGGGTACGAACGCCGGGCTGATGTAGTAAGCCGTCTTCTGGCGCGCTGGGGAAGAAGGGCGCTCATCGGAGCACCTCTCCGAAGGCCAATCCTGCCAAGCCCTGGCGGACTAACACACGAGGCAGATGCATTCTTTATGCTGCAGCATCTGCATTGGACGAATTCATGAAAATCGGACCCAAGGCCCGTTTGCCAAAATCTCTCCCCTTCTGGACTTGGATAAACGGAGAGCTGATGCTGGCCATACAGCTTACCGACGAGGGGGAGATTATTGACGGTCACCCTGTCGTAAAATTGAAAGTAATAAGGGGCTCTGTTGGTACAAACGCACGATGGGGTGCAACAACACGGGAGCATCCCAAAGGGAGTCCAGCAACCTGCTCGCAACTTCGTGGAATTTTTGTCCATGACAAGGCCATGATGATAGACGATATCCATGTGTACATCGGATCAGGAAATATCAATCGACGAGGGTTTTTCCAGGATGGCGAAATCGGGATATTTACGGTACCGGAGCAGTTGAAAGCAGCACCCGATAATCCTGCCAGGATTCTCCGCACCGATATTTGGGCGGAACAGTTAAATTTACCACCATCGATGGGTGCAACACTGTTGCAGGACCCTATTGCTGCATTCGAACTATTTCGCAGGCATTTTTATGGGGGTAACCGCTTTGTACCGTTAAGTCTATTCGACCTGAACGATGATGCTGACCTGCAATTTTCCATCAACTCCAATCTCCTCATGAATGCACTGGTGAATATCGGTATGGGTTGGTTTACCAGTGTGCGGGAGAAAATATATAACAGCTTTGTAGATCCCACCACCATCGATGATCCCCAGCCAAAGCCGGGACCTTGATGCATAAAGGAAATGTATGGCCATAACTTTTTTTGACATATTGGGAATTGATAGAGCGCTCAGCAACCTTGATCGGGTGAAAAGGGCAAGCAGCATCTGGCCGTCACGCAAAATACATTTCTTGTTGGGAGATATTGATGTCACCGAACCAGTAGATGCGTTGATGCAGTATTTGCAGGATACCCTCCACTTCAAATCCTTCAGTCCGGGCGCTACTCCGGACACCGTAGGTTTCTACGCCGAAATTGAAATCAACAATCCCCCAGCGCCGCCTCCTGTACCATTTGTGATCCGCACCATGCCGGATATCGCATTCTTTCTCCAGGACACAGGGAATGGGCGTCCGGCCCGTTGCTATGTAACGAAAACTGATAATGGCACAGAAGCGGTCATTGAAGCTCTTCCGGTAAAGATCCAGTTGCCCGGTGGGTTACTTGAACCCATAACCGAAACCGGAACGGGCGAACCTCCTTTCCCGCTGACCAATGAATTTGTTGCAGGTATTTATGACAGTTACAAGGTAGAGCTGAAAACATCCGACCCTTCCTCCATTTTTGTGCATCTTAAAGTCCGTGTCACACAGGAATTGGATTTTATTGTTGAGCCGGCCGTGGTATTGTCCGTAGGTCCTTGTCTCTTCTCAGGCCTTCCCTGCTTTGGCGTTCATGACATCTCTTTTATTGCCGCACCCACTTTGAAAGGCAACCACCAAAAAGTTGAGCAAGCAATTGAATGGACGAGGCATACCATTGAACCATCGGAAGCATTAATCCCGGGGGATACCAATTTCAGGGGCGTTCTGGCAGTGAGAACGATCGATCTCGACAGCGGCCTGACGCCATTGAAAGAATTGAACGAATGGATAAACTCGGGACAGCCGCAGCCGGGGCAGATACAATTCGTGCTGCAAGATGTCGTGATCCCATTCTTTAATATTCTCTTATTGCCAATTCCAATTCATGGTACGCTCGGGATCAGGCGCAACATTGAATTCGGGGACCGTTTCGAAGAAGCCTATTCCTTTGCCAGTGCACCTATCAAAATTGATATCGCAGGATTTGTATTCCTGATCGAAGAATTCATCATCGAGTCAGTAGATCCTAATGCGATAGAAGAAAACCAGTTCGGACGCATAAAGATGGCGATTACCAGGGGGGAATTGCCTAAAGTCACTACGCTCAGTACCGCCATCACAGAAACAGCTACTAGCATAACTGTAGAGGATGCTTCTGCATTTGAAGCCAGCACGGAACCCACCGCATTCATAATTGAACGCACAGATCCATCCAAGCGGGAAATAGTTATTGCGCATTCAGTCAGCGGCAATCAGCTCGGAGGGGTGGAACGCGGAAAACTTAGTACGAAAGCCGTCTCCCATCCGATTGGCGCTACCATTGAATTGGATCTGTTTGCAGAGAATGCCATCACGCTTGGTTTTGCCGATGAATGGACGGCGCAGGCTGGATGGCGCAGGAACAAGGGAATCCACTTGCTTACGCTAGGCGATAACAAAGTGAAATTGATGGGAGCCAAACTCGGATTCTCTTTCAAACGATTGTACGAGCAAAACCATGATCTGGTTGATTACAAATGGTATGAATATTGGCAACTCCTGGTAGACCTCAACCTGGAAGCAAAGCCATCAAAAAGTAAAATATTCAGGATTGAGATTTTATCAAAATCATTTGAAAGTAGCGCAAAGCCAGTCAATATCGTATGGAAGGATATTGGATGGAATTTAGGTTCTATCGCATTTGGTGGCGTTCAGCTGCCCGAAGGCACACAGATAGTAATACTGAATTTCATCAAGGTTATTATCCAGGAAATTGCCATTTTAACTGATAAAAACGGGGGCACGTATTTTTCCGTGACCGGTGGACTTGGTTTGGGTACGGATAAATATGGTGCATCTATCATTGTTTATCGTTTTCGCTGGCGCATTGCCGGTAATTCCAGTGCAGCGCAATGGTTGCTCGATGGGATCAGCTTCGCACTGAAAATAAAAAGCTTCGAATTGTCAGGTACTGGTATGGCGGGCGAAACAACCATCAACGAACATCTGTACCAGGAATTGGCGTTTGGGCTAGATCTCAAGTTCCGCGCTCTCAGTAAGAACTTTCAGTTAGGGGTATTCTTATACAAGGGAGAAGTTTCTGGTCCGGTAGATAATTTCAAATACCGGATTTTTGGCTTTAAGCTGGCCTTTATTCCGGCAGTCAGCGGCCTTGATCTTTACAATATCCGGCTGATGGCAGCAAGCAATCTTGCACCAAACCTTGCGCCGCCCGATGCCAGCGAACAGAACCTGCGGTTATTTAAATGGTACAAGACCGCGACTGCACCTTTGAGTGTCCCTGCTGATCGCAAGATGAATGCGTGGAGACCCCAGGAAGACAGTTTTGCTTTTGGCATGGGGACGGCCGGTGCATTTGGAGGGACAAAGGCATTGCTGCTCGATATATTTATATTCGGGCATCATAGTCCTTCTGACAACGCATTCATGATCGCTATGGAGCTGTTCATTCTGAAAAGCCAGAAACCCGTTGGATTTGCGGTGCTTGAAGTCGATTTGGAAACCGGCAAATGGGCTTTATTCGCTGGCGTTAGTCTTTCGTTTAGCAATGTGCTGCCTGAAGGAACTTCGATACCGGGCCTCGATAATGTTGCAGCGTTGAGCGGGAATCTCTACATCGGCAACAAGCCCGGCACCTTTGCACTGGGACAGCTCAGTGATCAGAACACCTGGTTTGGATTCCGCATGAAGAAAGATGGCTTCTTCAAGATGGAACTGATCATCGCTATCTGCATCCAGTTTGTGGATCGGGAAGAAGGGCCAAAGGGTTTTGGCGGACTGATCAGCGCCAAAGGTGGCGTAAGCTTTGGCGTGGGTAAGGCGGAATTTTATCTGAATTTTGTTCTCATTGCCGGGATATGGAAAAATGAATCATCAGCATCAGGCCTGATCATGGTGTTTGAAGCCGGGTTCCGGATCAAACTTTTCAGGGTATTCCGTTTTGGCGCCAGCATCAAGGTTCAATTAGACTTTCTGGGTCCGAATCCCGATTACAAACGTCTGGCTTTTGAAATACATATTGATACGCCATGGTACCTTCCTGACGTAACCATTCGTTTTGAGAAAATATATCATTCACCACAGCCCGAAAGGCAATTGCTGGTTTCTACTCCCATCATCGGTGCCGAAGCCTTTGTGCTTGGCGTAAAACAGGCCGGACCGGTATTACTCACTGCGCTGGAAGGCGCAGCGATTGATGAAAAGCAACTGTTTGATCTGAGCAAGCTTCGAGATCTGGAGCCACAGGAACTCCCGCAATCCATCCTGAATGGAATGACAGCCGTCGGGGTAGACAGCACCATCGCTCTTAATTTCAAAGTACCAGTTGATGACAAGCTCACTATTGGAGAGAACACGCCACCGGGTGCGGGTACGCAGGAAGCAGTTCCACCGGCATCCAGCGAATTGAGTATTACTTATGAACTCGTATCCTTTAGCATTCGCCGCCAACCACGCTATGGAGCTAACGCCAACCAGTGGACGACCTTATTGGCTCCGGAAGATACACTATTGCCTCCCCTTGACGAGTGGCCATCTGATGACGAGCTGCAGGCACTATTCTCTTCTGACGTGAAAGTGCTATGGGACAGGGATGTACAGAGCCAGGGTCGCTTTGATCCGCGCAGATTATTGGTTAATGCTGAAACGCCATTTACCCTCATAACCGAAAATGCTGAAGCCGACGAATCGATCCTTATATCTCAACCTGGATGGCCCTGCTGTAATGTGATTGGTCCGGAAAGAAAGGAAAGCTGGCATCGCGTATTTTTTACCGAAACGATGTATGGTCAGCGTGTACCTGGTTTCCAGGAATTCAGCGACAGCGATAGTGTACTTCACTGGCTTTTAACCCCAAGACCACTGGTGGCTCCCGGAGTGATATCGCCAAGCCATCCCCCCTGTGCAAGGCTAAATCTGCACTTCCCAAAAGAATTTAGTTTTGCTGTGATAAATTTTGACCAACTCGTTTTCCATTTTCGAATGGAATGTTATTGGCTGCCACAGCATCGCCATGCATCAATCGTGGTAGAAGGTTTTCGTGGAGTGGATTTACTTTCCAAAAAAGAATTCTCACTGACTTCTCCGCATGCAGGGTTTATAGAAATGCAGGATGCAAAAGGATTCACAAGAGTGCTGTTCAGGTTTGTGTTGAAAGACACCATTGAAGCCATTATTGCAAATCCAAAGCAGTCTGAGGCAATTGAAGTGGCGCGGATGGAATACAAAACCGTGCTGGAACAACGGGACGGGCTAAGTGAACCGAAAAAATGCGAGCATGGTGAAGGGTCTGCAATTACTGGCAAGGGGAAACTGGCCTGGCTGCCGAATCACAACTATGAAATTACTGCCACAACCAGAGTGGTGCTTCAGCACAATCAAACCGGGGCACAGGAAGCCGAAATGGTACAACGTGCTTACTTCCGCACAAAAGGAATGGTTGGATTGAACTATGGGGACCATATTGGTCATGAAATTGAACCTTACCTCGAAGCTGTTTATCCCCGCGCGGATAGACTCATTGTTTACCGCGAAGAGCCTATTGCTATGGCGTTCAGGGAGCAGTTTAATATTTTATTGCCTGTTGACCGCAGCATTGACCCAAACAATCCTGCAGAATTGAAACAGGTTCTGGAATGGGATCTTACCATCGACAAGCAGGGAGATCCGTTTGGTCATAACCGCATTTCGAAATCAAATCCCGATTGGATTGTGGAGAATAGAGGCAGCGGAACTACGAATCCGTATGATTTTACCGTGCTTATCGAAGGCGTCTTGTTCAGATTGAAGCGAAAGGCGATTACTACCGATGTCATGAGGTTGAGGGTACAGGGAGTTCTCAGCTCGCCCTTCAGTTGCCATGGAGGTATGACGCCTCCGCCACCTCCTTCTCAGGTACTCTTGCATCAGCCAATTGATCCTTCCAAACAAGACGCGGTTGCATTATGGGAAGCAAATACGCCATTCAGGGCTAACCTGAAACCCAAGGGTGGACCATGCATTCACCGAAATCCATTTATAGCTGACGACGTGAGTGCATTCAGACCATTTACCGAACAGGGTTTTGCATCTGGTGCCTGGATATTTGAAGAGGGAAGCGTTCAACTAACGTCAACGTCTATCTCCGATTTAAGATATTATGCCGTTTTTGGAGAGGCTGATTGGAATCATGCACAGGTTAGTGTTCAATTGGATCCGGAAGGAGCAACTGCTGGCATAGCTATTGGAGTCCTGACCGCTGCGTCCGGCGTTACCAGCGCCATGCTGGCGTTGGTGGATGAAGCACATGGGATACTGAAAGTTCAGCAATGGCATGCTGGTGTATTACAGGATTTACAGCAAACATTGATTCCGTCAAATCTGAGTGCGCCTTTCCAGTTAGAACTGGTAGCATATGATGACCAGTTGGAAATCCGGTTGGATGACGCCAAATTGATAGTAGAAAGAGCCTGGAGTCGTTCCGGACAGTTGGCTTTGGTGGCACAAAACGGCGGAGCATTTACAAGGCTGACTGTAGAATCGCTGGATGCTTATCGGTTCTATTTTCAGTCGAGCCGGTTTGTGAGTTTTGCTCAACATATACAATCTGCAGGCAATAACACCGTCGTGATCCCTGCAGGTTCTGAAGCAGATGATGAAGTACAAATAATCCAGGATTTGTATGCAGCTACTTCCGCTGATATCATACCCTTGATGCAACCAGGCGCAGATGCCGCATTACGCCTGACTCTATTCCAGCGTTGGGCGGAAGCATTGTCCCTGCCGCTGGTACAGCAGCCACAGGCTTTGACAATCAGCCGCCTCGAAAAAGAATCCGGTACAGCATTATTGCTTCTGGAGAGCCCTGAGCCGCTGAGATTCTCTGATGAATTGGTTTTGACGGTTGAAAAAGAGATTATGAATCCACCTCCGTCCTTACTACCCCCAGGAATAAAGGCACTGGAACCGCACATTCCACAGGACTTCGAATCTTTTGAGAATCTCAACAAGGAGAAGGTACCGGGAATAAAAACCATAAAGATCCAGCAAGACCGTATGCTTGCGATGATAGATAACCGTTTATTGCAATCCTTGCCGCAGGTGCCACGGTATGCCCTTGCAGCGCTGAATCATGAGGGTCGTTTGAAATATTTTTTATTTGAGCTGAAATTCAGTTCCCTCGATCAAAATCATACCCGCGCCGTAGGTCTCTTGCGGGATGAAAATGACTTCAACATCATTTTACAGAGCGCGCTCATTCAATCCCTGACCGGGCATATTGAGAACATCCACGCAAACCAGCTCTTCCTGCTCAATAATCAGGGCGTATTAATCAAGAAACTACCCTTGCCCGATTTGTCTCTGCCTTTCTTTGCTCCCCAACATTTCCGCCTGCTTGGCAATGGCAATGAAATCCGCACGATGCTGATTCCCCTAAACGGTTCACATGGCACACCAACAATCTGGACCGGAGGAAAATACCGTTTTCATTTCAAATTGAATCGGAAACGCTACCCACAGGAGTTACCCGATACTCAGGCAGTGTATTCAAGAGAAGTGGAGTTGGAGTTGGCTTGGTGAGGGAATACTGATACGGATTCTGTTACTTTCAGGTACTGTCAGTAATTTTCTTTGCCATGCGAAAATTCATAGTTTTTCAATGTCATCCAGCCGTAGTCATTTTTATCATAACTCTGGATTTAAATCATAACACCTGGTGCCGGTAGCTCACCTTTTTAAATCCATCTTCAACGATTTTTGTAAAGAATACCGGGAAATCAATTCTTTCATCTCGGACACAGCCTTTTGGATTCCGGAAAAAACTGCCCGTGAGACAATGCTGTGCCCAATATGCAATTCTTCAACATCCAGGGATTCCACGATGAATCCAACGTTCTGATACGTCAACCCATGTCCCGCATTGACCCGCAATCCCGCCTTGTGAGCTGTCTTTACGCCTTCCTGCAGTTTCTCAATCATTTTGCCCTTGGAAATATCATCCCGTGCATTTGCATAATTCCCCGTGTGTAACTCAATGTACTGTGCGCCCACATCCTTTGCTGCGGATATCTGACCTTCTTCCGGATCGATAAAAAGACTGACCACGATGCCAGCGTCTTTTAATCTTTTCACTGCATCTACCATTATCTTTTTTTGAGATACAACGTCCAGCCCGCCCTCTGTGGTAATCTCCTGCCTTTTTTCAGGCACGAGGGTTACCTGCTCCGGCATTGTTTTCAGGCCGATGTCAATGATCTCTGGCGCTGTTGACATCTCAAGATTCAGCTTGGTAAACACCGTTTCCCGTAATAATTTCACATCCCGATCCTGAACGTGTCTTCGATCTTCTCTCAGATGAACGGTAATAATATCAGCGCCACCCAGAACTGCAAAAGATGCAGCCGTTACCGGATCGGGCTCAAATGTTCTTCTCGCCTGACGCAGAGTAGCAACATGATCGATATTGACCCCCAACTGTATCATCGTGCCTCCATAGAACGCATGGCTTCGCGAATGTCTACGTGAACTTCAGGCAATTTGTCCACGAGTTCAATATTTTTCGGCAAAATACTTTTTATGGGTTGTTTATACGGCCCCGGCGGTTTTAAAGCGGTGGCATCAATATAGAGGATAATATCATCCGCATTCAGTTTGTCGAGCAAAAGTTTCGGACCTTTCACCCTCACCTCTGCAAATTCATCCTGCATCTTAATCAGATAGGGATATTCTGCAGGGCATACGACCTTTATCTTTATTTTCCCGAATATTCGTGTATCCTGTTGCTCTACGATTTGGAGCCATATCCGTACATCCTCTTTGCATACGACCGGCAGCGAAACCGTTTTATCGCCGCGTTTAATCGTCACCTTCTGGTCTATTTCGATGCGCCAGGGAAAGGTGCGGTTTTGCTCCCCGGAAATTCCTCCGATATCAACAGGAAGCGTATTGATAAATGAGGTTTCTTTCAAGGCGTTCAGAGACCCGGTAACCTCCACTTCTCCCGGAAATATGAATTCGTTTGCAACGCTATAACCAACAGCTGGCTCCCCTTTTTTTTGCAATACGACCTTTAATTTTTTCTTTTGCAATTTACCAAGCACAACGTCGATTTGCTTCGGGTAAACTGAAACCAATTTAACGGCGGGCGGTAAATCCAGTTGCTCTCTCATAATAAAAATGCTTTGTTTTAACTGATCTTCAATAAGATCGGGAGATTCTTTTATGACATACTTTGCCTCAATTTTCCGGTCTTTTATCATGGTGTCAACCGTATCAATCACATTCTGCGGGCCTTGTAAATGTACCGTAATCTCCCCGGTACTCTGCTCGACGATGGTAATACCTTCGGGTACAACAACAGTCAGCCCTACCGTTGCGGTTAAATCTCCCGTATGCCGGTTAATGGCATATAACCACAGGGCTACTGCCATAACCAACGCCATGAGCTTTGTAGGGATATTAGCAGTAAATAGTTTCTTCATCTTCCACGGATACTCTTTGCGACGCTAAATCTTTCAGTGGATAACTCATCGAGGATCTTTTTCAGTTCTTTCGCGTCGATACCCTGATTTAATATTCCTTTGAAGCCAGTCGATATCGTCCCTGTCTCTTCGGATACAATAATAACGATTGCGTCGGTTTCCTCAGTAAGACCAATACCTGCTCTGTGGCGGGTACCAAGGCTTCTTGATAATTCTGTCTTTTCCGTAAGGGGAAGCAGACACCCGGCGGCGCTTATCTTTTGTTCCTGAATAATGACAGCGCCGTCATGCAGGGGAGAGCCTGGCCAAAAAATGGTATTGAGTAAATCCTGCGAAACATCTGCATGCAACTTTGTCCCTGTTTCTATAAAGTTGCCCAGACCAATATCCCGTTCGATGGCAATTAAAGCGCCAATTTTGCTTTTAGATAAATTTTCAACTGCCTGTATGATTTCATAAGTCATTTCCTGCTGTTCAGACTTTAAAAACATGCTAAAAACCGGGTTTTGGCCGAGCCGTAGCAGGGCACGCCGGAATTCTGGTTGAAAGAGAATAATAATCGGGATGATAAATACGGGGACAAATTCGGTTATTAACCAATCGATGGTAAAGAGCTGCAATTTTCGCACAAAGAACAATACGCCAATAGATATCAAAACAATAATAAACGCTAAACCGCGTAAAATGCTGGTTCCGCTGGTCCCCTGCATGATTCTGAGTACGACATACACCACCATATAGATAAGGAAGATCTCACCCAGAGATCTTCCGATCATCCAGCCGTTGACATTTTCAAATACGTTAAATATGCTCTCAAACATTAACTGTTCCTGATTGCATCACACAGAGTTACTACCTGGACAGCTTCACGCACATCATGAACCCGCACCATATGTGCGCCATTCATAACTGCAACGGCAAGAGTTGCAAGCGTTCCATATAAACGTTGCTGCACGGGGAGATCTAAAATAGTGCCGATAAACTTTTTTCGGGACGTGCCAACCATTAAGGGAAAACCTAAACTTTTAAACTCCCTCAACCTTTTCAGGATTTCCAGATTCTGTTGCACGGTCTTACCAAAACCAATGCCGGGGTCCAAAACGATTCTGTTTCTGTCTATTCCTGCATCAATTGCAGTGGAAATTGATTTTTTGAAAAAAGATACTATTTCCCCGAATGCATTTTTCCGGATAGGGAATTTCTGCATTGTCCGCGGGGTGCCCTTTTTATGCATAATGACAATGGGCACGTGCGACTCTGCAGCGACCTTTGCCATCTTTTCATCCGCACATAATCCGCCAACATCATTTATCATAGATGCCCCGGCATCAATCGCCCTTTCTGCAACCTTTGCCTTATAGGTATCAACAGAAATAGGTGTTCGTACCCGTTTTGATAAGAGTTTAATAACAGGAATTACTCTTTTTATTTCTTCTGTTTCCGACAGAGGAAGGGCGCCGGGTCTTGTTGATTCGCCGCCCACATCAATAATATCAGCCCCGTCATTCACCATGCTGAGTGCATGTTCAACGGCATTTTCGCTAGTATTATACCGATCACCATCATAAAAAGAATCGGGGGTTACGTTCAGGATTCCCATGACACAGGTTTTCGTGCCGAGATGCAATATACCATGCTGATACGGCACATCAAAACACTCTCTTGTATCGTTATCAGGAGTGTCCTGGTTCGTTTGTCCTGGTTCGGGGAAAGGAGTGTTCATTATCCTGACCCCTCCTCGTGATTACCAGTCCTCTTCCAGTGCATCCACAATGCCCCGGGCAACATTGACAAAGGCCTCATTCCCGGAAGAAGTAAGCGTTTCATTCCTTGGCACAATAAACTCCGCTGCTTTACGAATGTCGTGCCTCTCAACCAGGGTCCTTCCCGTTCTTCTGTCCACCCACCGGATTGATATTCCAACAGAAGTCTGACTATCGATTATGTTATCTCTTGAGTTTTCAATAAAAACATTTTCTGTAAAACTGGTAATCTTCCCAAACAAAATTGAATCGGCCTCATCTTTATCCACCACATGAAGCCGTGTTCTGAGTAAGATTTGGTCACGAACAGCCCGGGTAAGATCAAACTCGTATCCTCTGCGAAAGGTAGTATTATCAAAAATGGGGACATAAATACTCCGGACATTGGAACGAAGCAATGATTTTGATGAATAGCCACAACCCACAACAGCAGCAAGAAAAAGGAACAACGCCACGATACCAGCAAAATACGCGAAGCTGTTTCCGGGTATACATGCGGTTTTTTTAAAGATGTTTTTCCACCCCCCTGTTTTTCTGCATTGCAAAGGAGATGTGGAAGTAAGTCTGACACTCATCGTCTTTCCCTTCTAAAACGGATTCTCTGTGCTTTCCAATCTCTTATTTTATTGCTTCAATTATTCTCAGGAAATCGATCCTCTCATTCGCCCTTTCCGCCCAGATAGTACCCGGAAAATCCTCCTTAACGTACTCAAAGTACATGGCAGCTGAAACTGGCTTCTTTTGCCGAAGGTAAAACTCTCCGATACTATACTCCCTTTCTGCCTCAATAATCCTGATTTCCTGAATCATTTTCTTTGCATCCTCAATATATGTGCCTTGAGGATTAGAAACTAAATATTCTTCGAATCCTTCCCGTGCAGAAATCAGGAGGCCGTAATTGCGCTCTTGCTGCTTCTCGTGATAGACTTTGGCAAGCGGTATCTGGTATTGAACATAAGGAACCCATTCACTCTTCGGGTAAGTTTCCAAAAACTTCTCATACGCATCAATGGATTCTTCGTATTGATTAAGTTTGAAATAACAATCCGCTATTCTTATCTGTGCATCCGGAGCAACTGGTCCTAAAGGATGCTTTTCTATAATCTTTTCGAAGACGCCAATAGCCGCACTCTCATTGGTCTCCATTTGAGCGACACCCACCTGATACTCACGTTCAAAAACCTCTTCGGTTCTTTTTGTACCGGGATATTTTTCCAGGACCTTTTCATACGCCTTGAGTGCCCGCTTAAAATCATTGTTGAGAAAATAGGCACGACCAATACTTATTTGAGAAATCTCTGCATATTCAGAATCGGGAGCATCACGGATAAGTAATTCAAATTCCTTTATCGCAATAGTATATTTTTGTTCTATCAGAAGGGAAAGTGCATATTTGTAACGTTGTTCCAACGTGGTAATTGCGGCAGTGGGAGACTCCATCCAACCCGTCTCTCTACTCCATATCCACTTCCCGTACGCTGGGGTAAGCGTCAGACTAAACATACTGCATATCAAAAGAAGAATATAGCTACATTTTATGTTCATATCGTATCACCGTATAAAATCTTTCTTTTTTGCAAGTTTTTTAACCCACCCAGAAATTCCTGAGGTAGATCAACCGTCCCCGGTTGACATCATAATGGCAAGCGGGGACGCTCTGTCCTACCGATAGAGGGGATTTTGTTGCAGCTTGCTGCATTATAGAGATATCTTCATGAAATACGGCGTCAAACTTTGATGTATTTCCATGAATTTAGCTCCTTATTTAATATAGAGGCAATATAATATCGCAGCATCTTTTCTATTTCAACACAAATAGACAGATGCAACTTAATGCGATCTAATTTCAGAAAGTTCATTTCCGCTAATCTCCCGGCAATAAGCATAGCCCCGGGGGTAACCAGGATTCCATGGGTAGATTTCGTTTGACACCTTTGACACAATACCCCCCCCTCTTTTGCGCTGAAACGCACCCCCGATGCCTCCTGAATACGATTCTTACACTGCACACAACATCCCCATTCAGGCAAATACCCCAAAATCTTTAACAGTTTTATCTCAAAGACCAATAAGCGAACGGTAGCATCCTGCTCCGTTGATATTCCATCTAATGTATTCACCAGCACTTTAAAAAGTTGCTCACTGGAGTCATTTTCCATGGTAAATTCATTAATCAGTTCCGCCATATACGAAGCTCGGTAATATTTATCCAAATCATTTCGAAGCGTTGGATAATTATTTTGTAATATCGCCTCGGTAAGTGTATGGAGAGACGTATGTTCTTTTTTTATAAAAAAAATCTGATAATACGACAACAAATCGATTGCCTTGGAACTGTGCTTTCCCGATGAGCGCTTAAATCCTTTTGCAAGAGCCCGGATTTTTCCGTAGTCATGCGTGAAAAAAGTAATGATTTGACTGGAATCACTATAGTCGGTCCTTCCTAGTGCTATTGCCTCAGTTCTGACGACAGGCATATCAACGCAACGAAAAATGAATTAATCTGGGACAGGAACACAATAGCCAAGCCTTGCCAGCAAGTCGTTTGCTCTCTGGTGCATTTTTTTTGCATCACTTTTTTTTCTGTCATCATATCCCAATAAATGCAATACCCCGTGGATCAGATACAAAGCAATCTCTCCTTCAACTGAACACGCACGGTTTTGCGCTTGTTGAACCGCCATTTCAACAGAAACAAGGATTTCACCCGTGATAGCCTTGTTGCGGGGATATTCGTGATACGCAAAACTCAGCACATCGGTAGCATAATTGTGTCCCAGAAACTTCTTGTTAATTTTTTTTATACCTTTATTGTCCATAAAAACAAGATTGAGTTCCGCATCCCTCTTCTCAATTTTTAAAACCCCGCGAACCAGCTTTTTCATCTCGTTTTGCTTTATAGGATAGTGTTTCTGAATATTAACAATTTCTAATTTCATTCGTTCATCACATGCTATAGCATGAACGCAAAAAGAACGTTACAATTGGAAGCGCCGTTGCGAAGTTACGTTTGCTATAACTCATACGCATCGACAATATCCTGAACCAGCTTGTGCCTTATGATGTCTGCCTTGGTCAGATATACAAAAGAAATATTCTTAACACTCATCAACCTTTCCTGGACGTCAATTAAACCCGACAATTCTCCACCCGGCAGATCAACTTGCGTGATATCCCCTGTCACAACCACCTTTGATTTGACACCCAGTCTCGTTAAGAAGGTTTTCATCTGCTTAACGGTGCAATTTTGAGCTTCATCCAGAATGATGAATGCATCGTTGAGCGTTCTTCCACGCATATAGGCAAGCGGTAGTATCTCTATCAGGTCGCTTTCCAGGTATTTTTTTACATGCCCGACATCCATCATATCCGCTATAGCATCATAGAGCGGACGCAGGTATGGATTCACTTTAGCCTTAATATCACCCGGCAGATACCCGAGTTTCTCTCCCGCCTCAACTGCCGGTCTGGCAAGTACAATTCTCCTTATACGCCCGCTTTTCAGGAAAGAGAGTGCCATCGCCACCGCCAGATAGGTTTTTCCCGTTCCGGCTGGTCCGATACAAAAGACGAGATCATTTTTTTTAATTGCCTCGATGTAATTTGCCTGTCCATCCGTCTTTGGTTTTATAAAAAGGCCTCTTTGAAAAACGTCAATCGTTTGGCCGGTTCCATTCCCCGCATCACCCTTAGCATCGACAATAGTTTGTTCTACGTCTTCCAGGTCCAACCTTCCCGTAGTGCGTACAATTGCCAGCAATCTGTTCAAAACTTCTATGCTGGTGTCTACCCGTTCCTTTTCACCTTCGAGTTTGAGTAACCCATGGCGGGCAACGAGCTGCACTTTGAAGGCATCTCTTACAAGACGGAGATACCGGTCGTGACTGCCATATAAAATGGATGCTTCTGTGTCATTATCGAGGATGAGAGTGTCTTGATATGAAAAGGGATCGTGAAAAAGTTCTCTGCTTTCGGAATGTTTTTGGATTTTAACTTTTTGATTCATAGTTCAACGAACTTACACCATACTAAAAAATAGTAGGAAACCGGCAGGCTGACTAACAAACAATCAATCACGTCCAGTACGCCGCCAAAGGCGGGCACCAGGCGCCCGGAATCCTTTACGTTTGCATCTCTTTTGAGAAGCGATTCCGCTAAATCACCCAACATGGCGGAAAAACCGACCAGCGCCCCAAATGCGATTGCCCATGGAACGCTCATCACCCTGATGTGAGGTATGAGATTAAAAATGACCGCAATCAGAATACTCGATGCCAGTGAAAAACAGGAGCCCTCTATCGTTTTGTTCGGGCTAATAGCCTTTGCCAGTTTGTGTCTGCCGTATTTTCTGCCTAGTAAATAACCTCCGATGTCGCCAAATTTGGAAACAAGCAAAACCAGAATTACGATAGAAAGGCCATGAGGAAGATTACGCAGGGCAATGGCAAAACTCAGGAGGAAAACTACATAGAAAATGCCAAAGATGGTTACCGCAATGTTTTGTATCGCATCCCGTGTACCACGGGCAAAAGCCTGGACGATTAAAAGCCAGAAGACGAGGATAACTACTATTTCCTGTCTGAAAAAATGGCAACCGATACCGGTATCTTTGCGTACAGATACCCAATAGAACGTCAATAACGCTACACCGGCGGCAATACCGGATTTACAAAATGGAGAGAACCCGTTCTTGTCCGCCATGTGGTAAAATTCATACAGGCCAATTCCGCCCGCCACAATTGCCAGACACCCAAACCCGACGTCCGTACAAAACAGGGAATCGAGCCATAAAATCCCAAAGAACAGCGCAAACATCGCAACGCCAAAGGTGATTCTTGTCTGAAGGGTAGTCACTCTTGAAGCCCGCCGAAACGCCGTTCCCGGCGTGAAAATTCTTTAATTGCTTCCTCCAAATGCCTTTTCCGAAACTCAGGCCAGCAGACAGAAGTAACCCAAATCTCCGTATACGATATTTCCCACAAAAGAAAATTGCTTACCCGCATATCTCCGCCCGTCCGTATAAGCAAATCAGGGTCTGTCATCTCACACGTATAGAGAAACTTCTTGAAAGTCTCCTCCGTAATTTCTTCTAAACTCATTTTCCCGGCTTTAATACTCCTGGCAATGTTTTTGGCCGCATCCACAATCTCGGAACGCCCTCCATAATTGAGCGCAAGACAAAGCACCATTCCGGTGTTGTTCTTACTTTCGTTTATACTGATCGTGAGTTCTCTCTGTACCTCCTCCGGAAGGCCGTCTATTCTGCCAATCGCCGTTAGGCGAATATTGTTTTCTTCTATCTCACCCCGTTCCCTGATAAGAAAATCTTTCAGGAGTCTCATTAACAAATTTACTTCGCGTTTTGGCCTCTTCCAGTTTTCCTGAGAAAATGCATACAGCGTGAGCTGTTGTACCTGCTTTTTTGCACATTCACGCGTTATTTCCCGGACAGACTCCACTCCTTCCCTATGTCCGCGGATCCTTACAAACCCCCTGCGCCTTGCCCATCGTCCATTCCCATCCATGATAATTGCAATGTGGGAAGGCACATGCCCATTTTCATTCATAAGAGATTTACAACCTGGCCACGGTCCGGACCAACAGAAAGCATTTCCACCCTGATACCCAAAATCTTTTCCAGGGTGTTTATATAACTTTTTGCCTGCGAGGGAATATCACGTTTATCGCGCATACGGGACGTGTCTTTTTGCCAACCAGGTACTTCCCTGTACACCGGCTGGCATTCCGTACGTGCTGCTAAATCTGTGGGAAATATGTCGTACACAGTATCACCAAATTTGTACCCTACGCATATCTTTATCGTTTTTTGTTCGTCCAATACATCTAGCTTTGTCAACACAGCACTATCCACACCGCTCACCATGATTGCATGTTTTACCGCCACCGCATCAAACCAGCCGCAGCGGCGTGGCCGCCCGGTTGTCGCGCCATATTCGCCCCCTTTTTTTCTTAAATATTCACCTAATGCATCGTTCAATTCGGAAGGGAAA
This sequence comes from Candidatus Brocadia carolinensis, assembly GCA_002009475.1. Classification (GTDB taxonomy): domain Bacteria; phylum Planctomycetota; class Brocadiia; order Brocadiales; family Brocadiaceae; genus Brocadia; species Brocadia carolinensis. The sequence continues at coordinate 9,716 of AYTS01000023.1, read as the reverse complement.
GGGCCACTGCCAACCCGGGTCGTGTAGGATTTCATAATACCAAGCACCTTATGAATCTGCCTGGGACTGATGCCGGTACCAACCGCAGCGCCACCGGCAGTCACCGAAGAAGAGGTAATATATGGATACGTTCCAAAATCCACGTCGAGCAGCGAACCCTGGGCGCCTTCAAACAAGATCCTTTTTTTTGCCCTTATGGCGTCATTCATAAATACCACGGTATTACACACGAAAGGCCGTATCTGCTCAGCGTATTCGCAGTAAGTTTCATACATATCCTTCCATGAGAATGCCTCAGCATCATACAAACGCACGAGGATCCGATTCTTTTCTTCAACAACTTTTTTCAGTCTCTGCTTGAAATGTTCGGGATGATAAAGATCGGCTACCCGGATACCGTTACGCGCCATCTTATCGGTATAACAGGGACCAATACCCCTGCGAGTCGTACCAATCTTATCGTCTCCTTTTTCCGATTCAGACAGTTCATCGAACTTCTTATGGTAGGGAAACACAAGATGTGCCAGCTCACTAATGCAGAGATTGTTGCCTACTTCTATATTTTTTCCCCGTAATTCATCGATTTCTTCCAATAACTGACAGGGGTCCAAGGCGACTCCACTGCCGATGACACAACTTTTATTTTTTCTGAGGATGCCTGAGGGAATGAGATGCAAAACAAATTTTTCGTTATTTACGATAACCGTATGGCCTGCGTTACTGCCACCCTGGTATCTAACGATGATATCGAACGACTCAGTGAGTATATCAACAATCTTCCCTTTCCCTTCGTCTCCCCACTGGAGACCAACAAGGCAGGTATTCGAGTCTGTAGTTAAATTTTCCATAGAAATTTGGTAAAATCCTTTGAATTCATTGGGAAATAAGCTTTCTCAAAATTATAAAAAATGGGATGATGAAAGTCAAGGGAATACACGTTCAGAGCCCTGTTTCAGACTTTTTTACAAACTTATCAAATACCATGATATGAAGCTTGCATATATAAGGTTTTATGGTAAACTTTAATTTTGAATTTTTTGAACCTATTGAGAACAAAAGGTAACAATAGAGCGTTTTGAAAATCACAAAAACAGGAGAGGGAAATGAAAAAAGGTATTACCGTGGCATTGCTTTTTATTGTATGTGCCTTGTCGTCTTATGGATGTAATCCTAAGCAAACAGCCTTGACGGAAAAAGACGGTATCTGGGCTGTGTATGAGAGGGAATGCCGAAAGTGCCACAAGCTTAACGGACGAGGGACTATCGTAGGACGATTCATTTACAAAATGCCGGATTTTACTAACACCAAATGGCAGGACAATGTCTCTGATTCGCGGTTAATTATTTCCGTGGCAAATGGTAAAAGGAAAATGCCAGGCTATAAGGGCAAACTGAAGGACGAAGAGATTGTTGATCTCGTCAAGGTATGCATCAGGAGTTTTTATCCACCAGCAGCGCAATAAAAAGGAATCATTCTGTTGTTCAATGGTTTATAGTATTACCGTATAAAAACTTCTTTTTTTTGTAAGTTTTTTTGCAACCCTATCTACCCCTTATCAGGCGGTACAGATTGTTTATGAGAGAAAGATTGCTTCGCTTCGCTCGCAATGACAACGCATAATATGTCATCAAAGCATAGCCTGTGTCATTGCGAGGGGTCTTTTCCGAAGCAATCTCCCGCTTTCACCACGGGGAATTTGGTTGCGGCTGTGCTGCGTTATGTGTATAGCTCACAGAATGCGCTGCATGAAAACAGAGACTGTAGCTTATTATGGGAAATGGGTATGAAAGACAACTCCCCTGCCCGCTTTACCAGGGGGATGCAGGGAGTTGTTATCTGTCGCTACCTATTCGGCAAATTATACTGAATAGGTTACGATATTTTGCCCAGCCGGTTTCATCTACAGCAAGGGTGTGAAAAAGTCATGGTAAGGGCGTATTTTCGTACCAATACCACAACTCCTGGTGTCCTGCTTTGAGAAACAGAAAACATTTTTTTTCTGACTTGTTCTCGTTTGGGCAGGGAAGTTACTGCGTCTTGATTTTACCGTACTTTACGATAGAATATGCGATTGTATATTAAACAACATGAGGTTTATGGAGAATAACCATGCTACGCGAGATGTGCAAGGCTAAGATACACGCTGCGACGGTAACAGAAACCAACCTGAATTATCAAGGTAGTATCAGTATAGACAAGGCGCTTCTTGATGCCGTGGATATTTTACACTATGAACGGGTACAGGTCCTCAATATCAATAACGGAACACGGGTAGAGACTTATGTAATTGAAGGCGAGCGCAACTCCGGCGTTATTTGTTTAAATGGCGCTGCAGCGCGATGGGCACAGCCGGGCGATAAGGTTATCATCATCTCTTACTGCCTCATGGAAGATAAAGAAGCAAGGAACTGGAAACCGAAGATTATTCTGGTAGATGTAAATAACAAGCTCACTGAAACCCTCTGAACATGAGAAAGATACTCCTCGAAATCCCCCTGCCTTTTTTCCAGAAAAGCATCCCAATCTATTCTTACGGATTCATGCTGATGGTTGCCTTTCTGGTGTCCATAACGATTGCACGCTGGAGGGCAAAAAAAAGAAGGTATTGATCCAAACAAGATTACCGATCTCGGAATTTATCTCGTTTGCGCGGGCATCCTGGGGGCAAGGCTCTTCTTTATTATTCAGTTCTATAAGGAATATAAATACAGTCTCTTAAGCATCTTCAAAATTTATGAAGGTGGTTTGGTTTATTACGGCGGTCTCTTTGCCGGCATTGTCACCTTGTTGGTATACGTCAGGAAAAACCGTCTGCCATTCCTTAAGATCGTTGATATCCTTATGCCTTCAGCTGCACTGGGACTTGGCTTTGGTCGTATTGGATGTTTCCTGAATGGATGCTGCTTCGGAAAGGTAGCAACACATATCCCCTGGGCGGTCCAATTTCCAAAAACGTTGGATAAAACAGGGATGATAGACGGCAGTCCTGCCTTTATTCATCAGTATGAACTTGGGCTAGTCTCTCTCTCTGATACGCACACTCTCCCGATACACCCCACTCAGCTATACTCATTTCTTGCAGATGTAGCACTTTTTTTTATCCTGAGTGCATTTTTAAAGTACCGGAAGAGAGACGGAGAAGTATTGCTTCTTTTTGGAATACTGTATCCCGTTATAAGATTTTCGATGGAATCGCTCCGGAATGATACCCCCCTGTTTTTCGGAATTTTTACCATAGCGCAAATTATCAGCATAGGCATGTTTGTGGTGTCGGTAAGCCTTTTTACCATCATTCGTCTTAAAAGCACTGAAAAGGACGTCAGGAGATAGTCAGAGACGTGGGATTGAGCGGCTGTCAGAGAATATGGAGTTATCTGACAGAAAAAAATCAACCTGAAACAAGCATTATATCCTTACCCCGACCTTTTTAAATTCCTTCTCACTATAAAGGATGACATAGTCATTTAATCCTGTCTTCTCCTTAATAGCCTGAATTACAGCCTCACACTCGGCATCGGTGTAGCCGTGAATCATGGTAAAGACATTGTATTCCCAATCGGGGTAGACGGGGCGGTCGTAACAGTGTGTTACCTCTTCAAAACCGGCCATGATCTTGCCCACCTCATCAACCCTCTCCTGCGGCACCTTCCATACACACATGGCGTTGGCATTGATACCGATCTTACGGTGGGCGATGGAGGCTGCCAGCCGCCTGATCTTTCCTGTTTCTAAGAGTTTCTTGAGCCTTTGTATTACTTCATCTTCAGACATTCCCAGCGCCTGTCCGATGTCTTTATACGGGGTTTTTGTAACAGGCAGTCCTTCTTGAATGTGTTTAATGAGTTTAACGTCGATGTCTTCCTTTTTATCTGTCATAGTTCAGTTAAACACAGGCAAGCTTGTTTGCCCGTGCCACCCTTCACAATTAAGGTTTCTAATAAATTTTAAAACGAACACCTATCTTAAATTTCTTTGTTGTAGGCAAACTGCGCACCGTCAACCCTGTTCGGTCCTCGATCTCCTTTAATCTACTGTGGAGTTCCTCATCATCTTTGGCCGACATGGTAAACCACATATTGTAAGGAATATTTTTATTTTTCCCTTTTCGCAGATAATTATGGGAAACTCCGCTGTATTCATTGACGATTGCACTCACCTCATCAATGCGTTCTTCCGGCACCTTTACGGCAGCCAGGGTTGCCTCCCTGCCCATGGCCTGGGTATTAATTATGGGCGCAAGCTTCTTACATATCCTTTTTCTATCATAAATTTGATGCGTTCGATGATGGTATCTTCATCAATGGAAAGCTCTTTGCTCAATTCCAGAAATGGTCTTGATACAAGAGGCAGATTGGATTGCAAGCGGTGCAGTATTTTTCTGTCGGTATCGGAGAGTATCATATTCTTTTTTTAATTTCCTCAATTCCGTGTTGTTCTAACAATGCCCGAAAACGATGCTCGGATTTACTCGAAAGTATCATGTCCACGCAGACATCCAATGCCTTCAGGGTTGTTGCTTCCTCTGCCTGAGGCAATATCTCAATAGCAAACTTGGGATGACGACCAACTTTTCCACCGATCATCACCCGATATTTTTTTCTTTCTGGCCTTTATAGAGCCGCTTGGACACACCTTTGCGCAAAGCCCGCAGTGCACGCATTTCTCCATGTCAATAGTTACCTCACCGTCTTGTACGGTAATTGCATCCTCCCGGCAGGTCTCCACGCACTTCATGCACTCAATGCATTCAGATGCAGGGTCTACAAAGACAGGTTCGATGGCATGGACGCCAAAATCCTTAATTTGCGGCATGGAACAACTATTTGGACATCCTGATATGGCGATTTTCAAGGAATGATGCGGAAGGATCTGGCCTTCAATTTTATTCATCAGCTTTTCCGTGAATTTCAGTTCCTCCAACCGGTTCCGTATCTTATCAGCCAGGACGTTGGAGTCGGCTATAAGAAACGGGCAATTAACCTCTGCACCCCTGCAGCATTTTATTTGATAGAGTACGGGATTGCCATCATTATCGAAATATTTAGGATATTTTCTCAGAATGGAAAGTTTTTTGTTATCCTCAGATTTCTTTGCAAAAGCATGTGGCGTAACGGTAACCGATGGTGGCTTATTCATAAATGAATCGCGGGCAGCCATGACTTCCGCTTCGGTCACAAGGGTTTTCCCTCGCTCACGGGCAAGTGTTTCAACCTTTTCGCGAACGGTCTTTTGCACAAAGGGAGGAACTTTTTCCAGTAACAATGATGCAGTCTCATTCCACTCCAACACAAACTCCTCAAAAAAAATTGCCACAATTAGGGATTGCGGCAAATAGTTTAAATCAGTATCAAACTAAAGCTTCCACAATTATAGGTACAAAAATGTAGATTGTCAATTTCAAATTTTAAGGCATTGCGAACAGAGAATGTTTGAGTAGTAGAATGCACGTAAATCTCAAGGATAAAGGTGCTTCACAGAGTTTACCCTGCGCAAAGCAAATGTGCTCGCAATTATATACAGTCCTATCTGTCCTTGCAAGAAACACACGTGATGAAGCATTCTCAAACGGCAAAAAAGTGGGGTGTCTGGCCCCCCTTTTAAGCACGCATTTCAAACAAGGTTGGGTCTTGCCAAAAGCAAAATCCAACATCTACCTGTTCAGATTTTGTATGCTGCTTTCAATGTCTGTCCCCAATCCCTTCCCCCTCGCGTGATTGAGCTCATCCGAAAAGACAACGCTCCCTTCCCCAACAAAGACTGGAATAACCGTCAGGTTTGCACAGAACCTGGATTGAAAGGATATCGTGCTTTCGGTACCCTTAACGAGGGTGAGTTCCGTTCAAACCCTTTATGGATAAGGAATTTACATAAACAATTTGTGCCGTAGTGGCAATGATCAAAATGGTAGAAAGAGGGTTAAATTTTTTTATTCGTTCATACCATACTTTTGCAAAGTAATTGAGACTAATGCAAAATCCAAGTCGCCCTCAGGTTGAGTAAAAAGACAGGGTTTCTTTAAAAAATCACACAGATCCTAATTCTTTTGAAATGATGCTGTAAATGCGTCTGAGAGGGATTCCTTTTTCTCTAGCAATCCGTTTGCAATCTTCATATTCAGGAGAAATTGTTTTTAGATCGCCGTTAAACGTTCCAATCTTTACTCTGATTTTCCCTAAGGTGCTATCAAGTTCTTTTATTTCCCGAACCAGTATTTTACGAAGCACTTTATATTTCCTGATACCGAATGTCGTGGTTTCATTGAATAAAACTAATTCAACTGAAGAGAGATTGACTTCAGAGACAATGGCGCTGATGACGGTTCCCGGCCGCCCTTTTTTCATCTGAATTGACGTAAAATAGACGTCCACTGCGCCCGCCTCAAACAATTTATCCATAACGTAACCCAATACCTCACCCGGCATATTATCGATATTTGTTTCAACAATCCACATTTCATCAGTTCCATGGTCAGTTGTCTCTCCAATGAAGATGCGTAATAAATTGGGGATGTTTGGATTATCGTTACTTCCGGCGCCATAACCGATGTGGGTAACCTTCATTTCCGGATTCATATGCAGTCCTTCCCCAAGGGTAGTTATTATTGCAGCACCCGTAGGTGTGGTTAATTCCTTTCCAATGTTGACAGATTTTAACATCTGGTTCTTCAGAAGTTCTGCCGTCGCAGGGGGAGGAACAGGAAATGACCCATGCTCGCATGTTGTGTATCCATGTCCTGTAGGAACAGGCGAAAAATATATCTTTTCAATTCCCAGATGCTTGATTGCAATTACGGAGCCGACGATATCAATTATTGAGTCGATTGCACCTACTTCGTGAAAATGGACTTCTTCGACTGTAGTATTATGAACTTTTGCTTCGACCGTTGCAAGCCTTTGGAAAATTTTTATGCTGTCTTCCTTTACAGCATGATGGAGGGTACTTTTTTCTATGATTGCCTGTATGTCAGAAAACCGCAAGTGGGTATGATGATGTGCATGATGCGTGGTTTTAAGTGAGGTATCCGGCGAAGAGACTGTCACATGAACCTTGGTACCGCTTATTCCTGCGCGTTTTACCTTCTCCGTTGATAATGTGTAACCATGGAGGTGCAGCCGTGCAAGTTGCTCTTGCAAGATGGTGAAATCAAGCCCGGCATCTACAAACGCCCCAAGCGTCATATCTCCGCTGATGCCGGAAAAACAGTCAAAATAGGCAATTTTCATTCAAACTCTTTTCATGGGCAAAGGATGTTTAAAATCGACACACTAGAATTTCAGATGCTAGCACACGTTTTGTTGTGAGTCAATGAAAAACAGGCCATTTTCATTGACTTATCCACATTCACCTATATAATGCAATTTCAAGTGACACTCTTTATTTTGTCTCATAACGTGAGATTGCTATGAACATTGGTGTATTCGGTGGATCGTTTAATCCAGTTCATATCGGGCATCTTATTGTTGCCGAAGAGGTTTATCAGCAGAGACGATTATCGAAGGTTATATTTATTCCGACAGGGATATCCCCTCATAAGGAAGAGAGGGATTTGCTCGATTCTTTTCATCGGTATCAGATGGTGAAGTATGCGATAAAAGACAACGAACATTTTGAGATATCTGATATGGAAATTAAACGAGCGGGAAAATCATACACTATCGATACCGTGTGTGCTTTAAAAGGGATGTATGGAAAAAACCACAATTTGTTTCTGATCATGGGCACAGATATGATTGGTGAAATAAGTACCTGGAAAGACATTGACCTGCTTTCCGGGATGTGTCAATTTGCAGTCGTCAACCGGTTTCCGATTACAACAAACGGGAGGCATTCCCAATTCCCTTTTACCAACGAGAGTCTCCGTGGAATTGAGATGTTTTCCCGTGAGAAAAAAGCAGAAATTGAGCAATTAAAAGTTACGATACCGCACATTGGTATATCCTCAACTGATATCAGGGAGCGGCTGCAAAACGGGCGTAGCATACGGTATTTAGTCCCCCCCTGTGTGGAAGAGTATATCAAGACGCATAAGGTGTATGTAAAAACGTAACGAAGAAAGTAGAAAGCATAATAAAGACCTTGAGATGAGGCTATACTATGGCATATATTCAGTACTTCCTGGCGGTATTTTCGCTTTTTTCAGTAAATGCGGTGGTACTTGCACAGGGCAACATTGTGGATTATTTTCTAAAAGACCCGAAGGCTTGGGATGAAACAAAAAAAATCATTCATAAAACTCCGACACGAGTCGTCATCACTGATGGATGTCAGGATCTGGGATTTAATCTTGCTGAATTAACGGAAGGCGATGAAGTAGCCTTGATTTTTATCAATGCACAAAAATCTGAAAAGTTAAAACACATGGGATTCTGCAATGCTGAGGACAAACTGCTGCCTGGCCTAAATAGAGTTGTATCGGTCTTAACCAGAAATTCGGGTAACCGTACCCGCTTTCACTATAAATTTATACTTCAAAGGAATATCAATAACGTGCCCATTTCAGTTTACCATAATGGCAATGCCGTTTTGGAAAGCAGGTATGATGGTAGTCAACCGGTAAGAGATATTTCCAATTTATCGGGAATTGAGCTTTGCGAGATTGAAATTCGTTAGATGACTCATATCTGCTGTAAACCGCCATTTTTGTTATTAAATCTTACCTTAAGCTATAGTGAACGACAAAAGAAAGTAATCATTGCAAGGGTTCTCCGTTATTACTCAGGAAAAACTTTAGCACGAAGCAATCTCTAAGGTATGGATTGCTTCGCTCTGCTCGCAATGACAATTGCATATATACTTATTTAAGACGTTCACTATAATTGCTGACCGTTTTTTCTGGGACTTCAAAGGTATTCCTATACCCAATGTCTATAGATTATGAGGAAGCCGGAGGCTGTGGTACTTATTTATGACGACAAGTGCAGCTTATGCCGTGGATGCAGGAGATGGATTGAGCTGCACGCTATACGAAGCGACGTCTTTGAGTTTATTCCCTGTCAGTCAGAAGAACGAAGACGCAGGTTCCCGGAAGTCAGTGATGAGACTTGTGGACAGTCCTTTCAATTAGTGCTTTCTCACAAACAGATTCTTGCCGGTGATAAAGCATTGCCGGAGATACTCATCCGGTTAAAAGTATTCCGGTGGTTAACCCCTTTATTCAAACTAACCATAAGTAAAAATTGTTTATATGCAGCCTACCGATGGATTTCTAATAACAGATACATTATCTCACAGACCATAAAACCTCTCATTCAGGAATAACACCACTAACATTGGACAAGCGCCTGACCAAGCATAATAAGATTTAGTCCTGACTAATCAGTATCGGCGTCAGCTCATCTGATATTTTTCCAAAATCATTATACAACAGCCTCTTTTGTATGGGAAAAGTAACAGCTACTTCTGTCGTATAATATTACGTAAAAGATTGCCGATATATATACAATCGTTTTCCATTCTTAGTTAATGTAGACCACTGAAATTGAGAATGTAATTTCCACCCACATCTTTAAATCCAAAATTAAAAGAAAGGGGTTATATCATGACAGGCTGTCCGAGAATGTTGCAGTAAATAAGAATAAAAGACAAAGGAAAGGGTGTGTAAATTAAAATACGATCGATAAGCAAGTCAGGAAACGTTTAAGATTTTTCCATCCAAATCATAATTTTGTATTTTCGTATGAAAGGGTACCTGAAACTGCTTAAGGAGGGCTTGTTT
>AYTS01000022.1 GCA_002009475.1 Candidatus Brocadia carolinensis | reverse complement strand
GTCTTACGGGAACGAAAGCCGATGAAAAGTGTCCTCATCCTCTCCGGCGGATAGAGGTTTATAACCCTGAGAAAGACGAAATCCTGGTATTTCTTACCAATACCATGAAATTAAGCGCTACGACTATTGCTGCCCTATATAAAGACCGCTGGCAAATCGAGCTGTTTTTTAAGGCGCTCAAACAGAACCTCAAGATAAAGACCTTTGTGGGAACCAGTGCCAACGCGGTAAAGATTCAAATTTGGACAGCGCTCAATGCCATGCTGATACTGAAATACCTCCAGTTGAGCTCAAAGTTCGCATGGTTTCTTTCCAATGTGGTGGCTCTCTTGCGTATGAACCTCTTTACTCATCGGGATATTGGGGCATGGCTTGATAAACCGTTTGAAATACCACCTGTCCCTTACGAACCGGGACAATTGAGTTTCAATTTTACTTAATTCGGACAGCATCTATGGCAACCTGGTTTTAAAAACAACGAAAACTTGTCCAAAATGCCAATAAATTCAAGGGGTATACTTGAGCTTCTCAGCTAATTTGGACAGCAGTGATAACTTGTTGCATTACTGCTACCCCCTTCTCTCCACAGGCATTACCCTGCTTCTTCGATACTACGAGGTAGTCCGACTGCCAGGATACTTTCGCAACTCCTTACCTCTTATAGCTTGTTGTTGTTTGCTTTTTTTCTCCCCCTACACTAAAAGAAAGAAAAAAAAAGAGTGTCCAGGCTCTCCCGAGTTCATATTCGCTCCCTGTAGTATCATGCAACGGCCTTAGACCCCGTCGGGCTTTCTACCTCTTGCCTTACCGATGTAGAAAATTCTGTCTTCTCACTACATGAACAGGGTCGACCTCCGACACGATGATTATTTCGAGGCTCTATACCTTCACTTGCGTTGCAGCCTGATACCTCCCCCCTCTCAGCTTCACACGGCTCGTTACCTCACCGTACGTGAGATTCGGTGCTGGACTGGTGGCTAGCCTTTGTCCAGACCAGACTTCCTGCCCGTGCGTGTCCGCACTCAGACTGGGCACTGGTAAGAACTAATATGTTCCTCGGCACATTCATTTTTCACTCCTGTTTATTCTCTATCATCTTCCGTAATCTTCCGTGTTTTTCTATGCTTCGTTCTTTCTTCCTGATTACTACAGTGGATAAAATCAATCTCTCTTTTCAAAAAATCAATCTTATAGATCTTTACCCTGACAACTTCCCCAATCCGGTACATCTTCTTGCGGCGGGTGCCGACAAGGGACATGGTTTTCTTGTCTACCTGATAGATATCATCAGACAGTGTGCGGATATGGACAAGCCCCTCCAGCAGGTACTTGTTTAGTTGAACAAAGAAACCGAATTCCTGAACACCGGTAATGACTCCCTCGAAGATTTTTCCAACCTCATGCTCGAGGAACCGAAGTAATTTGAGTTTGGTAATCTCGCGCTCAACCTCATCTGCCCTGCGTTCGGTCATCGAACAGTGCCCCGTCCATTCAGATAAACAATGTGCCCAAGCACCGCGCACGGCAGGAGATGACAACCCCCCTGCAAAATATTGGTCTAAGATCCGATGGACAAGCAAGTCAGGGTAGCGGCGGATAGGGGAGGTAAAGTGGGTATAGTGATCCAGCGCAAGTGCAAAGTGTCTTCCTTCGTCCGCCGCGTACACGGCCTGTTTCATTGATTTCAGGAGCACCAGGTTCACCGTGTATGCCTCAGGCCGTCCGCGCATCTTGTCGAGCAGCGATTGCACGTGATTGCTTTTAAAGGGATCTATCCTGGTGTGTTCCAGTCCGCGGATAAACTCCGCAAATTCCCGCATGTCCTCTTCCTCTGGTTCAGGATGGACGCGGCACAGCAGCGGCATCTTTTTTTCAAACATGAACGTCGCTACCGCTTCGTTGGCCAGGAGCATACACTCCTCGATTAATTTGTGTGATATGTCCCTTTCAACCTTTTCAACATCCTTGACAAAGCCGAGTTCGTCTAATTTTAAGGAAACTTCAGGGAGGTCAAGTTCCAGGGCTCCCCGTGCCAGCCGGTTTTTAAACAGCAATTCAGCAAGTTGCGCGGTGCTGCGCAACATGGCTACCGCTTCGGCTGATATGTTTATAGCAGTTTCATTATTAAGGATGTCTGTAGCTTGCTTGTATGTCAAACGTTTGGTAACGTTAATAACCGAATGTCTGATCTCCGCTTTGACAAGATATCCTTTGTGATCCAGGGTCATAAAAACACTTTTGGTAAGCCGATCCTCTCCCTCCCTCAGACTGCAGATATTATTCGACAATATCTCAGGCAACATCGGGATAACTTCGCCGGGCAGGTAAACGCTGGTTCCCCGGTAGCGGGCCTCCTTATCAATGGTTGTGTCGGGTTTTACATAGCAGGAAACGTCTGCAACATGTACGCCCAGACGCCAATCCCCATTTTTATCTTTTTCAAGGGATACGGCGTCATCAAAATCTTTGGCATCTTCCGGGTCAATGGTGATAATGAGTTTGTTGCGCAGGTCGAGCCGGTTCTGGATTTCTTCTTCTGAAACGGCGTGGGGCATCTGTTTCGTTTCTTTTAGCACTTTTTGGCCAAAGACGTGTGGAAGCTTGAACTGATAAATAATAGAACGGAGGTCAACCTTTGGGTCGCCTTCTTTTCCTAAAATTTCTGTAACCTCTCCCTCCGGGCTGAGATGCCGTGATGGCCATTCCGTGATTCGAACGACCACTTTATCGCCAGGTTGCGCGTCTTTTGAAACGTCTTCCGCAATGTAAATATCCCTGAATAACCGGGGGTCGTCGGGGGCAACAAAGAGCATCCGTTTTGTTTTTTCAAAGGTACCCACGACTAGTTCGTTCGCGCGCCTTAATATATGAACAACCTGACCCGATGCACTTTTTCCCTTCTCTCTTCTTTTTTTGCGGTGTTGGGTCGGGGAGGAAAGTCTCACCACTACGAGGTCTCCATTCATGGCGGAACCCATGTCGGTTTCACGGATATAAATATCTTCACCACCATCTGCTCTGACGGGGATAACAAAACCAAATCCCCGCGGATTGCATTCCAGGGTGCCTACGGTTAAATGCACCTTTTCCGGGTCGGCGTATTGTTTTTGCTTGATCTTTACGATTTCACCGGAAAACTCCAGGTCCTGCAAAAGGTCGCAGAATCTTCGGTATTCCACATCGCTGATCTCAAAATGATCTGCCAGCTCGGCGGCCGTCATGGGACTGTATTTTTTGTTGCGGATGAATTTGAGGATATCGATAGGGTTGATCATGATGATTTTAGATTTACGATTTATAATTTGCTTTTGATGTCTTTACTGCGGCAGTAAAGATAGCTACGAATTCGTTTGCTTCTTTAGTTAAACTCTCTAATAATTTTTTATCCATAAGTCTCAGGTCTACGATAAATTCAAGCCAAAAAAGAGACTCGTCGGATTCTTCTTCCACAATTTTTAGTTTGTTAATAAAGTCTGCCTTTGACTTGGCTCTGCATACAGCTCTGTAATTAGCGGCAACAGAAGTAGATGCTTTTATAAGTTGGTTTGCAATTACTTCAACTCCTCTCGACTCAGGCAGTTTTTCAACCATTTCAAAAACCCTGATCGCGAAGTTTTTTTGTTCCGTTCCGCAATTGAACCTTATTCATGATCTTTCCCTTAGCGATCATAAATCGTAATTCGCAAATCTAAAATATTCTATTACTTTTTATAGAGTCTCCGTTCAAACATCTTAACGTAATCTGTCCACGAGCTGCTGGTGTCTTTATGTTCGGTTATTGCCTTGGTTGCCGCATACACCTTCGCATCCAGATTGTCCAGGTGATGCAGGGCTATGGCCTCGGGCGTGCCAGGCTTTACCGGCGAACCCCACTCGTACTCCCCGTGATGACTCAATATGAGGTGAAAAAGGACGTTGAGGAGATCGGATGGAAACCCATCGATTTTTTGAGCCTTTTCATAGATCATCAGCACACCTGAGATGAGGTGTCCGGTGAGTTGTCCTTCATCGGTATATTGAAAACTCCGCTCGTAGGACAGTTCCCGCGTTTTCCCGATATCATGTAAAATGGCGCCCGCGAGTAATAAATCCCGTTTTATCATGGGATATAAATTTGAAAAGCTGATTGCCAGCCTGGCGACAGAAAGAATATGCTCCAGTAGCCTCCCAAATAGGCATGATGGTATTGTGTAGCCGCTGGCGCTGTGGAAAACACCCTGCAAAAGGATTCATCGGCAAAAAATGCATCCAGGAGCTTTGAAAGATAAGGATCTCGAATTGTTTTGATAATCTGCCTGAGGTCGTTCATCATCACGGAAACGTCTTTTTCCGTGCTTGGTATGAATTCGCCCATCTGCACGTGTACTTCTGCAAGGGGACTTATTTCGGTAATGCGGATTTGCAGAGTATTGTTGAAGGTCTCGACAACACCTTTTATCTTTATAAATGCATCTTTGTTAAAACTGTTACACAGTTGAGGCGTTGCATCCCATTTCCGCGCTTCAAGAGAGCCTGATTTATCGGCCAGTTGCAGGTTGAGATACGGCTTTTTTTTCGCGGGTTTCCCTGATTTCCTTTTTCAGGACAAGAAACACTTCTTCAACAATCTCGCCGGTTTTCAGGTTCGAAATATATTTTCTGGGCATTTTAGTGTATAGGTTTAAACCGTTTAATCTGTTTAACTTATTCCACGGACCACACACTGCTTAACAATCTCATGTATAACAGCAAAAGGTTTTGTACGGATTCTACGCAACTCAAGGGCTAATGTCAAGGAGTATACGCAGGTTATCAGAGAATGTAGTCGTAAAAAAGAATATAAAGAGAAAGGGATGTGTGTGTAAAGTGTCTGTGATCCATAGACAAATTTGAATCCCGCATCTTGTTCCATTAGTCAGTTTGAATTCCTGGCGTCATGAGTTGACAAACGGTAGGGTTCAGATGGCAAACCTGATACCCACCCATGCAAATGCGACACAGATTTTTGCAGATTTACACAATGAAATTTTATAGAATGAATAACAAGGTTTTTATCTGCTGCATCAAAAGCGGCGGAGCATTTTTATAATAATTATGAAACACAGTGAAACCCGTATCATGCCCAGGATTCTCGTAAAAAATTTTAATCTCGAATCAACCCTCTTGTGCGGTCAACTGTTCCGGGTATCCAGACGAAGCGACTGGTATGATATTGCTGTAAGGGACCGCGTCTTTCATGTCAGACAGTCTGTGAATCATCTGGAATTCCAGGGTATTGACCGTAAATCCCTGATACACTATTTTGCCCTTGATGAGCCATATTCCGCTATTTTAAAAGAGATAAACAGAGACCGGCACATTGGTAAGGCAATCAGGAGATACTACGGCTTGCGTATCGTCCGGCAGGACCCGTGGGAATGTCTCATATCATTTCTCTGTTCTTCTGCTGCAAATATCCCCAAAATAAAATTAAACCTGGAAATTTTATCACAATTCTTTGGAAAAAAAATTACGGTGAAAGGGAGAGAGATGCATACGTTTCCCAATCCCGGCGATCTCAATAATTACGACCAGATTGTTCTGGCAAAGACAGGCTTTCGGGCAAAGTATATTAGAACGGCAAATGACCTCGTAAGCGAGTCCTTTTTGCTGTCTCTCAAAAACCTGCCTTATCTGGAGGCGAAGAGAGCGCTGAAGGATATTCCTGGCATTGGAGACAAGATTGCAGATTGTATCCTTTTGTTTTCTTTAGGTTTTACGGAAGCATTTCCTATTGATACCTGGATGAAAAAGGTACTTCAGAAACTCTATTTCAAAAATCAACAGGTATCGAGTCAAAAATTGCAGGACTTTGGAGTGGAATATTTTGGCAGATATGCGGGATATGCCCAGCAATTTCTTTATATGATGGCACGGGAATCCGCATAGGAAAAATAGAAACCGTTTTGTTTTAGAAAGAAACACCATAGGGGTGAGTTATGAATAGATTACAACCTAAATCCTGCAAACAAGGCGAAGCCTTGTGGGTCAGAAATGGTAGAATCTCCAAGGGATTTGAAGGTATTTTGAGAACAAAAACACCTAAAAGGAGGTTCGCCTTTTCCTTGAAGTCTATAGAGCAGACGCATAAACATAAAACTTCCTTATAACGGATGTTCTCCCCAGTCAAAATGCACAAGCATTGAATATGTGGCCAGTTAGCGCTATTTTACCGACAAATATGTAGTCACTAATACATTATTATTATTTAATAATATGCTTGACACTATTGAATGCAATGGTATATTATTGTGTACATGCATATTGTAGAGAACAAATCAAAGACCGGCAAAAAAATCTATCGTTCCATCCTTTTGCGAGAATCGTATCGTGAGGAAGGAAAGGTCAGGAAACGTACCATTGCAAATCTATCGAACTGCACTCCCAGGGAGATAGAAGCGATAAAGCTTGCACTCAGCCACAAAGAGGATCTCAGTGCATTGGGTGCATTGTCAGAATCGGTGGAACTCCAGGAGGGGTTGTCCGTGGGTGCGGCCTGGAGTGTATACCAGGTGGCAAAGGAAATCGGGATAGAGGAGGCATTAGGGAAGGATTTCCAAGGGAAGCTGGCGCTGTGGCAGGTAATGGCGCGGGTGATAGACCAGGGGTCAAGACTGTCGGCGGTAAGGCTGGCGCAGGTACATGCAGCGGGTGATGTATTGGATATGAAGCGTGGATTTGACGAGAATAATCTGTACGATAATTTGGCGTGGTTATCGGAGAATCAGGCAAAGATAGAGCAAAAGCTCTTTGAGTTAAGACGGGGAGACAAGAAGCCGAAGCTGTTTTTGTATGACGTGACGAGCAGTTATTTGGAGGGGGAACTGAATCATTTTGGTGAGTATGGGTATAATCGTGACGGCAAGAAGGGGAAAAAGCAGATCGTGATTGGTATGTTATGTGATGAATCCGGAGAGCCGGTATCAACGGAGGTATTCACTGGCAATACCCAGGACCCAAAGACCTTTGAGTCTCAGGTAAAGAAGGTAGCAGAGCGGTATGGATGCACAGAGGTGACGATCGTAGGCGATCGTGGGATGATCAAGACAATGCAAATCAAACGTTTACCGGAAGGATTTCATTACATAACGGCGATAACCAAGCCGCAGATAGAGGCGTTGATAAAAAAAGGGATTCTGCAATTAGGGTTGTTTGAAGAAAAGCTCTGTGAGATAAAGGATGAGGGGATTCGGTATATTCTGAGGCGCAATCCGACAAGGGCGGAAGAGATGGCAAAGACACGCATAGCAAAATTACAGAGTATGGAGAAATACATTGAGGGGAAGAATAGTTATCTGAGAGAGCATCCAAGGGCATCGGTATCGAAGGCGCTGGAAGCGGCAAAGGAAAGGGTCAAGAAACTGAAGCTGGAGGCGTGGGCACAGATAAAGGACGAGTCCGGGACGCTGAAGATAGAGAGCAATGAAGAAGCATTAAAGGAAGAATCGTATCTTGACGGATGTTATGTAATCAAGACGGATCTGAAGGAGAACGAGGCGGACACCTACCTGGTGCATGATCGGTACAAGGACCTGACGGAAGTGGAGAAGGTGTTTCGGGGGTGCAAGACGGTAAACCTTGAGGTGCGTCCCGTGT
>AYTS01000021.1 GCA_002009475.1 Candidatus Brocadia carolinensis | reverse complement strand
AAAAAAGAATATTTCGCCTCTATCGCTTCTGTATCTAACGAGAATACGACCTCTTTGACTACTCTGCACAGATGGTCTTTCGGTATTACCGTTTCGACATAATCTAAAAACGCTTCAGGGGTAAATCCTATCAGGGGTTTCTGGAATTCATGAAACGGCTTAAATTTAGCCATATGATTGATTCTCCTTGGCTGGGTATCTTCTGGTAAGGAAAAGAATGATACGGTTGGTTTGCTCGGTAAAAGGATCGGCTCAATGAAAAGTTTTAACTGCTCCGTGTGGTTTTGCTCTGAAGATTTCATTTCGCCTTATTATATCACTCAATTTCACCATCGCAACCGATTTACCCTATTTTTTCTGGCTAAATGAAGAAAATCGGAATGCCGCATTCTCGGACAACCTGCTAATGGGTGACCCCTTTCCCTCACAAGACAATCTGGAAATTCCACGGAGGATCACCAGCGGGAGTTACATGTCTAATAATTCTCCTACAAAAGGTATTAGATCGACTTTTCCTGACTTCATTAGTCCTTCGATCCTGGTTCGAAGCGGACCAGTCATATAGGTACCATTCCTGTAATAGATAGTTAATCTAGAACCGCTCGTATTCTCGACATAGTCAAGCATTGCTGAAAGGTTCCCGGTATCCTTCATTTTAGTCCAGTCTTTAATTTCTTTAAAGTGATACGACCTCCCCCACGTAACACTCCCTGGATTTCCTTCAATATGGTCGGGATTAAAATTCGGTTTTGTTGGGTCCGGGTTTTTTAATGTCAAATTGTTCTTTGGGCCGAGATTAAACGCTTCTGCGACCTCCGCCTCTCTGAGCCTACCTCGTGCAAGATGCGGAGACTGGGCTGCCGGTGGAGCTTCACGTGCAATGCGGGCCTGCACGTGAGCCAACGCTTCGTTCAGCGCACCCAGTTGTGCCTCAAGGTTATCGGCTCGTTTCTGTTGAGCGTCAAAGGCATTTTCCAGGCGTTGTTTCGTCGCATTATCAGCGACAAGATCGGCTCGATCCCCAATGCTCCGAGCAATATCTTTCTGTTGCCGCCATTCCCTCTCAAGCTTCGCCCGTCGCTCCAGCAAATTTGCTTCAGTGTTCTTAAGTGCCGTTACTTCTTGTTGTGTCAAGTGGGAAAGTTCCGTTGCTGGCCGTATCATGATACTGTCGGTTTGGTCTCCGGTTCGGACCCCTCGCATCTCGACCGACACCGCTGGTGGTTTGCCTTCTGAGATGTCGGGGACAGACCCCGTTCTTGCTCGGTTGTCCAGAGAACGATCCAAGGAAGATTCTGCGCTGTCGGCAAGCCGATTGCTTATGCCAGAGTTCTCGGTGTGTCGTCCCAGCCCCCGCTTTTCTATCATGGGAGTGTCCATTTCCATTGTTTGCGCACCATTTTTCCGTGGACTAAACCCGTGCCTGAGCAGACCAGCTCCGAGTATCATAAGCTGGATCGCATTTTCGTTTATCCCGAATGCCTCGGCGGTCTTCGCGACCGCGAAATTGAACACAACGGATTCGAGTAATCCCTTTAACCCTCCAAAATACAAATCTGGGATATACATAATTACTTCAAACATCAATGGAATGAGTTCAAGCAGGTGCTCAGTGCGTCGGTAGACCTCCCCATAAAAGGAATCATCATTATAGGTTTTGGTAAGCCTCTCTATTCCAGCTTCCAGCACAACCCTATCCAGCTCTTTAAGCTGCACATATGCCACTTTTCTTTTATCGTCCCACCAAAGGATGAAAACGTTCCCCAACGTTTGCCCGACACGCAGAGAGGCTGGTTTCCCGAACCGGTCTGTTATGTGAATTCGCACCTTGCGAACAGCATCAGGGTTCTTCTTCCACGCTTTGTCGGCAAGCCCAATGACTGCCGCAGCCTCGTCTATAGGCGTTAATGTCATGTCCATTTCGTTGGCGTATATATGTAGTAATGCCTGTCCTTTGCACATTTCTGAAAATCCGTCGTACCGTCTCATGAATATGGCATATTCCAGCTGAAACAGGTAATCATGAAAATACCGGTTATTGGGGCTCTCACCACTTAACAGCCAGGAAAATTCTTCTTTGCTAACTCCATCCTTATATGCCAAAGGACGGGAAGGCACCAACTTGACAAACAACACTCCAACGGCATAGAGATAGAGCAACTGACGCAGCACTGACCACGTCACTCGGCGGTTTTTCTGCATTCGCTGAATTAAAGTGACGAGCGAGAGAAGATCTCGCTGTGCACGTAACAGATCTGAGAGAACATCAAAGCTCTTGGAAAAACTGTCAATGTTTTGCACCACTGTTGAGTTCTCACAAGAGTTGAGCGCTGAATCCAGCAAGCTTAACTGTTCGCTATCGATAAGGGGGTAGAACGTGCGGAGCGCCTGCAGATCGGGATCCTTTCCATGCTGCTTAAAGTAGGCAAACTTCACATCGTCGAGGATCCTTGCAAGCCGCTCTTTGGGACGAATCCAATCGTTCTTAAGTCGCGCCTGATCATCCGGGGTGAGCGCGCTAGCCCACACTCCGGGACTATCGATCCAAAAGCGAACCTTGTAGGCGTAGTATCCATCTCCTTCATGAACAGCCATTGCCGTAACACCAAAAAAAATATGCTTTGACTGCATATTGTCCACCCCATACTTCGGGAAAACCCGCAAGTATGCCGTCACGCATTCTTGTAGCTCTGGGAACTCTAGCGTCTCTAGAAAATCTTTCTGCAGAGCATCCATTTTCTCTCTGCTTGTTGGATCACCCATGTACTTATCCAGCAATCGAATGAATTTTTTTTTGCGTGCGTGTGAAGGTTGCAACGGATTCTTGCTCGTCAGGGCGCGCTTTTTCCGTCGGGATCGTGCCGAAGTCATGCTTGCCCACGGGGACCTGGATCGTCTCCGTCGGATTATTCGGATCAACAATCTTCTTACGATAATCTTTCGGATCATTAATCCTCCTTGGAACTTCTACACCTATTGTGATGGTTTTCTTTTCACGAATATCGGCTTCTATTTGTTCTCGATACCACGAACCATTTTCCAACTTATTCAAAGCTGTATATCGGCGATTCCAGATGTTGCCTTCCACCTTAACCTGCGCCTCAAACTCACCGGCAAAATGACTATCGTTCTTCCATATGGCTCTTCGAGAGACTCCATAGAAAATTAGGAGTGAGGCTTCGTTGTTGTCCGGAAACGCCTGCGAGACTTCCAGGTAGAGCAACAAGCAGTCTCGAAGTTGTGATGGTTTAAGCGGAAAGGTAAAACCCTCAATTGTTTTTGAGGTCTTTGTGGTGTCCTTTTGATTCATACAGTCGATGAATGTACCCATGAATTGCTTTTGTGTAGGGGACAGGAACGACTTCCGCTGCCTAATCTGCTTCGCTAGTGAATCTTTCTGCTTTTTGGTAAGGTCCTTGTGATAGTCATGGTATTGCGAATCGGCTTTCTTCAATAGGAGGTCGACACGTAAGGCGTAATAGTAGTCGTTTTTTTTTCAGTGCATGGAACAATAGGTCGTAGAAGATGCGGAGAGACGCTTGGTTGCGGGACACATTGGAGCGGGATACGTCGAAATAGGAGGTTAGACAGTCACGGAGGTCCTCGTCCTCCGAGCTTTTAATGAACTGGGCTAGCTTGGGGTAGGTCTTTGGATTGCCTATGTACTCCCGATACAGCTCGATAAAACGTTGTTGTTCAAGTGTGGTTCCCATTGGAATAAAGCGAACGTCTCCTGGCGATCTCTACTTTGAACGGACAGGAGACAGCCGATACTACTGATAGCGGTCGATAGTTTGCCTATGAAGTGGGCAGCGACTATCCCTCAGTTCGGATCCGGATTTACGATCACGCCGCTCCCCTCCACGACAATTTTCTTCTCCACATCCGGATCTTCGCGTTCAGCATTCAACAAGCGTGCGGCAAGTCGCAGGTTCTCCATCTCGGCTTTGCGCACCTCGGCCTGCGCCTTCTTCGCATCGACTGCGCGGTGCACCGCCTTGAAGCGCTCGATAAGCGACGTCGTGGCCGGCAGCGTCTCGATGAACAGCGATCCAGTTGGTACGATAATATCTTCCCCGTTTCGATGCGGCGCCTTGATCAGTTTTTCGTACTGATCCTTAAGTTGCGGCCGGACATTCTCGAACTCTGTTTCGTTCACCCGCTCCTTCAGCTTCAGAACATAGTCGGCGAACTCTTCCAGCGTCCTGTTGGCCGCATCTGGCCAGACGATAAAAACTCCGAACACTCGGTTTACGTACAGGTCCATCATGAAGTCGGTGAGCGCGTTAGACTGCTTGAGCGGTAAGATCATATAGTCACCCTAGATAGTGAAGACCTTTTCACAAAGTCAGAAAGTGTAGCTATTTTACTCGTCCCCATCGTGCGGAGGCGTGTTGCCCCTGTAATACACGTTCTTGACAGACTCGATATTCGGGTCTTCAAGGTGATCCTCGAGCACTAACTTTGCTCTGCGCAGGTTGTCCAATTGCGCGGAGAGAACTTCAGCCTTCACCTTTTCGACATCCCACTTGCGGTGCTGTTCCTTGAATTCTTCAAGCGCCTTGCCTGGGTCGACGAGCATCTGCATGTAAAGGCACTTGGTGGGGACAATGATCTCTTCTCCATCCCTCAAGGGGTCAGCAAGCAGCTCTTGGTATTGCCGCCGAAGTTCCGCTTCGACTTCCCCAAATCGCTCGCCAAGGCTCTGACGTAAACACTGTACGTAGTCCGAAAACTCTTGAAGGGTCCAATTGCCCGTACCATCAGGATCGCGCAGGCCGAGCTCGGCATCGAGGTAAGGAGTCAACATGTAGTCCGTCAATGCATTCGACTTCTTCAACGGGAAGATAATATAATTACCCTTGTAGCCTAGTGGGTGATCCAGATCCACAAGCTCGGCAAGGGTGGCATTTTTGTCCGCGGAGTCCAGGTCGTTATCTACCACCACTGTGAAGGTGACGCGATAGCACTTCTTGCCCGGTTGGGGCACTACACCGATAGGCCACTCGTTTAGCTCTTCCAACGTGCACGACCGTTGAACCGATTCTAGCCGCGGGGCTTGGATTGTGTGGTGCCGCAAGAATAGCTGATCAGGATGTTCATAGCTCCAGATCCCTTGCATATAGCGAAGGATGTCGCTTTTCAGGTGTTGAATGAGACGATCGATCTGGCTGCGCTGATTCGTGTAATCCGCTTGAGCTTTAATGTACGCATCGGTTGCCACCTGCAAGGCCGTGATTTCGCGCTCCAGACGTGCCCGCAAATCCCGTTCTTCGCGAACTGCCCGCTCGTAGCCTTCGCGTGCGGCCTCGTCCAGTATCTTAAGTGCATCCTTGGATTCTTTAGGTAGCTCATCGTATGAGTGATAGAACCCGCTGAAAAACAAATCTCCGTTCTCTACATCAGCCTTCATCCGGGCTATGTTTTCGATTGCAGCATATCGCCCGAAAGACTCGTGTCGGGCTGTCAACACCTGCTGCTTGAGATCGTTCACGTTCTGTCGCAGCGATTCCATATGCGCCTTCAGATCCGCGAGCACTATTTTGTCGCCTTGCTCCCGAGTAACCAGATAATCGAGCGCTGGACGAAAGCTGTCATCCGGAAGAAAGCGCTTGATGATCCAGTCATGCCGCCGGATCCAATCGTCATTGATCTCGTTCGGTCCGGGAACGTGCTGTCCAACCAGCATTACTGGTATTACTGAGCGAAGACGCTCGGAAACTCTGTACCGCCGTTGAAGCTCATAGAATATGTAGGTGAGGGCGAGCTCGTCATTGGGATTGCTTATCTCGTGCTTCTCGATGTTTTCGGTTTCGGTGGTTTCTCCAGATTCCTGTTCCCACTTGGTCTCGTCTCGAATTTCTTGGGCCGCCTTGATGACCGCTTCGCGAAAGGACTTCTTTGTTTCCTCGGAACTAACTCCCTTATCTTTAGAGAAGCTGGTTGTGAGCGAAGCTGACCACGGGCCCAGAGCGTAGCCACCTCCAGTGGTTAGAGCAAAATTAGTCTTTGCCTCGGCTCGTGCAACGATTTCGGCTTCGTCGCGCAACGAATCACTCGTCTCCTCTTTTCGTATCTGTTGGTTGGCCTGCATCTGTTTCCGATTGAACGACGTCTTGACTACTCGCCGCATAGTTACGCTGATTGTCTCCTTGGGAGCTAGAGCTTGAGTGCTGACTAATCGGCCTACCTGGTAATCGGTAGGTTCCCATCGTTGACTATACGTGACTAACAACCCAAAATTTATAGAATTTTCAGCGAACAGTGTGAACGGATAGCCCTCTACCAACGGGTAGGCCAGTGGTGTCGTGTGGAGATCGATCGCAGTGGGCAGATGTCCTGGTAAATCCGGATCAGGAACGAGGTCATCTTTCGCATTGATATTCTTCTTGTGCATGTTCTTGTCTGGCGCCCCACCGGGAGGCAGGCGCGGGTAAGCCGCTGGTGCTGCGAAGCGCTCCTGGGCTTGCCGGACAAGCTCGACCTCCTTAGAAAGTGCTCTTATTGGATCCCCGGAGGCTGTGAGCGCAAGTTTCGGGTCGCCTCCACCATCACTAATGGCCCGGTACATCATCTTTGCCTCTTCAAGGACTCCGTCGGCGCGGGCATCCTCCCATACGTGATCGAAAGCGATCTGAAGGTTGTAAAAATCGTAGTATGCCGGGACATCGGCAGGTCCCTTGGACAGCTTTAGATTCTTAACGTTGCCTTCCACAGTGTTCTGATCCGGCCTGCCTCCATTTCCGTTTGGGTCTTCGGGAATGCTGATACCCTGAATGAGCTCAGACACCTTGTCATCTACGTTCGTGATCGGAGTCGGTGCTGGAGTGGGTGTTGGCGTTGGGGTCGGCACAGGTTGCGGATCGAAGGGGTTCTCATTGCGGCGTCGTAGACAAGCTAAGGCAGTCGGATCTTCCCGTAACAGTGATGGGGTCGGGTTTCGCTGGCGGAGGAGTTGTTCCACCTTTGCCGCGTCAGGTGGATCTCCCAAGGCGGCTAATTCCTCGGCAGAGAGAACAAGGAACGTTGTAGCTCCCTCCTTTGCCACTGGATTGATAACGGTGTCAATGGCGTCCTTCTGGTTCTTTCTGGCTATCCTCCGTACGTCCTCGCCGGGCTTAACAAAGCGCTTCCATTGCGGCATGTCAGGAGTGATGCCGGTGAGATGTTGTAGGACACGGTCGCGAAGGTCCTTGTCTGCCTCCTCCTCAAACTTCCGCGCCTCGACAACGGCTTTCTTACGTACTGCATTAATCTGCTCGTTGAGCTTTATCTGTCGATCCCTCTCCATTTCAGCGGCTGTACCGGCTGCTTTGGGATCACCAGCCACCCCGTCGAGCACGTGTGGCAAGAGAATGTTACGCTTCTTCAACTCCTCAAGTTCAACGTGGATCAGGAAGTATTCTTCGCGTGCGGCACTATGCCGAACCTCAGTTTCAAAAATGGGGGGATCCATATTTCCGTTGGTGCGTGCTTCAGGAGCGATGACGGAGACCAGCAAATCTGGGCGGGACCCGTCCGGCCGCACCTTCAGCAATAGCTCGTCATCGTAGTGAATTTCGAAGGCCACCTGATCAGTTGACGTGCTTGCGAGCGGCCGCCGCACCTTGGTGCCATCGACGTCATAGACTCGAACAATGAGACCTGGTACCCCTGTGCGGGTGCCCTTGATTTCGACCCGACCCTTAACCGAACTTACGCAAAAAGTGTAGCCGAAGCGGTACTTTTGCATAGTGAGCAAGTCGTAAGTGGTTGAATAATACGGGTCGAGAATTTTTGCCGGCGATGTAGTGTATGAATAGTGGGGATTGTGTTGGCATTTTCGTCTTCTCTGGTATAATCATGGTATGTATATCAGAGATGCATACAAAAAGAGAGGTGATAAGAAATATTCCTGTCTGGTCCTGGTTGAGACCATAAGGACGAAGAAA
>AYTS01000020.1 GCA_002009475.1 Candidatus Brocadia carolinensis | reverse complement strand
TTTTTTATGCATCTCTGATATACATACCATGATTATACCAGAGAAGACGAAAATGTCAACACAATCCTCACTATTCATACACTACATCGCCGGCAAAAATTCTCGACCCGTATTATTCTACCACTTACGACTTGCTCACTATGCAAAAGTACCGCTTCGGCTACACTTTTTGCGTAAGTTCGGTTAAATTTCAATTACTTATGAACACATGGAAACAGAGGTGAACAACGGGTGCGTTTTTAAGACAACTAAAAAAAAGTGTGACATGTCACACTTGTGTAGCGTCACAAAAGTGTGACATGTCACACTTTTGATAGAAGATTTAAAATGAATAGCCGTGCGATCAAAGAAAAGGCGGCTTAAAAACCCAAATTGCCCTGCATCTTCTGATTCTGAGGGATTACTTTCATCTTGTCCATTTCCAGAGTATGTTTCAATAAAATGTTTGCAGGTAATCGCAACTTAACGGTTGCGTTATTCCATTGATTTTATGCAGGCTAAAGCCTGCGGCTGCCATGCGTGGAAATGTCAATGCTTAAAAGAAACGATATACGAGTCCTTGTCCAAACATGATTTTTTACCGAGAGAGGTGCGGTTGGTTGAAATGCCTGGATTTACTGGCAAAAAGGGTACAACTCATAATACGGCATAGAGCTCTACCTAAGTCGCAAGCATTTAGGAATCAAGCTCCTATTTCCCGATACAAAATTCAGAAAATATCTTTGATAAAATGTCTTCTGTCGTAACCGATCCCAAAACCTCACCCATAGCATCTACTGCTGCACGCACGTCTAATGCAATGAATTCATGACTTTCATTCCGTTGCGCCGATTCCACGGCACATTGAACCAATTGAAGGGATCGTTGCAGTGCATCTCTCTGGCGTACGTTCATGAGGCAAGGCACGGTTAATGTTTCAATCCTGCCACCCAGGACGGTCTCTAACAAAAGGTCTTTCAATCTTTCCAAGCCGTCTCCGGTTTGCGCAGAGGTATGTACAACGGGATACCGTGTAAGCTCCGGTGGGAAACCGTAATAGACATTGTTTTTTTTAAGATCAGATTTGTTGACTATAACTATCGTAGTGGCGGTCACATTGCCTACTTTTATGTCCTTGAATTGCTCACTCAGATCGATACTGCCATCAAAAACGAGCAAAACGATCTGCGCGCTTTTCAAGACAGATTGCACCTTTTCCATTGCTCCCGTGATCCTATTTTTTTGCGTATCTTCCACCCCTGCTGTATCCGTCAGGATAAAATGAATGCCACCCATATCCAACCTACTGGCGACCACATCCCGTGTCGTTCCCGGTATCTCGCTAACGATCGACCTCTTCCTTCCCAATAAGGCGTTAATCAGGCTCGATTTCCCCACGTTGGGCTTACCATAGAAGACGGTATGAATCCCTTCCGGAGAAACCTTGCCGGTTTCCGTCTGATGTAAAAGGCGGGAGATAGCAGTTCTCAGTTCATTCAGCTCACGGGTAATTTCAGCTGTTGTTATCAGTTCTATATCCTGATCTGAAAAATCGATAGCTGCCTCGATTTGAGCACAAAGAGAAACTGCTTTATTCTGCATCTGACTGATCTGTCGTGAAACCTTTCCTGTTAATTGCGCAATCGCTGCGGTAAGTTCAAGGTCTGTATGCGCCCGAATGATGCGCATAGTAGCCTCGGCCTGGGTAAGGTCGATCCGGCCGTGTAAAAAGGCGCGTTTGGTAAATTCCCCTGGCTGTGAAAGCCGGATGCGCTTTTGTGCTTCAATTTTTTCTGGGAGAAGGACGTCTAAAAGCATTTCCAGAAGCGGCAGAGAGCCCATGGTATGAATTTCTACCACGTCCTCCCTTGTGTAAGAAAAGGGGTTTTTCATAAGATACAAAAGCACGGGAATGTTAACGCCTTCCCTTAAAGAATGAATATATCCCTTTATTGAGCTATAGGACGGAACACCTTCTAAATTGATGTTCGTGGTTGGAACAAAAAGGCTTTTTACATATGGAACAGCTTCAGGTCCGCTAACCCTGATGATTGCATGAAATGATCTCCCCGATGGCGTAGACACTGCAACGATCGTATCCTGTATTCCGGGGTACATAAAAGAAGAAGAGCGAGGTATTAGGTTCTTATTTTTTTAATGGTCTTTCGAATCACGATACCCTCAATGATACTGAATATGGTGCTTGTTGTCCAGTAAACCGTAAGTCCGGAGGGCATATGATAGAGAATGAAGGCGAACATAATCGGCATAAACGACATCATCTTCTGCTGCGCCTGCGCCTGAGGGTCTGCCGCCGGTGCCTTGGGGGTAACCTTCATCTGTGCAAAGGAAGCTCCGGTCATAATTAACGGCAGAATATTGAGGGCGTTTCCGATGAAAGGGATACTAAAGGGGAGGTATAACAAGGTATCAGGCCTTGAAAGGTCACTGATCCAAAACATGAAGGGCGCCTGTCTCATTTCGAAAGAAAGCTGCAAGGTGCGAAAGAGCGCAAAAAAGACGGGGAGTTGCAAAAGCATTGGTAAGCACCCACTCATAGGATTCACCCCGTATTTTTTGAATAACAACATCTGCTCCTTTCCCATCTTCTGTTTATCATGCTTGTACTTTTCCTTGAGTTGATTAATCATGGGCTGCAGTTGCTGCATTCGAAACATCGAGACCTGGCTTTTCCTGGTAAGAGGGAAAAGGATGGCCTTGATTATGATGGTTAACAGAATGATAGAGATGCCATAGTTGGGAACGACATGGTAGACGGCATTTAAAAATGTTAACAACACTTTGCTTATTGCCGTAAACCAGCCGTAGCTTAAAAGGATATCTAACGTCTCATATTGTCCCAGAATTTCCTCTTTTTTCGGCCCCACAAAATAGACATAGCTGTGCCTGATTGTCTCATGTGGTTGAATCCGGAATTTGTTTGTCTGCACGGTGACCAGAAAGTCAGCAAGCCCTGTCTTTTCATTCGTGGGCATTCCCTCTGCATTTAATGGCTGCGCATTGACACTTGCAATCAAGTCGTTGGTAGCGGGTTTCAGGATCGTGGAGAAGTACTTATTCGTTGACCCTGCCCAGACAATACCCATCGATTCATTTTTCGAAGGTAATTCTTTTGGCGCCATCCTTATGAGTTTTGTCCTTTTATTTCCCATATCTACCCCTGCCACAGCAGCTATGTCAGCAGAAGGTTCTCCTTCAAGGGTAATCAGTGAAGACGCGATAATGGTGTAAGAGGCAGAAGTTTCTGCGTTGGTGGTATTTTCTATAGCAATATCCATACTGACATGATATTTGCCGGGAGACATAGCAACCGTTTTTACAAGATTAATCCCGTCTCCCAGACTGACGGTAAACACGATCTTGTCTGCACGGTGTTCAGCAATGTGGTATCGCTGCCGGTGAAAGTTCGTCTGTTGAAGGATGGCATCGATGACAAGAGGATGATATTCCGTGGCTACATCGGTCTTTAATAAATTAAGAACGTTTTTTGCCTCTGGATCTTTGAAATGTTTGAGCTGAATCGTCTTAAGCGCCGCACCTTCATTCGTCCATACCGTCTTTACAAATTCATTTTCAAGAACAACTTCCTGTGCCGGAATTGCCGTCTGGGGTTGAAGTTCCTGTACCGGCAAAGGCCGTGGGGGTTCGGCTGTTTTTATCTCCTGGATTTTTTGCGGAACAACTTCTTCCGCTATTTCTTCGGTAACTTTGGCTTTTTTCGTCATAAGGGGTAATATGAATGGGTAATACAATATCATAATTATCCCGCACACAATCACAGCAATAAGCGCCTTTTTATCCATGAATCTTTTTTGGTTCCTCCGGCAATTCAGCCTCATCAATAAGCATAACAGGAATATCGTCTCTTATCGGATATCGCCGTCCGCACTCGATACAGACAATTCTATCACATTCTAAACGGATATCAGCCTTACAAAGCGGACAGACAAGGATATCCAGTAATTCTTTCGCAACCATGGGTCAACCCTCAATGAATTATCATAAGCATAGCATGCTAACAAACTATCTCCAGAATTTCAATTTAAAACTACGCCTCAGAAAACCGCGATTCGTGTTCAGACAGAAATTCTTTGATTATTTCGTTCACAAGATGACGTCTAGGAAAAGAGGGAGATATGAATATCTGCGTAGGTTACCGCCTGTTCAATCTTTACCCTGTTTAGTCGAACCAGCTCCAGCAAGGCTAAAAAGAACCCGATAATCCGTTTCCTTTCGCGTATTCCCGCAAAAAGATCTGCAAACGATATCGATGTATGGAGATGCACCTTTTCGAGGACATTATTCATATATTCCTGTATGGGTGTGTCATCGTACGTTACTTTGGTGGATACATCAAGAGATATCTGCTTCATAAGCAGGGAAAACCTTTGCAACAGTTCCCACACGCTAACACCTTCAAGCGGCAGTTGCACATGATTTTCTTCTGGTGTTTCGATGAGGAGTTCACCGGGTATTCGTGAACATTTCCTTTCCCACACAGCAGCCCGGTCGGCCAGGACAAACGTGCGCTCCTTATATCGTTTATATTCCAGCAATTGCTTCACCAGAGATGACCGGGGATCTTCCACTTCCTCTTCATCTTCTTTCATCTCGGTGCGGGGAAGAAGCATATACGATTTTACATACATAAGTGTTGCCGCCATTACTAAAAAGTCGCCGACAATATTCATGTCCAACGCCTGTAGAGCTTCTACATATTTCAAGTACTGATCGGTAATCCGCGCAATGGGGATGTCGCAGATATTAACTTCCTCCCTTTTGATTAAATACAGGAGTAAATCAAGGGGGCCGTTGTAGATATCCAGGTCTACTTTATATTCATTTGTCATTTCTTATGCCCTGCAGAAAAATGGCGATGAGAAAATTTAGCGCCTGTTGCGGCTATAAACCGGTAAACAATCTGAGAAAAAAGTGTATCGGCGGACCGAGTACCATGCTGAAGATTGAGATGCCCCCATAATTTCCCATAATGATTAGTCCCAGCAGGATAAAGGGACTGTACCGTTCAATCTCCTTATATTTCCGCGCCATCGCGGAGGGCAACAAACCCTCCAGGATGTGTGAACCGTCCAGAGGAAATAAAGGAATCATGTTAAAAATTGCCAGCGAGAGATTCATCATAATTCCCGACAGGAGCAAATTAAACAAATTGGTAGATACGTTCAGCGGTATGAACGTCGCATTGCGCAGGAGTTGAAAGGTCACCCCAAATAAAAAGGCAGAAACAAAATTGGAAGCAGGCCCGGCAAAGGATACAATTACATTATCCCTGCGGGGATTTTTAAAGTTGTAAGGATTGATGGGTACAGGTTTGCCCCACCCAAAATTTGCAAAAACAAAACATAATGCACCAAGAATGTCAATATGGGCAAGGGGATTAAGCGTCAGCCTGCCCTGCAGCCTTGCTGTGGGATCCCCAAACTTATTTGCCGTCCAGCCATGAAAAAACTCATGAATGGTAAGCGCATAAAGTATTGCGGGAATTGAGATGAGTAAATTATTGAAATCCACCGATTATGCACGTTCTCCCTTAATTGAAGCGGTAAGAGCTACACGTGCAAAACATCCTAACACATTGGAAATACGTTGTCAAGCGCAGAACATAGAATTCACCTTCTTCCCTGATACCGTCATTCTTTTCTCTTGAATGTTGCAGGGATGACCACTATAATCAGTCTGGCCACGTGTAAAAAAATCATCGATTCCATTTCAGCAATACACGACTTTATAGAATGAAGAAACCCCGATGAAAGAATATCTTGTATCCGATATTGATTTCGCAAAGGATGTGCTCCTGCTTGAGGCGGAAGCAATTAAAAACCTGGTCAACCGTCTCGATTTTACTTTTCAGGAGGCAATCGATTTAATCTTTTACTGCAAGGGACGGGTGGTAGTTACGGGTATCGGAAAGGCTGGAATTATTGGGCAGAAAATCTCTGCGACCCTTGCCAGCACGGGGACTCCTTCCTACTGGGTTCACTCGTCAGAGGCAAAACATGGCGACCTGGGACGTATTGTTTCAGATGATGTCGTTTTGGTGCTTTCGAATAGCGGCGAAACGGAAGTTGTTACCCTTTTGCCCTTTGTGAAACAGATAGGGGCAAAAGTGCTTGCCATTACGGGAAATAATAAATCTTCTCTGGCCAGGCACAGCGACGTGGTTCTTGACATTGGGAAGATTGAGGAACCGTGCCCTTTAGGCCTTGCCCCATCGGCAAGTTCAACTGCCATGCTCGCACTTGGGGATGCCCTGGCCCTTACCATATTTAAAAAGCGGAATCTCAGGAAAGAAGATTATGCCTTTTATCATCCGGGGGGAGAGCTCGGCAGAAAATTGCTAACCGTAGAAATGGTCATGCGCAAGAAAGAAGAGAACCCTGTCGCCGATGAAGATACGCCTTTACTGGACGTTCTTGCTATCATGACGGAAACCGCGGGTAAACCGGGCGCAGTAAGTATTGTCAACAAACAAAATAAACTCGTGGGGTTTTTTACGGACGGAGACCTGAGAAGGCATTTGAAAAATGGCATCTCATTTTTACATTACAGCGCAAAGGAGGTTATGACACGGTCGCCGAAGACCATTCATGCCCGCTGTTTGGTTGCTGAGGCATACAAGCTGCTAAAAGATTACAAAATTGATCAGGTTCCCGTAGTTGACGATTCTCACACACCCATCGGTATCATCGATGTGCAGGATTTACTGGAAGTAGGGTTTTAAGTGTACAGACCTTTCATTTTATTTCAGCGATTTTGCGGTAGGGTGGATCAAAAAAACGAATCCACCGTATCACACAAATTTAAGGTGGATACGGCGTAAAAACCAACGCCTTAATCCACCCATACACATACCTTGATAAAAAACATAAAGCTCGTCATTGTTGATGTTGATGGCGTTTTGACGGACGGTGCTATTTATATTGATGCCCAGGGGGGTGAATCAAAGGCATTTAATGTCCTGGACGGCGCCGGTATCTCATACCTCCATCGATCAGGCATCAAGACCGCAATTATCAGCGGAAGAAACGCTGCTGCGGTAGTCCATCGGGCAAAGGAATTGGGAATTGAGGACGTTTATCAGGGGGCTAAAAACAAAATTGATGCCTACAAACAGTTGCTGGAAAAATACACCCTCAGTGACAAAGAAATCTGTTATATTGGCGACGACCTGATAGACCTCCCGATACTTTACCGCGTGGGATTTCCTGTTGCGGTTGCCAATGCCTCGCCACTCGTCAAAAAGCACTCAGCGTATGTTACCAGAGCAAGAGGAGGGTGCGGCGCGGTGAGAGAGGTTGCAGAAAAGATACTCAAATTTCAGGATAAATGGCACCTTATCATGGAACGATACAAGAAACCTGATATACAGTGAGATGAATGTGAATGCCCAAAACAGAGAAAACCTTCAACATGCTATAATAAAGCATGTATTAGAAAATGATGAAATACCGTCGCTTGCCTGAAAATATTGACCATTTGCTGCCAGATGTCCGGGAATACCTGAACAAACGTCCGAAGGTGGTTTTTGCATACCTCTTTGGCGGCATTGCGCGGGGTAAGGTTTCTCCGCTCAGTGACGTGGATATTGCCATATATACGGTAGACAGAACGGATATCGTGCAGGAAAAACTCGAAATACTGGGGAAATTGAATGAACTTTTGAGGACGGATGAAGTTGACCTTGTAGTTTTAAATACGGCACCGCTTCCCCTTGCAGCGAGGATAATTAAGAATAAAATAATCCTGGCAGATAAAATGCCTTTTACAAGACATGCATTCGAATCTTTAATCATACGGGAATATTTTGATTTCTCAAGAAAAGAGATGAATATCTTCGCAGGGCGGTATAAGCTTGGTCGATAAGTCCCTCATCCTTAGAAGGCTCACGGAGTTAGACGAATACCTGAAACAGATGGGAGAGTTCTCATCCGTTACCCGTGAAGAGTATTCGCGTGATTGGAAGGTGCAGCGTATTGTGGAAAGAACATTGCAAATGATGATAGAGACATGCGCAGATATAGCCAATCATATCATCTCAGACAGAGGGTATCGCACCCCTGACAATTATGGAGATACATTTCTGGTTCTCCACGAAAATGGCGCGCTTAAGAACGACCTTTTTGAAATTATGTTAAAAATGGCACGGTTTAGAAATATCGTAGTCCATCAATATGATACCGTAGACGAGGCGATTGTTATCGGGATATTGCGGAATAACCTCAATAATTTTACGGCTTACAGAGACGCAATTCTAAAGATTCTTGATTAATTGTTTAAAGAATAATGAGAAAAGAGGGGATTTTATGAAAACTACTGCAAAAAGATTTATTGGTAAAGTATTACCTGACGGACATCTTTCTTTACCTGAAGATACAGCAAAGGAGGTAGGAAGTGTTTTTGATGTTATTTTAATGCCTGTAGAAGAACCTGATATGTACAGCTATGCAGAGTCACTTGCAAGAGAGAAAGGATTTTCAGACCTGACAGAACATGATATCGAAAAGATCATTCATGAGTCGCGAGGTATTCGTTGAAAAGACTCGTTTTAGACACGAATGTTACCATTGCTGCATTTTTCTGGAGTGGATATCCAAGAGTTGTTTATGACTTGATAAAGGAACAAAAGATTATCATGCTTTTGAGTGAGGATGTGGAAAAGGAGCTTATTCGTGTGTTAGGTTATTCAAAGTTTGGCCTTTCACCAAAAGAAATTCAACCTTTTATCAAGAATTTGGGATGCTATGCTGAATTTGTTGAGAAAAAAAAGTAAGATTTCTGCGATTGTAGCTGATCCTACGGACAATATCTTTCTTGAGTGTGCAGTAGACGGTGAAGCAAATTATATCATTTCTGGTAACAAACATTTACTTGATTTGGGTATGTATAATGGGATTCAAATAATAAGAGCCAAAGACTTTTTAATAAAAGAAAAATATTTAGAAAAATAACACTTTAGATGATAGACCATATTGTTTATCTAGATAATAATGCAACAACACAGGTAGATGGCAGGGTGCTTGCTGAAATGATACCCTTTTTTACTCAGTATTATGGCAATCCATCTAGCCGATATTATCCCCAAGCTGAAATTGCGAAAAAGGCTATCGAGAAAAGCCGTTTTCAATGTGCCAAATTAATCGGGGCAAAACCACATGAGATTATTTTCACCAGTGGGGCAACGGAATCGAACAATCTTGACGTATAGGAATTTCAATCACCCCCCATAATCCCCCCGTAAACGGGGGGAAACAGGGGGGAGAAGTCGCCGAAGGCATAATTCAACGAAAGGCAAACATGTTGTTTCTTCTTTAATTGAGCGATGTATTCGAAGAGTTTGATAGGGATAGGGGAAGACCTAATTCTGTCGCAACAAAAACAGGAGAAGGATTGTTAATATAACATTGTCAGTTATAGTATTACCGTGTCAAAACTTCTTTTTTGTAAGTTTTTCACAACCCTATTTACCCCTTATCAGGAGGTACAGATTGTTTATGAGAGAAAGATTGCTTTGCGGAGTTTACCCTGAGCAACGCGAATGCGCCCGCGATGACAACGCACAATAGGCATAGCCTGTGTCATTGCGAGGGTCTTTTCCGAAGCAATCTCCCGTTTTCACAACAGAGAATTGGGTGCGGCCTTGCTGCGCTATGAAGTTATTTTTCATAGATTTTGTAGAAGCTGAGACAAGGGAAATTAAAAGATTAAAATGAAACCTCTTACTTATTAGACTATCATGACTCTACGAAGATACATATTCATTGGCATTCCGGCAGCGTGTATGCTTGCCATTATCATATCTTTGGTTATATCGAAGCCAAAAGACGAAACAAAGAACAAAAAAGAAAACACCGCTCCTGCCCGGCCGTTACAGAAGGTCACCGGAAGTGGCACCGATACTGTGACTCAAACGGTACAGGGTCTAACCATGCCAAGTTATGACGAGGAGGGGAAAGAGGTGGTAATCATGCGTGGTGAGAACACCTTCCTGCTCAATGATAACGTCTACAAAATTGTTACCCCGGAAATCGAAGTCATGGACTTTACCCAGTCCGAAGAAGGTACGCAGTCTGTTTTCATTACCTCCAGGGAGGGAGAGATGAACAACACTTCAGAAGAAGGCTTTCTCTCAGATAACGTAGTCGTACAATTCGACCCTGATACCCAACTCAATACAAACTATCTGCGATATTTTCCTGAAAAAAAGGCTGTGAGCACAGACCAACCCGTTACCATCAACGGGAAAGGCATACAAATTGTCGGACAAGGCTGCGAAATAGACCTTGTGAACAAGAAGATGTGGATCAAAAATGATGCAGAGATGGAAATGGACGGTATTAAAAATGATCTCTTTTTCATGTCCACGGACAGCACTTCATCCCTTCCGCAATCTCCGGAAAACAACACCGCCTCTTCCGAAGAAACCAGCACTCCGGCAACACCAGGCGAAAAAACTTTTATTCGATCCAGCGGACAACTTACTTTTGACAGACAACCCGAAGCGCACATCATGACCTTTAACGATAACGTGGAGGTCAGGAAAGGCAGTTCAACCGTCTTTTCCGACAAACTGGTCATTTTCCTGGACCCTCAGACGAAACAGACAAGACAAGCCATTGCCAGCGGAAATGTGCTTGCATCACAGGGAACAAAAATCGCAAAGGGAAATTTTCTAACGTGGGATGTGAATACCCAAAGCGCAATCCTGGAAGACTCCCAAAAGGCAGAATTTATTAAAGACGACCTCACGATTGATGCGCAGAAAATAATTTTTTATAAAGACACCGGAAAAATTGACATTCCAAGTCCCGGCAATTTAAAAGCGAAGCTCATGGAAAAGGCTGGCAAAAAAAAGGCCGCAGCCGGGACAGACAAAGCCGACAATAATATCGCCGTAACATGGGAAGGGAAAATGAATTTCTTTGACAACACGCGGGAGGCTAGTTTCAAAAAAAAACGTTGAAGTTCAAAGAGAAAATTCCACTCTCTACTGCGAGAATCTGAATGTAACGTTTGACGAACGTGATTTTAATATCCAGTCGTTAAAGGCCACAGAAAAAATCCATATTATCGATAAACGGGACAATCTGTTCAGCGAGGCTATCGGTGACCGGGTCACGTGGGATGCAAAAAATAAAGTCACCATCTTACGAGGACAACCCTTTGCCCTGCTGAGAGAGGGGAACAGGCGGCAAATTCTCGTTCCCCGGGTTTTATTTTATGAAGACGGAAAAACGGTATTATGTGAAGGTAAAGGAAGTTTATATGAACGGGGAGAAGAGAAATTCCCCAATCTCAGCACAGAAGAAACGGATCTAAAAGTCAATTGGACCAAAAAAATGCTGTACTATGATACGCTCAGGAAGGTAAGCTTTTTTGGAGAGTCAGAAGCAACGCGGGGTGGACAAAAATTACAGGGAGACCAGATTGATGCCTACCTGGATAATGACAAGAATATCCACAAGATTATCGCTACGGGCAATGTCCATTTTTTCAGTAAGCGTCTGGAGAACAGCGAGGGATTTGGATCTCTTTTTACCTGGGATCTGGCCCAGGATAACGCCTTATTGACGGGCAACCCAAAAGCGGAATTACGAAAAGAAGGGTCACAAACATTTTCAGAAAAGGTCTTTTTTAACATGGCAGAGAATCGGGTTACCTGGGAAGGCAGACCACACTGGCAAATCATGAGCAACGAAACCAAGCGTTCAAATGAATGAGGATTACTGCAAATGCTGGCCACGATAACGTTCCGACATAGCAAACTCGTAGGGATGCACGTTTTTTGCACCTCTCTACGCCGCCTTTTTCGTACAACGCGGGGCTCACTCCAGAGCCGAAAGGCTGCCTGGTTGCAGATCTGCTCCGTCATGATGTTTTTCATGATTACCCCGTATTTTTCGGTTTTTGCAGAAGACACAAGACGGGTCGAAATCTTTGCGCACCATGGCGTGCTGGAGGACGTCCCGGAAAATACCTTTGCTGCATTACGACGGGTTGCTGAGTTAGGAATCGATGGTATTGCACTTGACATCCGGCAAACAAAGGACAATCAGCTTGTCCTGATGTGCGATGAAACGATAGACAGAACGACCGATGGAAAAGGACATGTTGATCAATTATTATATGCTGAATTACAACAATATGATGCAGGTTCATGGCGTGGACATGAGTTTCAGAAAGAACGGATACCGCTCCTTTCTGATGCACTAAAATTCTGCAAAATTAACGACCTTAAGGTGATCCTGAATGTAAAACAGACCTGTCTGGATAAACAGGTGATGGATGTCGTCAGAGAATGCGGAATGTCTTCACAAGTATATTTATGGGGGACGCTGAGAACTTTAAGGCCGGAAGACGCAGATTTCGATGGAAAGGAACTGGTCTTTTTGTCTGCAGAAGAAATGACAAAAGAAAAGATCGATCTTATCCACGAAGAAAAGAAATATGCCTTCTCGATTATTCTGGAGAACGATAGCAGAAAGGTTATAAAGGATCGAATTAAAATAGGAGTAGACGTAATTCTGGTCGATTATCCATGCGTTGCTATGGATGTTCTGAATATTAAAAACCAGATAAACACAAGCAAGAAATCAAAAAAACGGGAAACAAACAATCCCCGGCAAGAAGACGACCATCATGCCGCACATTTTCAGGAACAAATAAAAACCCTGACAAAAACCATTGAAAATGCAGAGTATGACAAGGCAAGGGCTGCCGCAATAGCTTTGTTGGTATTGCCGCCGAAATATACGGTGCCATCTCTCGTAAAACTTCTCAAGGACAACAGTTCGGAGGTGCGGCAACATGCCGTCTGGACACTCGGATTTTGCGGTGATACCAGCATGGCCATAAACATAGAACCTCTTCTGAAAGATAAAAATACGGCAGTCCGGCGGGAAGCAGTGCTTGCACTCAAAAGACTGGATGCTTCAAAATCGATCCCGGCGCTTCTCGAAACATTTACGAAAGAAGCCGATCAAGGCGTTAAGTATGACATAGCCAGAACCCTGGGAACGCTTGGAGACCGGGGTGCGGCCTTTCCGATCATAAAGGCACTCGCAAAAGAACATAGCTGGTATGTCAAAAGCGGCTGTGTCGAGGCACTGGGCAACATCGGTAGCGACCCGGCTATGAATGCCCTTGTCAAAATTCTGATTACTGATGCCGGAGAGGATGCCGCATGGACGCGCACAAAGGCCGCATGGGGATTAGCAACAATGGGAACAAAAGCCGTTCCCTTGCTGATAAGTGCACTGAATGACAGAGAAGAGGGAACAAGACGCCGGACTGGATGGGCACTGGTAAAAATTGGACCTCCCGCGGTAAGGGCGCTGATAAGTTCGTTGCATGAAATTCAAAAAGAAACCCGCGAACGTGCCGCACAAACCCTTGGGTGGATTAGTGATGAAAGCGCCGTCACTTCACTCACATGGGCATTGAAAGATAAAGCACCTTCTGTCGTGAGTGCTGCAGCATGGGCACTGGGCAGGATTGGCAGTCCAGGCGCACTTGCTGCACTCCAGGAACTGGTGAATAACGAAAATATCGATATCAGGGAAAACGCAGTAGAGGCCGTGGAGAGAATTATGTCAAATAAAGAATAAATGGCTTGCCAAAAAGAGCATCTTCAGAAACCACAAAAGATCGTTGATTAATACGGAAATTTACCATATTATTTTGTGTAGGTTGTTTTGCCTTCCCTCATTTTTCCGCCTTGTAAAAGAGTAGAATCCGGGAACAGGTTTTTTGATTGTGGCGATACCACCGTGTGTTCATTTGCGTCCAAATGAAATCCAATATCATTGATTAAACTATTGAAAGGTTTGTTGTGATGAAGCGCAACCTGGTATACCTTGTGGGTGCTGGTCCGGGCGACCCACGACTTATCACGGTAAAAGGCCTGGAATGTATTAAAAAAGCCGATGTTATTATTTACGATTATTTGGTAAATATTGACCTCCTCAGAGTTGCCAGGCCGGATGCCGAATTTATTTACGTCGGAAAACAGGGTGGCGCACATACTATGGAACAGGACGATATTAATAAACTGCTTGTAAAAAAGGCCAGAGAAGATAAAATCGTGACCCGGTTAAAGGGGGGAGACCCTTATATCTTTGGCCGGGGCGGGGAAGAGGCAATCGTGCTTTACGAGAACCACATCCCTTTTGAAGTAGTCCCCGGCATTACCGCAGCCATCGCAACCCCGAATTACGCTGGTATTCCGGTTACCCATCGGGACTTTACTTCTACCTTTGGGCTGATCACCGGACATGAGGACCCCACGAAAGACGAAAGCTCCATTGATTGGGCAAAAATCAGCACCGGAATTGGAACCCTTGCCTTTTATATGGGAATCAAGAATCTTCCTTACATTACGGAACAGCTTATAAAACACGGACGTTCTAAAGACACCCCGGTTGCCGTCATTCGGTGGGGAACCACGCCCCAGCAAAAAACGGTAATAGGGACGCTCAGTACGATCGTCCAAAAAACCAAAGATATAAAACCTCCGGCAATTACCATCGTCGGCGAAGTGGTAAAACTCCGTGATCAGCTCAACTGGTTTGAATCAAAACCGTTATTCGGAAAGACAATTGTGGTAACACGTTCAAGGGAACAGGCCAGCGAGTTTGCCGATCAGCTCTATGAGTACGGCGCACAGGTCATTGAATTTCCCACCATAGAGATTGCAAAACCCGACACCATTCAACCCCTGGATGAAGCCATCAACAACATTCAGTCTTACCGTTGGCTTGTCTTTACCAGCGTCAACGGTGTAGATGCCTTTTTCCACCGCCTGTTTGAGTTGGGAAAGGATATTCGTGATCTGAAAGGCATCAAGGTCTGCGCCATTGGCCCTGCAACCGAAGAAGCTATCCAAAAGTATTACATAAAGGTCGATTGCAGACCGCCCAAATTTGTTGCAGAATCGGTGGTAGACGAGTTAAAGAAGGTGACAGCAATAAAGGGTGAAAGTTTCCTGCTGCCACGGGCAGATATCGCCAGGAGTTTTTTACCTGAGGAACTGCAAAAATTAGGGGGGAAGGTAACTGATTTGGTGGCCTATAAGACCATTATGGCGCAGCCAGGAATATTAATCTTCTTGAGAAAATCAGGAATGGCGAGGTTCATATCGTTACATTTACCAGTTCATCAACGGTACGGAATTTTGTTGAGATCATTGGCAGGGAAAACCTTCTGGCGTTGAATGGATACGTCCAGTATGCCAGCATCGGCCCAATCACGACACAGACCGCAGAAGAGATGGGACTCCGTATCGCCATTAAGGCGAATGAATACACCATTCCCGGACTCGTAAGCGCTATTCTGGAAAGCACTGCTGCTTCATCTGCTAAAAAATCCTGAACGTTGTCGCTTTTTGTTTGCGACTTGATGCATTATCTATAAAATTTGGATATGAAATTTTTATACGAAGATTGAGGAGTGTTAAGACATGCTAAAAAAGAAATTTGTAAAAGATAAATGCGTTACCTGTAAACAGTGTATGTTAGAGTGCGGTGTGCGGCATTCAGTATCCAAAAATATTTACGAGGCATTTGCAGAAACCCCGAAGCCCCGTTACCGGTTGCAAGTATCAACAAGAAAAGACAAGCCCCATATGACTGTATGCCAGAATTGTGCAAAACCCAAGTGTATGGCAGCCTGTGAATATGGCGCCATTACAAAATATGAAGATGGGAACGTAATTATCGATACCAAGAAATGTGTCGGGTGCTGGGCATGCGTAACACAATGTCCGTTTGGGGCGATTACAAAGGATACCGAACTCAATTTTGCGTTCAATTGTGACGATTGCAAAGGGTTCGAGACAATGGCGTGCGTAGAGGCTTGCAAGACCGGGGCGCTCGTATATACCGAGAAACACGCCAGATACCAACCTGCCTAAAGTGGTTGTATAAAAAGGCCTGATTTATAAACAATACCTGATAGGGGTGAATTGCTATTGATTAGCAATCCACCCCTGTTGTTTTTTATACACCCTTCACTTTTCAGAAAAATATAGACAATCAACGTGTTGTTATTTTTTCCCCGCTGGTTTGAGCACCGTCGTTTGAAAACGAAAGATTTATGAATTAGATCTTCGCTCCGCTCAGAATGACATTTTTCGCATTACTCTGTCATTCTGAGGGAGTGAAACGACCGAAAAATCTCAACTTTGAAATTACCTAACCCGAACCGTCGGAAAAGAATATTTTTTTGTTTCTCACACAAAGAAATACATAGTGTCTGAACGAAAACACACTTTTTTTGAAAAGTATTGGGATAGTTTTGGGCTTGCGACATTCTTTCCTTGCTATTTTGTGCTAGACTTTTGCCAGAGGTAAGGTTTTTTCCTCAT
Organism: Candidatus Brocadia carolinensis; assembly: GCA_002009475.1. Classification (GTDB taxonomy): domain Bacteria; phylum Planctomycetota; class Brocadiia; order Brocadiales; family Brocadiaceae; genus Brocadia; species Brocadia carolinensis. The sequence continues at coordinate 37,135 of AYTS01000020.1, read as the reverse complement.
TTCCTCTGTTTTTTCTTTATAATGGACTGGCATTTTCAGACCAGTAGTTAAGATGCATTTTGGTAAGATAGAGTGGGATAAGAAGGGGGTCTGAAAAATGAGAAAGAGTTTTGATAAAGAATTTATGGCGAGGGTGGCATTGGAAGCGATCAAGGAGGAAAATGCCCATAACGTGATAGAGGAGTATTACAAGAGGGCGGATAGTGAGAACCTAATAGGGGAGGCCAAGCGGGAAGGGTTGGCAGCTATAGTATCGAACAAGTTTGCGACCAACTATGCGTACTTTCAAATCGTAATGCTTTCCTACAATATTTGGCGGTCGTTTAAGATGCTTGCCAGGCATAGCCAGTTGGAGCAGGAGCGACAGGCAGAAGAAAGGAAATCGGAACCAACCTGTGCTGCACGAGAAGTGATCGACCATACGATACGAATTGCCCGTTTAAAGCTTTTGTTCATAGCGGCCAAGATTACCGGTCATTCGAATACCCATGAGGTGAAATATTCCCGGCATGATAGCAGGGTTGCAGGCCTTTTCTGGTTCATGGGGTATCTCGATGAACGTATCCGGCAAGCAAGACCCTGGCTTGACAGCAGGAGGTTGCCTTCGAGACATGTCGGAGTTCTGGGGATAAATCAAGTTGTTTTTTCTCCGTGACGTTGGTGCAAGAAATTTCTTGCACGAGGTGTACGATATGAGCAAGAAGCCGTGTTATTGAGAAAAAAAGAACTGAAAAGAGACGTATAACTAATTGGCAGGGCGATCAATCAGCAATCCTGAGGCTGATTTGATAAAACTTTACCGCTCACACAGGAGCGGTCTGTTTGGTGCAAGATTCAGGATATAACTCTATTGCCGTCCTCAGGTTTTTTTCAACATCGGCCAAATCATCGCAACGGGCTGTTACCTTGATGCCCAGGCTGTTGCTACATATTCAAGCTGAAAAAAAATCAAGTTAATGAATAAACAAAAATATTATCCGCACCACTCCTATGATCAAGAGAAAGATTCCGATATATTTTGCGAGCTTTTGGATAAAAATCAATAATATTCCTAGCCCTATGAGGATGAAGGGGCTGGCTCCACCGATAAAATCTCCAATCCGCTGTGGAATTGACATGATACCAGAAGTTGCCTCCTGCCCAAAGGCTACATTTGAAGCAAAAAAGGTTATAAGCGACAAAATGATTAACTGTTGTAGGTTCATAAAGATCCCTCACAATTTTTTCTGAGAAGTTTTACTCCAGGTTGGAGTGTCGTTTATGCATTTCGTTTTCTGAACTCTTGAGCTTTTTTACCAGCGAAAGGATTATCCCGTCCAAATAGACCAAGCATGCCTGCTCAAAGAGCGTGCTCCGAAACTGGATAGATCCGCTGTCCTTGTGGTTGGTACTTACTTCCTTTACGGGTAATTCAACAACAATGTCTGCCTGCCCGGCAAGCGGGGAAATTTTCTGGGAGGTTACGGCAACTACCGTCGCATTGGCTTTTCCCGCCAATCCTGCAATATAGCGGGTTATGTGCGTGCTGCCTGAACTGCTGCAGGCTATCAGGAGGTCGCCCTCATCGATATTCGGGGTTGTCGCATCACCAACGCAGTAGGCATTCAGACCAATATGGGTAAGTCTCATGGCAAAGGTACGGGATACCAGCCCTGACCGACCCTGGCCGGTAACAAATACGTTCTTTGCTGAAAGGATAGAAGATATGAGGTCTTCATAGGTATTCTCATCGATCTTTTCAAGGACTGAATGAATTTCATCTAAAATAATCTGAGTAATTACCCTGATTCCTACGGAGTTAGTCGTAATTTTCAATGCAACATCCTTTTTTGGAGATTTCCTAACGCAGCAAAGACGCAACCAAATTCCCCGTTGTGAAAGCGGGAGATTGCTTCGGAAAAGACCCCTCGCAATGACACAGGCGATGCTTTGATGCGTTGTCATTGCGAGCGAAGCGAAGTAATCTTTCTCTCATAAACAATCTGTACCGCCTGATAAGGGGTAGATAGGGTTGCAAAAAAAGAAGTTTTTACAGAGTAATACTATAAAAAAGCGCTATTTTATCATGCAATATCTCATATTTCAAGTAATCATATTCGCTAATCATTGATACGTCCGCATTTTTATTTTTGTTGCTCTGCACATAGCGCTGTGATAAAATTTCTTCCGTTTGAATATTGTAATGAGAGGTTAAAACATCTATTTCTATTCCGTGAAAAAGGAGCTTTCGCGTGGGAGATATTCTCGGCAAACTCATTAGTCTTTACGAAATTGCATTGCTTATCAGAATCGTACTCTCATGGGTACCGCATAATCCCTATAACCAGGCTGTTCAATTTCTTTATAAAATTACAGACCCCGTGTTAAATCCAGTACGAAAACTCATTCCACCTTTCAGGGGTATAGATTTTTCTCCCGTGATTGTGTTTGTTGGCTTAGGCCTTGCCAAACGGATTGTAGGGGGATGCTTTAATTCTCAGCAGGTCCCGAATTCCATGGTACCGACATCTTTCACTCCTCAGAATCAGAATCAAAAGATCCGCCCGAAGTCCACTCCTGCATTCATGAAGGGGAAGAAACTCATTGTCATGGATGTAGACGGGGTACTGTTTAAAGGGCAATTTATCTTACACGTAGCACGGTCCCTGGGGATATTGGTATATCTACGCGCTGCATTGCTCTGTCTCCTCTTTAATATGGATAAAATATCAATCCAGGAGCTGATTACACGGATATATGCGCATTTTAAAGACATTACGATTGGAGAGGCACGAAGGATTTATGAAAAAATTCCTGTTATAAAGCATGCGCGGGAAACAATTGAAACATTACGAAAGCATGGCTATCTGGTGGTGCTTGTCAGCAGCGGCGTGCCGGATCTCTTTGTAAAAGACCTTGCGGCAAGATTGTCTGCGAATCATGGCTATGGTTTAGAGATAGTTCCGAATACCGACCGGTTAACCGGCTCAGTATCTGAGCAACTTTTGAGACCCGGCGGGAAAAAAATCCTTATTGAGGAGATATTGAGGAAAAATAATCTCTCATGGCAAAACACCGTCGTCCTTGTAGATGACCGTAATAACATTGATATTATGGAGAGGGCAAGTGTTAGTATTGGCGTTAATGCGCATTATGCCGTTCGGCAGCGGGCACAGTACCTGATTGACAGCGGGAATCTGTCAGAAGTGCTGGATATCATGGATATCGAAGATGCCGATACGTATAAGATATTGTTTGCCGGAATGCGCAAACAATTTGCCCATTCCTGGTATCAGGAAATCAGGAGAAAGCTCTTGCATATCCTCATTGCTTTTGCACCCTTCTTTGCGAGTTTTATTTACCATACAACGTTGATAGCACTTTTTTCCTTAGTGATTATTTATCTTGTTTCAGAGTGTTTGAGGGTTAATGGATATTCGTTTCCCCTCTTTGGTGGTGTAACGAGGTCAAGCATCCGTAAATTGGAGGAGCGGGGTTTTGCGTTTGGACCAATAACCTTGGTCCTGGGCGCCAGTCTCTGCTTACTGTTCTTTCCAAGTGCCATTGCAAGTACCGTTATCTGGATTGTAGCCTTTGCTGATACAGCGGCTGCAATCGTTGGCATGAGTCTGGGTAATCATAGAATTCCTTATAACATAAAAAAAAGCATCGAAGGTTCTTGTGCTGCCTGTATTGTGGCTTTTCTGTGCGGATCGATCTATTTGCCTCTTTTCCCGGCCTTACTTACCGCATTCTTTTCCAGTATTATTGAGTCCCTGCCCCTGAGATCGCTGGACAATTTGCTCATGCCTATAGGTGCAGGGGTCATGTTGTTGTGTCTTGGATATTCATAACGCAGCAATGCCGCAACCAAATCCCCTCTATCGGTAGGACAAGCGTCCCCGCTTGTCATTATGATGTCAACCGGGGATGGTTGATCTACCTCAAGGATTTCGGGGTATGTTAAAAAACTTACAAAAAAAGTAATTTTTACATGGTGATGCTCTAGTGCAGCACAACCGCAGCCAAAGTCTGCATTGCTTCCTCACCTCTTTTTTGGTAAGAGAAAAGAGGGGGGATGATAAAATAATTTATTGAAAAATTCACATTTTCCTGTATAACGGTTAAATTATCTGCAATAATTGAACATAAACCTCTGTCTGCTTGTATTTGGTTACCCTCGTTTTCTTCTCTTTTATAAGGGCGTACAGGTGGGTTGTTTGAATTTTTTTTAGTGTTTAAATATGCGTATCCTTGGAATTGATTACGGCGAAAAGCGAATTGGGCTTGCAATAAGTGACCCGCTTGGAATTACCGCGCAGGGATTGCCGACGATAGAGTATTCAAATATTCAGGAAGCTTTGCAAAAGATAATGACGATTATTTCTGAAAAAGAAATAGGGGAGATTGTGGTTGGCTTACCCAAACATATGAATAATTCGCTGGGCGAAAGCGCCCGGGCAGCGTTATCTTTTGGAGAGCGTTTAAAGACGCACACCGGAATACCGGTAAAAACTATTGATGAGCGACTCAGTACGGCACGGGCGCATAAAGCCATGCTGGAAGGGAATCTTTCCAGGAAGCAACGGAAGGGACGCGTTGATATGATTGCCGCTCAATTGATTTTACAGAATTATTTAGACAGAATCAGCAGATGACCCATAAAAACGACACCCTATACAAAAAACCTGAATTAGTAGCACCGGCTGGAGACCTTGAAAAACTCAAAACGGCTATTGAATACGGCGCTGATGCGGTTTATGTGGGGGGAGAAGGTTTTAATCTGCGGATGGGTGCTTCTAATTTGACGTTGCAAGAGGTCACTGAGGCCACCGACTGGGTTCATAAGCGGGGGAAAAAAATTTACATTACCCTGAACATCTTTGCGCGTAATTATCACGTTTCCGGCATACGTTCTTATCTGGCAAAGCTTGCAGAAATACCGGTAGATGCTGTAATCGTTTCAGATCCGGGGATATTTTTAACCGTGAGGGAAATTGCACCTCATATTCCAGTTCATCTCAGTACCCAGGCTAATACCACGAATACAAAATCCGTTGAGTTCTGGCATAGGCAAGGTGTGAAGAGAGTAGTGCTTGCACGGGAACTGACCCTGGGAGAAATTCGGGAGATTACGAACGATTCTCAGGCAGAAACCGAGGCCTTTGTGCACGGCGCTATGTGTATGTCATATTCAGGACGTTGTCTCTTAAGCAGCTTTATGGCCAACCGGCACGCGAATCTCGGAGACTGTTCCCATTCATGCCGGTGGCAATATGTATTAAAAGAAGAAAAACGACCCCAAGAATCATATCCGATTACCGAGGATGAAAGTGGCACCTTTATTCTGAGTTCCAAAGACCTCTGTATGATTCAATACATTCCGGAATTGGTTCGTACCGGTATTACAGCATGGAAAATTGAAGGACGTATGAAAAGCCCGTATTATGTTGCGGCTGTGACCAGGGTATACCGTGAGGCTTTGGATCGTTACTTTGCTGATCCTTATAGATACGAGTATGATCAACGGTGGTTAACTGAGCTTGAAAAGGTTAGTCACCGGGAATACGGAGCAGGATTCTTTTTTGGGAATCAGGGATATGATAGCCAGACGACACATCCTGGAAATAGTTACCTGAAAGAATATGATTATCTCGGTATGATTCATAATGTCCTTTCCGATGGTATGGCCGAAGTTGTGGTGAAAAACAGGATTCTGAGTAATACTTCCGTAGAAATCATGGGAAGACGTTTGAGTGAAGATTTTACTCAGGTATTGTGGGAACTTCGGAATGAACACCATGAGGCTATTGAAACAGCCCATGTTGGACAAAGGGTGATTATCAAGATGTCGCGCCCCGTTCATAAATATTTTATGCTGAGGAAATGCGGTTGAAGAAGGTGATAAAAAACATTGCGAAAAATACCGGTGGTGTCTTTCTTATACTCATTGGTTGTATGTTAATTTTTACCCCCGGGCCAGGATTACTAACCATTTTTGCAGGTTTATATCTTACCAGTTTCCCAGGAAAACCGGCGCTTGTTGCAAGGATAAAGAAGTCAAAATATTACCATCGATATGTGAGCAATATTGAAGCAAGAATAAGGTCAACATTTACGAGAAAGAATAAGAAAAAGAATGAATACTAAAAAACTGCTCTCTTTCGCTCTTGCCATTTTTGTGACAGGTTGTAGTTCTTCCCAGTTTTTAGAAAAAATATCTCCTTTCAAGAAACAGGAAGCAAGCCTTGAGCCCACGAAGGCAACGCAATCTGCCGGTGCACAGAAAGAAGAAATATTTGTGTGTGCAGGAGATATTGATGTTACGTATAAAAAATTAGGTGAAGTAAGTCTGGGTGAGTATGGTTTTTCCGGGCATGATATTTTGGCAGCGAAAATAGAAGAAAAAGGCCGTGCGGTGGGCGCCCAGGCGGTGATTAATGTTCAATATGACACGGGCGCTTCAAAAACGTGGCAAGGATATGGTGAATTGGGGGGGACTGATTATGGCGTAAGATATACTTCGTGGTGCAAAGGTATGGCCATCACGTTCCTTGAATCCCCTAACCCGCTGGGGCTTTTGGTGTCAAATGTTACCCAGGAAAATAAGGAATGGTTTGGTTATAAGAAAGCGCAAACTGGTGTTATGGTTGTTTATGTGCAGCCGAGCAGTATTGCATCTACTGCAGATATTAGGGTAGAAGACCTTGTTATGGACTGGAACGGTGAAAAAATTGAGAACCGGAATCACTTGAGACAACTTATTGAAAAAACCGCCGGTAAAGAAGCGAAACTGAGCTTATTGCGTGCAAAGGAAATTAAGATGGTAACTCTATCCGTGCCGGTAATCCAGCGCCAGCAGTTTGTGTCATCCGAGCCGCAGCAGTCGACTGTGGCAGTAACAAAACCTGTGTCTGCGGCGGAAACAAAACCTGTGCCTGTGGCAAAAGAACCTTCTCACGATACCCCGAGTGCAAAAACTCCTGAGGTGTATAATGAAATAGGGGATCTTTATCTGCGCAAAGGGATGTATGACGAGGCCATAGAGGAATATAAAAAGGCCATTGAGGTAGACCCAAATTGTGCCCTTGCCCATTTTAACCTGAGTATTGTCTATGATAAAAAGGGTATGAGAAATGAAGCCGATCAGGAGTATGCAACGTACAAGAGGTTAAAACCAAAGCGGAAATAGAGGAAATTATTTGGTCAGTTTTTTTTAAACAGGTATGGGAAATTTGAAGTTGTTGCAGGGCGAAGAGCTTCTTCGTTCTCCATTGAAAAACAGTACGCCGAGTATCGGACAAGGAATGTTAAGTGATGAAGTATTTTTACTTCGTAAGTCGATATTCCTTATTCTGCGGTTTGATCTTGTCTTTAAATAAGCCCACGAAGACCTAATTAATCGTTGCACACCAGATGAAATTTAGTGTACTAATATTCATACTTATCGTGTTCATCCGTTCATTGTCTGCTGTGGAATTACTGAAAAACGGCGATTTTGAGACAGGGGATATCACTGGGTGGAGGTATTGGGAAACCTATCCATGGGATGGTGATGGAGCCCCGGTAGAATTGCCGGTACATCTGACGATTGCCCTCCCGGGTAATATTGGAATTCCTATGCCACCTAGTACCAGTGGTTTCTTTGCCCTGACACAGCAAGTTAGTTCTGGTGGGACTGCGCGAGGAGGGCTTTATCAGGAAGTCAGGGTAATAGTAAATACCCCTTATGTGTTAACTGGTTACGTGTCATTTTATGGTGATGACATAGGGGATGTCGCAATTATAGGAATTCTTGACAGTTCCTGGAATCCGGCACTTACCAATACTGCGCTAAACAGATATTATATCGGCGGTAATGCTATTTCACCATGGGTGGAATTTTCTCTGACAATTATTCCATCGAAAGAGGTAATTACCGTCTTTACCGAGACACGGCAGGATTGGATGCATGGAAGAGTTGCCGGATGGTATGACAATCTCAGTCTGAAGCCAGTTCCGGAACCCACAAAACTTTTTCTATCACACAATCCAAAAGGTAATATACTTTATAAAGAGAAGTATGAATAACGTTCTTTTTATACCACCTTAGAGTTTGTAAGCCTCATCCATCTTGCCTTTTATCCACACCTACCACCTTCCCACGGTATCTTTTCGTTCAGAGTTTGTTGAAAAATGAAAAATTTGTGATAGGATTAAAATAATGTGTGTCATGACACACTTCTGTGACGACACACTTCTGTGACATGTCACACTTTTATCGAGTGTATTAAATAAAATCAGTGACTTTTATGTATTGTATTCTGTCGTTGTTTGTAATTGAAAGTCATTCTATAATAAGATTTTACAGCATTTGCCTATGGATATGATCTTGTATTGCGATATTGGTCTGGTATTCATTTCGCTATTTAAATATTTACACGATACAATAAACAGGGGTAATTGAATGAATACTTCTTAAATTAATCTTCCTTGCCTATTATAACGATAGACAAGCGAGTAACTCCACGGTCTGGATGTCACATGCAAGTGTTCTGTATGAACTTATATGACAAAAATGAAGCAATTTTCACTCACACGGAGGTGATGATTTATGAATGAAAGACCGAGGCCGTTTGTTCGAATGGTAGTGGCGTGTTTATTCTTTTTTGTTGCAGTTGCCATGAACATTCTGTTACCCCGTTACTGGCATAATATTCCGGAGATTGTGAAGCATCTGCTGCTTGTCTTCAGCGCTATAATGTGCGTTCACATTATGGAATATGCATATCTATGGTGGGAAATCTTTGGGCATATACGAAATATTTTAAAAGAAACCCTTCAAGCTACTCACCAACTGATTGATGACAACAGAGATTCCTTAGAAAAATCCCTGCAACACACCAACCGGCTCATCGGGTCGGCGGCTCTCTGCGGATTAACAAATATCTATTGCTCCCGTAAAGACGTAAAAGGTGATATCTACGATGCCATTGAAAATGCAGAAAAACGAGTATGGCTTCTCGGCGTTACCTTTTCGGAAAATGTCCATCTCGATGAATTGCTTTCCACCCTGAATGAAAAGATAACCAGGGGGCTCGATATCAGGATCCTTCTCCTCGACGTATTTCAAGAAACTGCCGTTTTCCGCGCGATTTTTGAGAGCACCGCCCATGAGATTGAAAAGATAATCAATACGGACAGGACAAAAACTCTGTCAACAGATGATCCTATCTTTCACCTGCGACTCTACAGCGACTTTACCCATACTTTTGACAGACTTCAGAACTATCCCGATATTAAACCGGCAGTCAGATTTTATACACAAAATCCAACAGGCTGGCTTATGATAATTGATAATATGGCTTATTTTCAGCCATATACTTTTGGACGAAGCGCTAGTCAGCGTTCATCGAATCTCTGCGTCGGAGCTCATATGCCGGTGTTTAAATATCAGATGCAGCAAAGCGGAAAACCTTTTGAGATACTCGAAGATCATTTTCTGAAGTTATGGCTGACGTCTTGTGTAGACTTGTTTCACATGGAATCTCAAATAGCAGACCGTAATCGGATTATTAAAGAGACTATCGATTCCCATGCTTCAAGGTTGAAATATGTTTTCGATGCGCTACATACGTCTAAATGCCGTACTCCATATAGTAACGATCGGCGCAAATTTCCTCGCCAGACATGGGAGTGGAAGCAACCGTCGCTCAAGATCTGTTTGCAGGATAGAAAAACGACAATAAATGCCTCCATGTGTGATTATTCCCGCGAAGGCGTTTCCTTGAAAGTAGAGACTACGGATCTTCTACAGAACCATGGACAGATCGTCACATTGCAAGGCGAATCTCCATTTGAACCACGCCTGGCGGGGTTCACGATAGATCATTTCCTGGAAAAGAACCAATTTGTAATCAGGCGGATAACGAAGGGGTCGCAACCTATCATCGGTTTACAAATAGCTCCGGAAGAAGATGGGCAGAATGGATCCAACCAAATTGACAGGATGATAATATCGTCTCCATCATGATTATGGCAACATTACGGATAGTATATTCAATATGGAAAACATACAGGTAAACATAAATCACATCTGGGTTATGGCTGCGGCTTGCATGGTGTTTTTTATGCAGCTTGGCTTTACTTCCTATGAAGCGGGATTTGCACAATCCAAAAATGCCATTAGCGTTTCTATAAAAAACCTTATGGTTACCCTGGTAGCCTCTCTTGTGTTTTATACCGTGGGATTTGGATTAATGTTTGGCAAGAGCGCTGCGGGTTGGGTTGGAACAGACCATTTCTTTGCTTTGGGGGTAATGGCACATCGTGATAATTTGGCATATAGCTTTTTCTTTTTTCAATTAGTATTTGCTGCTACTGCTGCAACCATTATGACGGGAGCTATCTCTGAACGTTCAAATTTTGTTTCCAACGTACTGGGTGTCGTGTTTATAACCGGCATTATTTACCCGGTTTTTGGACATTGGGGATGGGGACATCTCTTTTGCCCGGGACAGTCAGGCTGGCTGAATCAATTGGGATTTATTGATTTTGCAGGTTCTACTATAGTGCATTCCATTGGAGGGTGGTTTGCCATGGCAGGGGCTATTGTCGTGGGTCCACGGATTGGTAAATACAACCCGGATGGATCTTCAAACCAAATGGGTCTCCATAATATTCCGTTGGCCACCATAGGGACATTTTTTTTTATGGTTTGGCTGGTTTGGATTTAATGGTGGCAGTCTTCTGAAGGCAAGCGCTGATATCGGACTTGTTATTACCAACACAAATCTGTCACCGGCAGCGGCAGGAGTATCAGCGCTGATAATGAATTATATCATAGAAAAGAAACTCAATGCAGGCAAGCTCTTTACCTCTATATTAGCAGGTTTAGTAGCAGTTACCGCAGCCTCAAACATGATAAAACCTGATGGCGCCGTTTATATTGGCATAATGGCCGGTATCCTGTCGATCCTCGCTCAGGACTTCATTGAAAAGGTGCTGAAAATTGACGATCCCGTTGCTGCTATTGCAGTTCACGGGGTGGGTGGCGTTATTGGTACACTTTGTGTTGCCCTTTTTGCTGATAAATCCTATTTCCTGGTAGAAAATGGTAGCCGTTTGCATCAGCTTGGTATTCAGGCTCTTGGTGTCGGCGTGGCCTTTGCGTGGTCTTTTGGCCTGGGTTTGCTCTTTTTCTGGTGCATAAAGAAGACCATAGGCATCCGGGTAAGCCCAGAGGAAGAAAAAAGGGGACTGAATGTTACCGAATACGAAGACGTTACTTCATGGCTTGATTTTATGCGTATTACCAGACTTCAAGACCTGAATGTCTTACTAGAGAAAAGGGTTACAGAAAGAACGGAAGAACTTCAGAAGGCGAATGTTGCGCTTGAAAAGGCCAACAGGCTTAAATCGGAGTTTTTGGCAACCATGTCGCATGAACTGCGCACGCCACTAAATGCCATTATTGGTTTTGCCGAGGTTTTACGGGACGAAGTAAGCGGTTCTCTTAGCACAGATCAAAAAGAATTTGTAAGTGACATTCACAGCAGCGGGCAGCATCTCTTGAGCATGATTAACGGTATTCTGGATCTTTCAAAGATTGAGGCTGGGAAATTAGAGCTTCAGTATGAAGAGTTTTCTCTGGAAGAAACCATCAAAGAGGTGCTGAATACCATCGAAGGGGCTTTCCACAAAAAATGCATCCGGGTACGCGTTTATATCCATAACGATATACCGCAGATAATGGCCGATAAGGAAAAATTTCAACAGATCATGCATAATTTGTTATCGAATGCTTTTAAATTTACACCCGAGAATGGCAGGGTTTCCATCAATGCAAAGCTTATCAATCAACATGTCCAGATTGCAGTGAGTGATACAGGCATTGGTATCCGGCAAGAAGACATGGATAAATTATTTAAGGCATTTCTTCAGGTGGATGGTTCATTTTCACGGCAGTACGAAGGAAGCGGACTTGGTTTGATTCTTGCAAAACGTCTGGTTGAATTACACGGCGGTAAGATTTGGGTAAAAAGTATCTTTGGAAAAGGGAGCACCTTTATTTTTACGCTGCCCGTAAAAAGGTATGTGCCGGTGTAGTCAGGCAAACATCAAACAAGTGAGAGGTAAAGATACCGCATGATAATTGAATGTTAAGGAATTTCAATCACCCCCATAGTCCCCCTGTAAACGGGGGGAAACAGGGAGGAAAGTCGCCGTAGACCTAATCCAATAAAAAGCATACCGAGAAAGTCATTTCATGTGTGGTTATTGGTAGACGATCAGGAGATCTCGTGCCACAACGCTTTCTTTTGCCTTCACCAGCACTTGTCCGATTACGCCGTCGTGTTCAGCATAAACCGTCGCCTCCATCTTCATGGCTTCCATAATGAGAAGCGGATCATTTTTACTCACTTTATCACCGGCTGCCACTTTCACACTGACAACCATGCCTGGCATAGGAGCTCCGACGTGTTTGGCGTTTTCTTCTTCTGCCTGAGGACGTTTGACTACGGAAGTAGCTACCTTGCGATTGGCAATCACTACCTCCCGCGGCTGACCGTTATATTCAAAGAAGACGGTGCAATTTCCCTCCACATTTACCGGGCTTATGGCGACCAGTTTAAAAATCAACGTCTTTCCTTCCTCGATTTCAATAGAGACCTCCTCGTTTATCGGCAGACCATAAAAGAAGACGTCTGTGGGAATAACAGAAACATCGTCATATTTCTTCCGGTGCTCGGCATATTGGATGAAGACATCAGGATACATCAGATAGGACATGAGTTCTTCCGGAGTAATTGCTCTTGCGATCCGTGTCTCAACTTTTTCCCTGGTTTCATCAAGATTCACCGGCGACAGATTGGCGCCTGGTCTTTCCGTTGAAACCGAAGTGCCGCGCAGAATTTTTTCCTGCACATCACGAGGGAAACCTCCGGTTGGTTGACCAAGGCGGCCTTCAAAAAATTCTACAACGGAGGTGGGGAAGGAAATATCTCTGGAATTAGTGATAATATCCCGTGCAGGGATATTATTCGTTACCAGAAAAAGGGTCATATCTCCGACGACCTTTGAAGAGGGCGTAACTTTGACAATATCCCCAAAAAGATGATTGACGTCAGCATAGACGTTGGTAATTTCGTGCCAGCGGTGTGCTAAACCCATAGATTGTGCCTGCTGGAAGAGGTTGGTAAATTGTCCTCCGGGGATTTCGTGGTGATAAACCTCCGCCGTGCTGGCTTTTTGGATGGACTCAAATATTTCATAATAATCTCTGACTACTTCCCAGTAAGCCGAGAGCGACCCGAGTGTCTTGAAGTCCATATTCGTGTCTCGTTCATGAAAACGCATCATTTCCACGAGGGTATTCATATTGGGTTGGGATGTGAGTCCGGAAAAGGGTCCTATTGCAACATCAACAATATCCACGCCGGCCTCTGCTGCCTTGATGAGCGTAGCGATCTGACCTCCCGATGTATCATGGGTGTGGAGGTGGATGGGGATCTTCAGTTCAGATTTCAGGGTGCTCACCAGTTCATAGGCTGCGTAAGGTTTCAGGAGTCCGGCCATATCTTTAATTGCCAGGATGTGGCTCCAAGTCCTTCCAGTTCTTTTGCCATTTTTACATAATAATCCAGCGTGTATTTGTTCCGCTTCGGATTGAGGATATCACCAGTGTAACAGATAGCCGCTTCACAGAGGGCATGGGTTTCCAGTACGGCATCCATTGCCACTTTCATATTTTCAACCCAGTTGAGTGAGTCGAAGACACGAAAGACATCTATGCCGCTTTCTGCAGACTGTTTAATAAATGCCCTGACAACGTTATCGGGGTAATTGGTGTAGCCTACTCCATTCGAGGCCCTGAGCAGCATTTGAAAAAGGATATTGGGAGCCAGCTTGCGCATGTGGTGCAGCCGTTCCCATGGGCATTCCCAGAGAAATCTCATGGCGGTATCAAACGTTGCTCCACCCCACATTTCCAGTGAGAAGAAATCAGCGTGATTTCTTGAGTATGCCTCGATTATTTTCAACATATCCAAGGTTCTCATGCGGGTAGCCAGGAGCGACTGATGTGCATCGCGGAAGGTTGTGTCAGTAAGCAGGAGTCTTTTCTCCTTGAGGATATGTTGTGCGAATTTGGCAGGTCCCATTTCGAGAAGAAAATCACGGCTGCCTTTCGGTCTGTCTATTTTACGATCAACAGCGGGAACCGGTGCTTCACGACGGTAAATCGTCTTAGGAACCTCCTTAATAAGGGGGTGTCCATTTACGAGAATGTCTCCGATAAAACGCATAATGCGGAAGGCACGGTCTCTGCGGCTTGCGAAGCGGAAGATGTCGTGATTTTCATCAATAAAACGAGTCGTGAATTTCCCCGAATGGAAATCCTTTCGGTTGATGAGATTAATGAGAAACGGAATATTGGTTTTCACGCCGCGAATCCTGAATTCCTGCAGCGCCCTGTCCATACGGCGTATCGTTTCTTCAAAGCAGGAGCCATAGGCGGTAACTTTTACCAGCATGGAATCATAATAGGGCGTTACCAGAGCCCCGGAGAAGGCAGTGCCGGCGTCCAGCCTGATACCCATGCCCCCAGCAGAACGATAATGCTGAATACGGCCGTAGTCGGGAGTAAACTTGTTGGAAGGGTCTTCGGTGGTAATACGGCACTGAAAGGCAATGCCATGTGTCTGAATCGCTTCCTGGTTTGGTATAGAGATTTCAGGTGAATTGAGAGGGAAACCTTCACTGATAAGGATCTGTCTTTTCACCAGATCAAAGCCGGTAATAATTTCGGTGACGGTATGTTCAACCTGAATTCTGGGGTTAATTTCGATAAAATAAAATTGATTCGTTTCTGTGTCGAGAAGAAATTCAACGGTTCCTGCGTTATCATAATGAACAGATTTACATATTTTAACGGCTGCATCACAGATGCTCTGTCTGATGTTTTCATCAAGATTCTGTGCTGGTGCAATCTCGACAACTTTCTGGTGGCGTCTCTGGAGTGAGCAATCGCGCTCAAACAGGTGTACAATGTTATGGTGTTTGTCACCGAGAATCTGTACCTCAATGTGACGTGCTTTTTCTACGTATTTTTCTATAAAACATTCATCAGAACCAAAGGCTGAGAGGGATTCACGTTGTGCTTCATGAAGGCGACGGCTCAAATCTAACTCATTGCGAACCACCCGCATACCACGGCCACCACCGCCATGGGCAGCCTTAATAATAACCGGATATCCCAATGCATCGCACAGCGCCTTAGCTTCATCAAGACTCCCCACGGGGTAATTACATCCGGAAAGAATGGGAACCTGCACGTTCTCGGCAATGTTTCTGGCAGAAGTTTTATTGCCGAGCATGTCAAGAATTTCCGGACGGGGACCAACAAAAACGATACCAGCTTTTTCACAAGCGCGGGCAAAGTTGGCATTCTCAGAAAGAAACCCGTACCCAGGGTGAATGGCGTCTACTTCCTTATCTTTTGCCAGTTGAATGATGCCGTCGATATCCAAATATGCCTTTACCGGGTCTTTTCCCTTTCCAATCTGATATGCCTCGTCCGCCTTAAATCGATGGAGTGCAAACCGGTCTTCATGGGAGTAAATTGCCACTGTTCGTATGCCGACTTCATATGCAGCCCGGCAAACCCGAATCGCTATTTCACTGCGGTTGGCAACGAGGAGTTTTTTAAATTTTTTGATTTCCATATTTTTCATAATAAACAATTTTCTCAAGGGTAAATCTCGGTCTTTGCGGCGGCTCTTCTGCTGGATAGCCTAGCGGGAGCAATGCAATAATTTCAATATTGTTCGGAATGCCGAGTATTTCTTTGACCTTTGTGTCATCGAACCATCTGACCCAGCATGTTCCCAGCCCCAGTTCCACAGCGTGAAGAACGATGTGTTCGATGGCAATGTCCGTATTTCCCGTAGCGGCAATGAGCAGATGCCATTTCGTGTCGGCGCTTATACTGCCTCTTTTTAATGATGGAACGAAGACTTCGCGGGTTTTTACAGGGAGTGCGCCGGCATTAATCAGTTCATCAATTCGTTCCGGGAATTCACCAAATGCCTTTATGTCGGCGCAACAGGCAATGATGACAGGCGCTTGTCCAACATGCCGCTGATGATACGAAGCCGACTGTAATTTATTTCTTGTTTCGGCGTCTTTCACCACAACGAATTTCCAGGGCTGTGTGTTGGAGCCTGACGGGGCAAGCCTTGCGCTTTCCAATAGCTGTAATATCAGATCATCTGATATGGGGTCTGATTTGAATTTTCTAATACTTCGGCGTTTCTGAATAGCTTCTTTGACGTCCATACGTTGTACTATCACCCGATTGTACCGACTCTGCGCAAGATGTTGCGGTTAGGGTTTTTCAGTTTACAGGAGAGTCGTTCTGCTCTAAATTTGGTAGATTATTTCATAAACCGGTTGAGATTTCAAGGTTTTTTATGCTTGACAATTACCATTAAATAAATTCCAATAATCAAACCAAGAAAATGGGGTAAAACCATAGGCAAGGAATTCTGAATCGGATCTGACAGGATAACAGAAATGATAAAAATTACCATAAACAAGGCAGTTTTGGAACTTACTGAGGGTGATATTACCGAGCAGGAAACGGATGCTATCGTTAACGCTGCTAATTCGAGTCTTTTGGGCGGTGGCGGGGTAGACGGAGCAATCCACCGGGCAGGAGGTCCTGCGATATTAGAAGCGTGCAAAAAGTTAGGGGGGTGTCCTACGGGCGAGGCACGAATTACCGCCGGTGGAAACTTGAAGGCAAAGTATGTTATTCATACGGTTGGGCCGGTTTATCACGATGGAAAGAAGAACGAGCCGGAATTATTGGCCAATGCTTACAAAAATAGTCTTGCCCTGGCACTTCAGTATAAACTCAGAAGTGTGGCATTTCCGTCTATCAGCACCGGCGCGTATGGTTATCCCTTGAACGAAGCAGCCGTAATAGCTTTAAAGACCGTGATAACCTATTTAAAGACCCATACGGGTATCCAGGTAGTGCGTTTTGTCCTCTTCAACCTGAAGGCATACCAAATTTATGAAAACTCCTTAAAGGCGCTTACCGCATAAAATATCATGTTTACCAGCAAAAAAGAGATTATTATGAAGATCAATAAAATTATTTTCTCGAGTCTGGATATTCGGGAGGTTTACCAGACGATGAGCAACGAGCTCTTGAAAGTAATCGATTTTGACCGGTTGAGTGTTACGCTTATTACGGAAGACAATAATCTCTATGAAAACTTTGTCTTGTCAAAGGATTATGAATATACGGCGCTGAAAGAAGGGGTCTTCTACCCTATGGAAGGAAGTCTGATGAAACGTGTTGTGCAATTTCGCCAGCCGGTGATTGTCGGTGATACATCGAAGGGTCGGTTTCTAACGGACGCGGTTTTGTTCAAAGAAGGCATACGATCACGGTTGGGTTTTCCTTTAGAATACAAGGGAAATGTGATCGGGAGTGTAAATTTTGGCGCTAAACAGAAAGACTATTATTCTAAGAAACATATCCATTTTTTCTCACAAATTGCTCCACAGTTGGCTATGGCAATTGAGAATACCCGTCTTTTTAACAAAATTAAAGAGGCAGAGAAAAAATATCGGGATATCATAGAGAGTTCGCCGGATATTATCTTTGAGTGTACGAATGAGGGAAAGTTTCTCCTGATGAGTTCTGCTGTAGAAAAGATTACGGGTTACCCGACCGATCAGTTTTATCATAACGAGAGGTATGGATTATCTCTCTGCCATAGTGATGATCAGGAACGGGTACAGAATGAAATTCTTCAGTTATTTCATGGGTTACGTGGCATTTTACTGGATCTCGAATTTCGGGTGATTCATAAGCGGGGGACGGTTGTATGGTTGTCACTTGAGGCGCTTCCTATTAAAGAAGGTAACACTATCGTTGGCATTGAGGGGTTTTGTCGCGATATTACCGAAAGAAAAAAAATTGGAAGAATTAAAGGACAATCTGATTCGTGACGTTACTCACGAGCTGAAGACCCCCGTGGCAAAGATAGAGATGGCTATTGATATGTTTGAACGTTCTCTTAAGACGGGGAATGAAGGTGTTTCAAAAAGAGGTTCTCAGGTGCATGAAATACTCAGAAATAATATCGGACGTTTGAAGAATAGTATAAAAAACATTCTTGATATATCGAAGTTAGAATC
Source organism: Candidatus Brocadia carolinensis (assembly GCA_002009475.1). Taxonomy (GTDB): domain Bacteria; phylum Planctomycetota; class Brocadiia; order Brocadiales; family Brocadiaceae; genus Brocadia; species Brocadia carolinensis. The sequence goes on along the minus strand of AYTS01000020.1, from coordinate 18,961 downwards.
AGGGATGGAATTGCTGAAGATATCTCTTTTTTCTGTCGACGATGTTGTAAAACAGATTGTCCGTGAAATGGTGGCTGCAGCTACCGTAAAAGGAAATGCCATCACCATTCTTCTGCCGACCGGTCTTCCTATGATAAGAGCAGACCGGGACAAAATATACCAGGTGGTAGCCCATCTTATCGATAATGCGATAAAATTCACAGAACAAGGGAAAATTAATATATCGGCGAGGGCTCTGCCGGATGCCCTTGAGGTAACGGTAGAGGACACCGGCAGAGGATTGGATGAAGAAACGAAAATACGGGTATTTGAAAAGTTTTACAAGGAAACATCTTCAGCATATGGATCGGGAATTGGTCTTGCAATTTGCAAAAACATTGTTCAAATACATAAAGGCAAAATTTGGGTTGAATCTCAGGGAAAGGGAATGGGATCCCGGTTTAAATTTACCTTGCCTCTGGCAGAAAACCGGTAGGTAGATTTTTTCAATTCGTACAATCTGTTTAAAGGAGTTGAAAAGGAATGAAAGAGATATTGATTATTGAAGACGATGTGGAAATGCAGGAGTTTTACAAGGACATGCTGCAAGGGGACCAATTTACCATTACCCTTGCCTCAAATGCAGACGAGGGACTCAAAAAAACAAAAGAACGGAAATATGATTTAGTGATCCTGGATATTTTAATGGAAGGAGTAACGGGTGACAGGATTTTTGCAATGCTGAGAAAGGATAGCCGTTATAGGGAGGTTCCTATTATTATGGCCTCTGCGCTTGATGAAAAAACGTACCGGTGTTTTCAAGCGCTGGGAAATGTCTCATTCCTCGAGAAACCGTTTAATAAAGAAAAACTTTTAGGTGAGATGGCAAAAAGACTCTAAACGAATGAATATGTTGCAATCACAACCTTTTGTCGTGAAGATTATTACATTGGAACAGTAATCTGGGCATAAAAAAAGGGTTGTGTAATCAGGATTACACAACCCTTCTGACAAATATTTGTATATCCTTATTCTTTAATAAGGTATTTGTATAAAATCTCCCACCGAACTTCCATCGTTGTTATACACGGTCGGCATGTAAAACGTGTTTTCTGCGGCCTGATCTATTTTCTGGTTACACCTCGGGCATCTTCTGTTGTGTGGTCCTCGGCTAATAAATTTTTTGCCACACATGAGGCAACTTCTTTCGGCTTTATCAGTATAAACATTTTTTAGAGAAAGGGTTTTTTCGTTATACTTTCTTTGTGTTTTACGTTTTGATTTATCTTTTTGTTGTACACTCATTGTGAACTCCTGGATAGATTAAGGTATAAATTGCAGTTACTTGAAAAAACAAAAACACGAATAATATTGTTCCCGCTGTTCATAATTTTTTTACTCTATCCGTAAATAAAAAATACCTTACTGCAAAGATATCTTCTTACATATCTTCGGCAGTAAGGCTATCTTTTTTTACTAAGACCCTTTACTTTGCGCCCCCTGGTTACCCAAGGTTTGCCTTTATCTGAATATGAATTTTTATTTTACGATAATTATTTTTTTATTAAGTCCCTATTTTAATATTCTAAATTTTGCTGTCAAGAAAATTTTTTCAAAACAAAAAGCTGCTCTAACCTTAGTATGCATAAAGAGGCATTAACGTAACTTCTTTTAAATGCTCATAGCTGGTTTCGCTGTTTTTTAAATTAACACACGGTATATGAAAATTTGAAATAGATGGAATGTTTTTGCTTGTATTTAGGTAAAAGCATCGTATAATTAGCGCTACCCTTATGGAGATTAATGAGGTTAGTAACGGGGCGTAGCGCAGTTTGGCTAGCGCGCCTGCCTTGGGAGCAGGAGGTCGGAGGTTCAAATCCTCTCGCCCCGACCATTTCAAAGTACAGTATCTTATCTGATCATTCCAATAATTCTGAATCACTTTTCCGGCAAGTACAAAACTGACGGAAACACTCTGGTAAAATCCCTGCTTATTTCTTTGGTTTGCTAGATTTTCCCATTTTTTTTGATACCGATTTTTTTACAACTTTTTTTTGCTTTTGGTACAGGCGATGGACGGCAGAGCATTTCGCGTTTTGGTGCAAGCCGGCCGCACGAATCGCACGAGTATTTTAAATTGACAAGCGTGGGTGAGCATACATGTCTTGGGTCACTTGTTATCGTTCCACAATGTTTACATGCAACAACCTTTTTTGAAGGAATTGGATTACAAAGATGCCCTTTCTCTTGCGTCACCAGGCCACACGTCTTGCAAGAATAAACATTTACCATGATATTTCCTCCCTTTCTATAATATGTTATTGCTGATTATTTATATAAAAGTCTTTTTTTCAAGACCTTGTATGCATCTCTTATTTTCTTTGATTAGCACGGTATTGTTTCATCAGCATGAACAACTGAAAATTACGAAAAGGCGTTTTACAGAAAGATGACAGGAATGATACTTTATACTATAGCAATAGCTACTTGAGTACCCCCAAGGGGATTTGAACCCCTGTCTCCAGGCTGAGAACCTGGCATCCTGGGCCGCTAGACGATGGGGGCTTAGTAAATCAAGGAATAGTACATCTAGAGTACATGTTTAGTTTTTTCAACATAAGATATTAAAAATACTATATTTATTTAGTGATGTCAATAGAATTTAGTTTTTTAACCACGTACTGTCGCACGTTTAAGTTCTTTTATCTTTGTGTTTTCATGTTATAAACGAAGAATGCATATGGTGAAAATTGCTATAACAGGCTTAACTGGATTTTTAGGTTATTACGTAGCTAAAAGACTCTATGCAAGGGATGTCCGAATCCAGTCCCTTGTACGGAATGCCAGCAATACTTTACACCTTAAAGAGTATGAAAAAAAGATAACCTTTATCAAAGGTGACATGGCCGACAAAGAGAACCTGAAGAAATTTGTACAAGGTGCAGACGTAGTCATCCATATGGCCTATGAAAGGAATGGCGCTTCTTTTCATGAAGCAGCTAATAAAGACATAAAACGATTCGTCGAGGCGAATCTCCTGGCGAGCATAGAGTTATTAGATGCGGCACAACAAGCGGGTATCAGGCAATTCATCTTCATCAGTTCGTGTGCGGTATACGGGCGCATATTTCCCCATATCAGGCTGGATGAATTGCATCCTCTCGTACCCGATTCAAATTATGGCGCCTATAAAGCATCGGTTGAGGCATTTTGTCACTCATATTTTATTTCAAAGGCCTTTGACACGACCATCTTTCGCCCTGTAGGTATCTACGGGATAAACCCACATCTGGCCCACTCCGCCTGGTATAACATCGTTAAAGACATCAAGCATGGAGTAAATGTTGAAGTATCAGGCGGTGGGAAAGTCGTTCATGTGGAAGACATAGCACAGGCGATAGATTTGGTAATCGACAACAAAGAAGCTTCTGGAAAGATTTATAATCTCGTAGACTTTTATGTGGATAATATGAGCGTAGCTCATATGGCAAAGGACATCTGTGCTTCCAAATCAAACATTAGCGGTACATCCCGACAACCCATCAATACGATTGACAACGCTCAGTCACAGGTGTTAGGCGTACGCTACGCTGGAATGCAAGGTTTAAAGCAATACATTCAGGAATTAATCAAGCGGATTTAAAGTTGGCTATCTTTCCTGTCCTTGTTTTAATTGATGTAAAGAAAGTTCGTTTCATGTCATGGCTTAGCTAATCTTGATACATAATTTGATCGTGTAGGAATTTTTATTCTGTAGTTTGAATTATTTGCTATCGAGACATGAGGACATGAAATAAGGCTGAAAGGCAATGGTTGATAGCCGAAGAGTTCACGTTTATGCAGGTACTTAAAGAATTGATAATTGAAGAAATAAACAAAAAAGGGAAGCTCACCTTTGCTGAGTTTATGCAAATGGCACTCTATCATCCGAAATATGGATATTATAACTCGGATACGGAACGGGTGGGAAGATTTGGTGATTACTATACAAGCCCGACTGTACATAGGATTTTCGGCGAACTCATTGCAAAACAACTGGAAGAGATGTGGAGAATTTTAGGAGAAAATGCATTCACCGTTGTGGAGATGGGGGCAAACGGCGGGTGGTTGTGTCATGACATCATTCGCTGTATTAAGGAAGAATATCCGAGATTCTATACCAACCTTCATTATATTATCGTTGAAACAAATCCCTATGCAAGAAAAAGACAACAATTGCTCCTTGATTCTGTTGATTTAAGAAATGGGATGGTGACATGGCATACTTACAAACAAGATGGATTCTCTTTCGGTAAGGTCCAGGGGTGTTTCCTGTCCAATGAATTTGTCGATGCTTTGCCGGTGCACCGTTTAAAGGTAAAAAATAAGATTTTAAAAGAGACCTATGTGGATTATAATGGAGCAAATTTTTGCGAAACAGATGATGAGGTATCCGAGCCTGGGTTAAAAGATTATCTTGGTACTAACCAAATATATATGAGAGAAGGCCAAGCATATGAAGTAAATTTGGGTGCTGTAGAGTGGCTAAGACACGTTTCAGAAAAATTACACAAGGGATTTGTTGTCACTATTGATTATGGTGACACAGAAGATAGATTGCTTCATGGAAACACGCACGAAGGGTCACTACGATGTTATTTTCGCCATACGGTCAACCGTAATTATTATGAGCGATTGGGTGAACAGGATATTACGGCTCACGTGGACTTTACGAACCTGATAAATGCAGGAAGATTCGTGCAGTTGGAAGTAGCCGGTTTTATAAAACAATCCCACTTTTTGATTGCTTTGGGTATTCTGGGAAGATTAAATAATACCAATAATGATACGGTGACCACGTTGAAACTGAAAAATTTACTTCATTCTGAGGTAATGGGAGAGGTTTTTAAAGTATTAATTCAGTATAAAAATATTGAAAATCCTCAGTTGACCAGCTTAAGACCGTTACAATCAATAACAATGAGTAATAGCTAGCGAGGCGAAGCCTCAGACCATGAAAAACATTGGAAACCGCCGATTTTGCAGCGTACACAGATTTTAGAGTATTAAATTCTACAGATTATTGAGAATTTTATCTGGGGAATCTGTGCAATCTGTGGTTTCAGTGGTGAACAATATTTTATTTTCAATTGGAAGGGGGGGAAGTATGAAGACAAACCGGACGTCGGAGCCTAGCACCATGATGGATGTACTTATGGAAGCAATAAAACGGGAACAAGAATCATACGATTATTATTATCGGGCAGCATTGCAGGCGACGAAGCCTGCAACGCGCAAAATATTGCTCACCCTTGCGGAGTGGGAAAAGGGACACATCGATGAATTGACGAACCATGTGATGGAACTCAAGGCCCAAATGGAAATTGATAGAGCCATTACGGGAGGCCTGTAAATACCCGTAATTCCCCGCAAAGCGCGCAGAGAAAATAATCGACGAAGTCTGAAATTTATAAAATCAAATAGCGATCTCATGTGGAGAAAGCGATGGATATTAAACGAGAAGATTTATTGCAATTATACTATTATCTAAAATTGACGCGAAAGTTAGAAGATCGGTTTTCGTCGCTTTATCATCAGGGAAGGATATTGGGTGGGGCATGGACGAGTAACGGCACTGAGGCCATTTCCGTGGGGTATAGTTATGCACTTGAAAAGAACGATATTGCAGCCCCTTATTTCAGAGACATGGGATGTTTTTTAGTTCGCGGAATTACACCAAAGCGTCTTATGGCACAATATCTTGGGAAAAAAACTGGCGTGAGTGCCGGGAAAGAAGGAAATGTTCATGTTGGTGATTTGAATTTTGGGGTCATTGGTTTTCCAAGTCATCTGGCTGACAATTATGCCGTGGGGGCGGGTGCTGCACTCGCCTTTAAAATGCGAGGAGAAAAAAAGGTTGCAGTTGCATGTACCGGAGACGGGGGGACGAGTCGTGGCGATTTTCACGAAGCCATGAATCTCGCTGCGGTAAGGAAATTACCTATCGTGTTTATCTGCAATAACAATCAATATGCATATTCAACACCATTAAAACTACAAATGGCCATTAAGAATGTTGCAGAACGTGCACTCGCTTATGGCATGCCCAGCAGGATCGTAGATGGAAATAACGTGGTGGAGGTTTTTACCGTTGCAAGGGAGACCTATGATATGGCAAGAAATGGTGGCGGGCCTACCTTTATCGAATGCAAAACCATGAGGATGCACGGTCATTCTGAACATGATAGCGCAAAGTATGTCCCGCGAGAACTTCTGGAAGAGTGGAAGAAAAGGGATCCTATTTTACAGATGGAAAAATATCTGATTGGAAATGATATTACAACGAAAGAAGAACTGGATAGCATTGACATACGAGTAAAGAAAGAGGTCGAAGATGCTGAGTTATTTGCAGAGGAAAGTCCATACCCCAATCCAGAAGACTGTCTGAAAGGTGTTTATGCAACACCCATTGAAGAGGAATAGACGATTATGAAAGAGATTACCTATCTTGAAGCAATTAAACAGGCAATGGATGAGGAGATGACACGAGATCCCAGCGTATTTATTTTAGGTGAAGACGTTGGAATTTATGGAGGTGCATTTCGTGCTACGGAGGGTTTTTTAGAGAAATATGGAGATTTGCGGGTCCTCGATACACCATTATCTGAGTCCGGCTTTACTGGCGCTGCAATTGGTGCAGCACTCGTTGGTATGAGGCCTATCGTGGAAATGCAGTTTGCAGATTTTATCTCCTGTGCTTTTGATCAGCTGGTAAATGTAGCAGCAAAGAATCATTACCGTTGGGCGGCTGCTACTCCCATTGTTGTACGAGCACCATACGGAGGAAATATCCATGGTGGGGCGTTTCACTCGCAGTGCATAGAGGGATTTTTTTTTAAATGTACCTGGATTAAAAATCGTTGCCCCTTCTACAGCATATGATGCGAAAGGTTTGCTGAAGGCATCCATTCGTGATAACGACCCTGTTATCTATTGTGAACACAAATACCTTTACCGACGTATCAAAGATGCTGTTCCCGAAGAAGATTATACTGTGCCGATTGGAAAGGCGCGCATTGCTCTTGAAGGGAGAGACGTATCAATTATTACCTATGGTGCAATGGTGCATACTGCCCTTGATGTAGCACAATTATTGAAAGAAAAAGAAATTTCTATCGAAATTATAGATTTGAGAACTATCTTGCCATTGGATAAAAAATCAATCTTTGACACCGTAAAAAAAGACAAATAAAGTTCTCGTCCTGCATGAGCAAACAAAAACTGGCGGTGTTGGCGCTGAGGTCTCTGCGTTGATTAATGAGTATTGTTTTGAGTATCTCGATGCTCCTATTATTCGTGTTGCCTCTCCTGATACTCCTGTGCCATATAGCCCCCCATTAGAAGAAGCCTTTATTCCTCAGACAAAAGACGTCGTTTCTGCGATAGAAAAACTGATGCGCTATTAAGAGGAGGATAGAACATGACGGTCAAGGTTATTATGCCGCAGATGGGTGAAAGTGTTTCGGAAGGGACCATTCTTAGGTGGCTTGCACATGAAGGAGATTTGGTTGAAAAAGAGCAACCCATCGTTGAAATCAGTACGGATAAGATTGACACAGAGGTACCATCGTCAGTCACCGGGGTTATAAAAAAGATTCTTCATTCCGAAGGGAGCACCCTGCCTGTCCAGACGATAATAGCAGAAATCGAACCAATAGAAATAAAAGAGGGTGTGAACATATCGACAGAAAAACCCGAAGTTGCAAAAAAGATTGAAAAAGGTGAGAGTGAAAAAGGAATTCAGGAGACAGAAGAGGCAGAAAAAAGGTATTCACCTCTGGTGCGGAGACTGGCTAAAGAATATAACGTTAATTTAGAAGAGATAACAGGTACGGGAGAAGGTGGACGCGTCACAAAAAAGGATATTTTGGATTATGTAGCTTCAATGCCCAGTGGTATTGTTACTCCCTCTGTTGAGGCTGAAAAAAGGATGCTGGACAAAGAGATTTGTATTCCTTTGAGTCCCAAGCGAAAAATCACGGCAGATCGGATGTTGCAGAGCAAACAGACCGCCGCTCATGTAACAACGGTGTTTGAAGTGGATATGACAAAGGTCGAACGGTATCGCGAACTAAACAAAGACCGATTAAAAAAGGAAGGAATTCATCTTACGTATCTTCCCTTTATTACTCTCGCAACGGCCCACGCCCTTAAAAAAACAGCCTATTTTGAATGCCTCATGGACAGATGAGGGCATTTTACAGAAAAACTATATCAACATGGGAATAGCGGTATCTCTTGAAGATGGATTGATCGTCCCTGTAATTAAAGATGCTGATACAAAGGATCTTTTACCATTATCACGGGAAATCCAGGATATAGCACAACGTGCGCGCACGAAAAAGCTAAGACCCGAAGAAGTACAAGGCGGTACATTTACGATTACAAACTATGGTATTAACGGCAGTTTGTTTGGCACTCCCATCATATTACAGCCGCAGGTTGCAATATTGGGGGTAGGGGCGGTGGTCAAAAGGCCTGTAGTAATAGAAGACGCGATTGCAATTCGATCTATGATGTATCTCAGCCTCTCTTTTGATCATCGGGTCATGGATGGCGCCAATGCCGATGCGTTCCTTCGTGCGATAAAGGAGAGGTTAGAAAAATGGGAGGTTTCAGCCTATGATACGAAACGGTCTTCTCTTCCAACTTGATGTGGTGGAATATGGTGATGCCTGGGAGTTACAAAAGATGCTGTTTGAAACAAGGATTTCAGACAAAATAGAAGATTGTCTTATCTTGCTTCAGCATCCGCCGACATTTACCTTTGGCCGCAGATACAAGGAAGATAATTTGGTATCGAACAGGGAATATTACGAAAGGAATGGTTTTGCTGTTTATAAAACAGACCGTGGCGGGCTAGCTACTTATCATGGGCCTGGGCAGGTTATAGGTTATCCCATTATAAGAATGTCCACCTATACAAACGATTATTACCAATATCTGCGGATGCTTGAAGAGGTGATGATAAGGACACTGTCTGGCTGTAATATTACCGCGGAGCGAAAAGAAGGTTACACTGGTGTCTGGGTAAACGGAGCAAAGATTGGGTTTGTTGGAGTCAGAATTGCATGTGGTTATACGATACACGGGTTTTCACTGAATGTGAATAACGACGTATCTCCTTTTCAGTTCATTACACCCTGTGGAATTCAGGGGGTAAGGGTTACCTCACTCCAAAAATTATTAAAGAAAAATATAAGTATAAAAGAGATTTGCCGTGAACTCGCAGACCACTATTCTGATATATTTCAGGTACAGTTGGTGTCTATCGGGATAAATGCTATAATTCAGCGGTTTAGGGGAGGGGAAAAATTTTGTAATGCGACAAGAGACATTGCTTAAAGAACATGTATTCTTTTTATTAAAGAATCTAAATTCTGCAAATGATTTTCGCCATGCGAAAATCAACTTTTTTTATAATACCCTTGCTGGACAAAAATCAATAATAAGCTTCTGTTTGCTTAGTTTTTTGAGTTACTCAGTGCCATCCACTTCAAGAGATTATAAGCTAACCTATTGCGACATCTCCAACAAATGACAGTGCCAACGCCTCACTGAGAAAAGGCAGTTGGCACGGACTAACACGCCTTACTCATACATCTCAAAAGATCGTCTGTATCTCGAAACTCCGTCATACCCTTCACGGGAAATCTACTATCTTTCTATGTATACGCCTGCCTATTGGCAGGCAAGGATTGATGTATAGTTAGAAACTTCTCCACGAGAACTCTGGCTTGCAGATGTGATATTTTCAACCACGCAGGTATCCCATTAACATTTATTCAATTATTCGTTTATGTTTGAATTTTCAACGGAGAATTCAACAGAATGTATATTTTAAGTAATTAATTTCATTCTAATGATAAGTATTCTCTGAAAACTTATCAATCGTGCAACAGCAATTTATTTTTATCAACTCAAAGTAGTATTGTTCTAACCTTTCTTTTTTATTTTAGTTAAGACGCTCTGTCCTCTTATAAAAACCATTCAGATTTATCTCTCGGTCATAAAATTATTATAGTGGCATAATGCTTGCTCTGCTTTTGGTTACGAAAAATCATTTTTAAATAGTAATTACAATGCAGTCAATCAGGTGATTCATGATAGGAAAAAAAGGATTTATATCCATTTGGTGTGTTTTGTTATCTATGCTATTTGTTATTGACAATGATCGCGTTGATTCTGGTGAAATAAGCAATTGTTCTTCGTCGGAATCAAAGAAGGTACGTACTGAAGCAGGAGCGAATAATAATATTGAAAGACTGTTACTAAGGCCGGTTAAAGTGGAAAAAGAAGTTGTAAATACCAGTAATCTGAAATCTGAAGATCCTTTGTGTAGCCACGGAGCAGAGCAATGTATAGATGGAATGACATCAGTTCTCAGTTCAGAGAGAAAGAAACTTTATGAATTGGAGGATGAGTATAAAAAACTAGAAAGAGAATTAATCGCAAGGGATGATAAAAAAAAAACCTGGTGATAATGAAAAATTGAAAGCCGACAGAAAACCTGCTAAAGATTCTACACCTTCTCTGCTGGAGAAGATGTATCCAATGCAAAATATGATTTCGCGAGCAGGTAGTTCGACTGCTCAACAACATGCAATAAATGACAGGAAAGGACAAGAGGCAGGTTTAAGTGAGGATTTAAGCCATCGGTTATCGAAGTTAACTGAAAATGGGAGTTTGCTTGATCTTGCTGAATGTTTTTATAAATTGTGTGAATACAATAACGCACTGCAAACATATAAATTGATCACTCCAACGGATACTTTGTTGAATCAATACATATGGGTACAGTATCAGATAGCAAATTGTTATAGAAACATGAAAAAATATGATCTTGCTCTTAGCGAATACCAGCGGTTTATTAATCAGTATCCAAACGGTGATTTAATAGAATCGGCAAAGTGGTATATAGACGATGTTATGTGGTGGAAGTCCTGGTCCGAAAAGAACTCGTTAGTCAGTAGCCGGATGCCTTAGTTGTCAAACGACCTTAAGTCTACACAAAAGAGGTAGAGTGAAATGATAGAAAATCCATCTATAAACAAATTAACAATGAAGTGGGATACTGACCTTACTGCGGCGTTTCATATATTTAATCAGTACACACGACGACTAGAAGAATCTTATACCCAACTTCAAAATAGAGTTAAAGAGATTGATAGGGAAATGGCGTTGGCTAATGCCCGTTTAAAGGACAAAGTACTGGAGTTGGATAGTTTAACTATATATTTAAACAGCCTTTTAAGCAGTATTCATAGCGGAGTTATTGCTGTAAACTTAGAAGGAAAAGTATCAACAATTAATACGGCAGCAGAAAAAATATTAAGGGTGAGTAACTCAAATATAATGGGAACAAGGGTGGAGGAAGTTTTTAAGAACAGTGACAGCGGCACTTCGTTATTATTATTAGCACTTGAAAAGAAAAAAAAATTATATAGACGTAGAACGGAAAGTAATAACAAAACAAGGAATGGTAAAATGGGTTGAAAGCAGTGTGTCATTGATTAAAGATACAAATGAGAAGACGATTGGTGCGGTGGAGGTATTTAGAGATCTGTCTGAAATTAGGGAACTGGAGACCCGACTGAGAAGTGCTGATAAATTAGCCGCCCTTGGTGCTATGGCTGCGTCGATCGCACATGAAATTCGAAATCCGCTCAACGGAATAGAAGGATTTTCCGCTTTGCTTGGGCGAGATTTAGATGAGTCAGATCCTAGAAAAAAATTGGTAAAAAACATAATTCATGGCACCAAGAATTTAAATAAAACAATAACCGAGCTGCTGGTATTTGCACGTCCACTCAGATTGAATTTTAAAAACAGTAGTATTTCAGAGATTTTGGACAAAGCGCTTTTTTTTGTGACTGAGGAAATAAAACAAAAGGGTATACAGAATGTCACCATTCGCAAAGAATACGGGTTAGATATGGACGGTTTAAAGTGTGATCCTGAAAAATTACAACAGGCATTTTTAAATCTTTGTTTAAATGCAATTCAATCTATGCCGTCTGGGGGTAATGTAGTTGTATTTACACGTTCGTATGGAAATGATGAACCCGAAGGTATTCAGGTGGGAATTAGGGATACAGGAATTGGTATAAAGAATGAAGTAATTCAGAAAATATTTGACCCATTCTTTACGACTAAACAAGATGGAACTGGTTTAGGGTTAGCAATTGTGAATAAGATTGTTGAGGCTCACAACGGAAAGATATCTGTTGAAAGCCAGGAAAATAAAGGGACAGCGTTCTATGTTAATTTACCAGTGAATTGTGATTATGAATGCGAGACCTTTGGTAGTAGATGGGAAAATAATGAATTCCTCGTATCGCAGTATTTATAAAAGCTTGGTCATTATCTTGGTAGATGGTTCAGGTGTAGGGTCGTCTGGGCATTTCAATGAGGAATAAAATGGGTGTAGAAAAGGTGTTAGTTGTAGACGATGACATGTTAGGTCGTGAATATTTATCCGAAACATTACTAAGAAATGGCTATGAAGTGGTGTCTGCAAGTGATGGGCAACAGGCACTCGCCAGAGTTAGTAAAGAAGGATATGATCTGGTTTTTCTCGACATGAAGATGCCTGAAATGGGCGGTATGGAAGTCCTTGAAAAGATAAAGACTCTTTCTCCTGAAACAGTTGTCGTTCTGATGACAGCTTATGGAACGATAGAAACTGCGGTTGAAGCTATGAAAAAAGGTGCATACGATTATATTATAAAACCATTTTCGCCTGATCAGGTAGAGCTTGTAATTGCCCGGGTTAACGAACGGCAAAAGTTGATTATGGAAAACAAATATTGGAGGTCTAATTCGAATGTTGATGAAAAAATGAATCCCATTTTTAGCAATAGTTCTAAGATGTTTCAAATATACGAACAGATTAAAAGAATTGCACAAAGTAAGGCGAGTGTTCTTATTCAAGGGGAGAGTGGTACCGGAAAAGAACTTGTTGCACGTGCGATACATTTTCATAGTAACAGATATGAAAGCCCTTTTATTCGGGTTAATTGCGCTGCTTTGACTGAAACACTCCTGGAAAGCGAACTGTTTGGACACGAACGTGGTGCTTATACCGGAGCAATTTCGAAGCACTTGGGGCGTTTTGAGTTAGCAAACGACGGTACTTTACTGCTTGATGAAATCAGTGAGATATCACCTAATATACAAGCTAAATTACTTCGGGTACTTGAAGAGGAAGAGTTTGAACGAGTAGGTGGAGAAAAAACGATAAAGATTGATGTGAGAATTGTAGCAACAACAAATAGGAACTTACTAGAAGAAATTCATAAAGGTACATTTCGTGAAGACCTTTTTTACCGACTGAACGTTGTTCCCATATATTTGCCACCTCTACGCGAAAGACGAGAGGATATACCGCTGCTCGTGGACTACTATCTGAAAAAATATAGTCTCGAAAATAACGTAACTGTTAAAGCAATGGATATAGCAATTATGGATTATTTTTGTCAATATAATTGGCCAGGAAATGTGAGAGAATTAAAAAATGTTATACAGAGAGCTGTGGTTATGAACTCCTCCGATGTGCTAGCAACGGATCAGTTGAACAATCTTTTTATCCATCAAGACACGAAGAGGCCAGAAGGCATAATGACAGATGGAAAAGCTATAGAGGATGTTGAAAGAGACTTGATTTACAGTACGTTAGAAAAAACGGGTGGAAATAAAACCAGGGCTGCTGAGTTACTTAAAATTACAACAAGGACGTTACGAAACAAACTCCACAGATATGATGCAACAGACAAATCTATGTGGCAGCGGGAAACAATTTCCTGTGTAAAATGAATATGCTGTATAAAGGTTTGTATCAATTGCTTTAGCTGTGATGATAACATATTTTATTTCCATAATTTAACAATAATAATTTGTTCTATGGTTGATTCTTTATGTCTTGGTATATATATTGCGAATGGAGGTTTGTATGATTACAGGCTCGGATAAAAGTATTGATATGTTAGAGAAGATGCTGGATGTTTCTGCAATAAAACACAAAGTTATTGCGAACAATATAGCAAACATTAATACACCGGGGTATAAAAGGATGGAGGTTAGTTTTGCAGATCAGCTAGAAAAGGTAATAAAAAATACTTCCATGAATAAATTTGATACTCTCCAACCAAAAGTCGTTATTGCAGAAAAGGACAGAAATGAAACTGTCAGAAATGATGGTAATAATGTTGATATGGATAAAGAGATTTCATCTTTGTTGAAAAATACACTTTCATATAACACTTATTCGCAATTACTTGCAAAAAAGATGGAACTCGTAAAATCTGCAATTGAGAATTCAAAGGTGTAAAGGAGTAAAGAAATGGGTATAGAGAACGTGTTGTCAGTACTTGATATTAGTAGTTCAGGACTATCTGCTGAAAGAATACGAATGAATGTCATTGCCAATAACATTGCAAACGCAAATGCCACAGAGACGCCAGAAGGCGGACCATATCGGAGAGAACAAGTTGAATTTTCTTCGATATTTAATAATACCCTGAAAAATGATAACATCAAGGGTGCGGAGAGACTCGGCGGTGTTAAAGTTCAAAGAATTACGAAAAGTAATGAGCCGTTTAATAAGGTATATAATCCGGGACATCCTAAAGCAGATGCAAAGGGTTTTGTGGATATGCCAAATGTAAGTGTTATGATGGAGATGGTAGATCTTGTCACCGCAACAAGGTCATATGAAGCAAATCTTGCTGTAATAAACTCTACAAAGGATATGAGTAATCGAGCTTTATCAATTATTGGGAAATGAAATAGGAGATAGATCCATGGATATTATGCACATAAACGGCAAAGGAACAAATTCAACAAACAAAGAGACTGTGAATTCCATAGAGGAGCAAGATCAAGGAGCGTCATTTAAAACAACTTTAAGTAGTTTTCTTAATGAGGTAAATGATCTCCAGGCAAAAGCAAATGAAAGTATTGAAAATCTTGCAACTGGAAAGGTTGGAAATGTTCATGAAGTTATGATTGCCATGGCAAAGGCAGAAGTAAGTTTTAAATTTATGATGGAAACGCGGAATAAACTTGTTGAAACATACAAAGAAGTTATGCGTATGCAGGTTTAATATTTCCCCACCAAGTTATATTCATCCTTTTAATTGGCAGGATGGTGTGCAAGGTTTGTAGGCTTGGTAAGTTGCCGTTTTATGACTGTTTTGCACTTTAAGTCCCGCCTTACTCTGATATAAAATCGCCTTGTATTTTTAGCAATATTCATGAGGAGGCGCACTACTGGATTGTTGTCCGAAATATCCGAGGACCTGATTTATCATGTACTGTTCGCCTTATAATGGGACATAACAGTGAATTAATGGTTTAACCGTTCTCTATATGACAATTCTACCGTCTACTAACTACTCAGGAGATTGTGTCAATACTAAAAAAGATTCTTGCATCGTTTCTTTGCCGCGTGCTGTTTAATTTAAACAATTTCCCTTCACCCCACAAACAACCCATGAGCATTCCCGATTTTTGCAACGGTAATGAGATTTGGAAAAAACAAACCTGGCAATGATCCAAAACCGGTCAGGAATAATCATATCGACCAACAGGATGGTATTGATGATAACGGATAGTTCGGACGATTACTCCTTTCTCTCCAACAATCAGGGAAAACACTATCCTCTGGATATCCTTTCGCACAGTGTCCATTTCTTGTTCTCCGTTAATTAAAATCTTCGTATTAAAAGAGTTTTCTACTATTCTCCTATCTGACAACGTTCAGGATATCATTCTCTAAAATAACGTTCGGGACATTGTTCAGTAAACGATCTTTGAAAATCGAATAACCACGGGTTGTATTATAATGGACACCTCATTTTTTTAGGAGGTGTTCATGGTAAAGAGGATTCAAAAAGAACGGGCAAATGCAGTACTGAGATATCTCGCCGGGGAAGCTCCAGAGAGTATCTGTGCCTCCCTGAGCAAAACAACACGATGGTTGTATACATGGTTTCACGGCATGCCCATGATGATCCTACGTGGTGTGAAGAACATTCTCGGCGACCGCTTCGCAACCCCTACCGCACGCCTGTCGAGACAGAAGATATCGTGGGGATGGTTCGATTGAGCCTGTATAATAAGGGGCTTTTCTGCGGTAATCAAGCCATCCAATGGGAGATGAACGACATGGCGGTACAACCAATACCTTCACTCAGCACCATTGGACGTATTTTGCGCCGTCGTGAGTTGACCCATCGACGGACGGGTCGTTATGAACCAAAGGGAAAAAATACCCTGAACTCCCGGCGATGAAACCCAATCAGACTCATCAGCTTGATTTTGTAATCCCCTGTTATCTTACTGGCACAACCCGTTTCTACAGTCTGAATGCCATTGATATGGCGATCAATAGGTCTATACTCTCTCGTTCAGCGCAAAGTGTTTTGGCCACTGTTTATGCCATTTGGCAGCGTATGGGCATTCCCGAAAATCTTCAAGGAGACAACGAACTGGCTTTCTTCGGAAGTCCAGCCCATCCACGAAGTAAGGGACCACTTATTCAGCTTTGCCTTCGCTATGGAGTCAATCTGTGGTTCATCCCACCTTCCGAACTATGGCTTAACGGAGTGATCGAGAAGTTCAACGACCCTTATCGCTAGAAGTTTCACGGCAAGATTTCATTGATACATTAAATCGGTTTGCTCTCACCACGTTTTCCTATCAGATGCCTACCATTTCAGGTGTAATTTTGCAATAACGCCTTTCGTTGTTCTCAGGATTTATGTCCTCTCTTAAATTGGTAATGATTTCAACTCATTTTTCGACTCCAGTTATAGACCTTACTTAGATAATCATTTATTGTCGTGTTTCAGCGAGTGCTACGTACCGTACAATCGTTAAAATAATGTACAGAGAATCGGGTGTTGTATAGTAATTCTAGACTCTTCTAAGTGTTGCTATGAAAAATATCATTTTGAATTAATTTGTATTCCCTATTAATTCAAGGAATTATAGTTGTTTTGTTATGAATGATTCAAAGTTTTTTGTTGGTATTATAATTGCTAAAATTATTTCCGACTAAGACATTAAAACGATTTAAAATGGAGAGGGTAGGACTATGAATTTCGATTTAAAAAAAAACGATGAATCAGTTTGGGAATATCTGGAATGAAATTAGTTTTTCACATAAATTCATTATGATAATGATGACTATTGGTTTTATAGGAGGCATTGCTGGGGTAACCCAGTGGGCAAGGAAACCTGACTTCGGCTTGTTATATGGAGAACTTAATCCAAAAGAGAGTGGTGAAATTATAGAATTACTTAAAGAAGAAAATATTCCTTATCAAATAACCGGAAATGGAACAACGGTCTTAATTCCTACAGAACAGATACATGAGATTCGATTGAGACTTGCAAGCAAAGGGTTACCACGAGAAGAATCAGGGTATGAGTTACTTGACAAGGTTGGTTTTGGTACGTCCGATTTTGTGCAACGAATTAATTATCGTAGAGCAATTCAGGGGGAGCTTGCAAAAACAATTAGACATCTTGATTACATAGAATGGGCACAAGTGCATATCGCTATGCCGGAAACTTCACTTTTCGTTGAGGAAGAAAAACCGCCGACTGCTTCTGTTGTTTTAAAACTGAAAACAAAGAGTGGCGGTGCTTTGAGGCCTGAACAAGTATCTAGTATTACCCATCTTGTGAGTTCAAGCATAGAAGGTCTTAAGCCTGAAAATGTAACCATTACAGATACCCGTGGAAATTTACTTTCTAAAAAAGAATCATCCTCTTCAAATGCTGGTGTTAGTAATGATCAATTAGAAGTTAAGAAAAAAGTTGAGGAATATTTTGTCGCTAAAGCCCAGGATTTGTTAGAAAGAATTGTTGGAAACGGCAAGGCTGTTGTTCGTGTCAGTGCAGATCTGGACTTCAAGCATATAGACGAAAAGCTAGTTGATTATGATCCGGAGCGTAGAGTGCCTAAAGTTCAAACGGTGACTACCAGAGTATCTGGCGGTGCGCCATTTTCCGGAGGTGGAATGCCAGGGATGCAAGCAAATCTGAATCTTTCTCAGTCTGGAATTATTCAATCTGTTGGATCGCCGGAGGAAGAAGAGACGGCGCAAACACAGTATGAGTTAAGCAAAACAGAAAGAATTATTGCTAACCATGGGGCAAGTTTAAAAAGATTGTCGGTTGCAGTTCTTGTTGATGGTACCTATGAAGAAAATAAATCAGAAGATGGCAAAATTCAAAAAAATTATGTTCCCAGAAGTAAGGATGACATGGCGCGAATTGCGGCACTGGTAAAGCAAGCAATTGGAATTGATGAATCAAGCAATCGAAATGATGGCTTTGAGATACAGAATGTACAATTTTATGAACCATCATTTGAACAAGAAGAGGCATCGATGAAGAAGGAGCAGCATAAAGAATTTATGTTGAAGATGGCAAAAAATGGATCACTTGCAATCACAGTGTTAGCCTTTTTACTGTTTGTGATGAGAAACATTAAAAAACTGAAAAAGGGTAATAAAATTGAGGCACAAGGTTCTAATGTACTAGTATCAGCTAAAAACACAAATATATCGGAACGTGAAAATAAACATAGCATAGCGAAAGATAGTGATAATAATGTAGACCCTGTTGAATTGCGTTCGCAGATACTTAGGGATATAAGAAAAGACCCGAGCTTGACGGCCAATTCGTTGAAAAAATGGATAGTTGCAGATCTACCTACTGGAAATAAATAGATATGGCGAATCACTACTGTCCGGACGTTTGAATAAATATTTGTTGTAAGTATTATAATTCAAGAGAAATACAAGCAAAAAAGGTCGTAATCGATTTGAAATTCAAAGTATACTATAGCCATTCTATTCTTCATAACAAACGGAAAGGAATGGCTCATGAATATAGGAAAAACTGTTTTCTCACAAGTAATCGATTTTTT
>AYTS01000019.1 GCA_002009475.1 Candidatus Brocadia carolinensis | reverse complement strand
CGTTTGTGGAGAAGCCTGCACGAACTTCTCAATCGAAAGCACATCACTCGATATGATCTGCTGATGCATATTGGAGCGTTAAAGAAAGAAGCCGGGCGGGACTTTGGGCTGGTTCGTATCTCTCTGCAAAATCCGCAAGAACCGGTGAACGAGAACACGTTCCATTTCAGCCTGGATCGTGAACGCCTGCGGCGAACGTTGCTGCGTGAGGGACGCTATCTGCTTCGTTCCAACATGCAGGTCGCCTCGCCTGAAACCGTCTGGGAATCGTATCTCCTTTTGACCCGTAGAGAACAGGCATTTAAGGATTTGAAAGGATCGCTTTCCATTCGTCCCATCTGGCACCAGTTGGAAAAGAGAATTGAAGCCCATATTTTTGTTTCCTTTTTGGCATTCTGTCTCCACACGACGCTGCGAAATCTTGCCCGGGGGCGAGCCGCAGGGCTGACGTCTGAAGCAATTTTGGAAAAACTATCGAGCATGCAAATGATTGATGTTCATTTACCGACAACGGATGGCCGTCATATTGTCATGAGCCGCTATACCCAGCCGGAAAAGGATGTTTCACTCCTTTTGGCACAATTGGGATTGACGCTTCCTGAACAACCGCCGCCCAAGGTTTATGCATCGGGACAGGTCGGTCTGTAGTGCCGACCTTTTTACATGACCCCTTGAATTTACTGGCTTAGCGGGTTGTCTACCCCTCGAATTGCGAAGGTCGGGCTAACCAGCATGTTAACTATAAAACGATACCTTCCTTTTACCTGACGGCTTGATTCAATATTTTCATCATTGCCCCATACCACTCAGCCAATTCGTTCGTTTCTGATGCAACCGGTCACCTTTTATTTTCCAAAAATAAGTTCAACAGAAATAAGTTTGCTTGACATCTTGAACCCTAATTGATATGTTAACTCAATCTTTTTCAACTTACTTATAATGTATGTGCTTGTCATGCTTTTACCAGGATTAAGACAAACCGATGAAAAAAGAAACTATAGGGGTTAAAGGTGGATTTCATCTGCTCGATACTTACCCACTGCCGTTCTGTACGATTATAGATGAAATTTCCTCTGACGGCTCCCCGGGACAATTTCAATTCCCCGTTACCAGCCAGAAGGTAGAGCATGTTATTGTAAACCTGTGCCCCACCGAACCGTGGGCATTGCCCAATTGGGTAATCCTGAAACATAAAACCGCCACATTCCTCAACATGCTGAAAGAGATAAGAACGGGTTATTTTTCAGACGCACAATTTCACCTGGCGATCAATGAAAAAGAAGACAAAGCCGTTGAAGACGCCATGAATTTTGCCGGCACAGAAGATTGGATACACGTATTTCCGCTTTGTGCAAAATACCCCCAGGATGACCCAGTCATCCTGGTACAGGTACTTTTAGGCATGGATGTTAACTTTGGCCAGGATATAAAGTCGCTTGGGATATTGATAGTTGACGCACAAACTGTTTTAGCCATGTATGAGCAAGGGATTATGAGAAAGGATGTGAATTCACGCTACGTTGTCCTTTCAGGCACGGGTTTACGGGAAAACGAAATTATTCGTGTCGAACTGGGAACGTCTGTTGAAAAGATACTGAAAAATAAGATTAAAGCCACAGGCGCCTGCCGTGTGTTTATGAACGGTCCCTTGCGGGGCAATGAAATATCTGATCTCTCACAGAAAATAGACTGGTCTGTCAACAACATCGTGGTTCTGGAAGAAAAAAACCGGAAAACATTGTTTCCTATGTTCAAGGCGGATGAACTGGCATTTACAACAAGCTTGCTTGGTGAATTGCGACGGTGCGTCTATTGTAATTTCTGTGATGATATTTGCCCGGTAGCTTTAGAACCGGCACTCTATTACCACAGTTATATCAGAGGAGAAAAACACAAGGCAAGGCTTTATCATATGGAAAAATGTATTGAATGCGGACTGTGCAGTTTCATCTGTCCGTCGAAATTAGAGCTCCTGAAAATGATCAGGGCGTGCAAAGCACCGGATAAACACGCATGAAGAAATTCCTTAAGCCTTTAGAACCCCTTCTGGACAAGGGCCTTAACACGGCTGAATCCTTTATTCATACCCACCCGAAGGTAAATTTCTTTTTTGGAGCCGTTTTTGAGGCGTTTGACGGACTGATCCGCAACCCGAAGGAAACTGCGCAGTCACCACCCTTTATCAGGCACAATTACGACGTAAAACGATTTATGGGTGCCGTCCTGGTAGCTTTAGTGTGCGGATGGGTGTTGCCGGCGATATACCTGTATGGCTGGCAATGCGTTGTACCCAAACTGATTGTTTCCTTTATTGCGGGTGTTTTTATCGCAGATTTCCTTTGGGTAATCATTGCTCGGGAAGAACACATTGCCGAAGGTGGATTTGTCACCTGCCTGTTTATTCCAGCCATTCTTCCGCCTCAGGCGCCACTTTGGCTGATTGGCTTGGGGGCAGCGTTGGCCATCATCTTCAGAAATATCCTGGGCGGGATTGGCAATAATATCGTAAATCCTGCCCTCTTCAGCCGGTTGTTCCTGACTATCTGTTTTCCTGCATTTCTGGTTACCGGCTACCAAATGCCTCTTATCGGGACACAGGTTATTCATACGGTACCTCAAGGATTGGATGCCGTGACCCATGCCACCCCGTTTACCGCATTCAAGACGAGCGGAGAGGTTGCGTCATATCTTTCTCTGTTATTAGGCACGACGACAGGCTCACTTGGTGAGACGTGCCGCCTGGCACTGATACTAGCCGGATTGTGGCTGATGAAAGTAAAGGTTGCGAACTGGAGAGTACCGGCATCTTATCTGGGTAGTGTATTTGTCTTTTCCGTGTTTTTTTCACTGATTTTGGGTAAGGCAGTAGCTCCTCCCTTCTTTCAACTCCTGAGTGGCGGGTTGATTTTAGGGGCATTTTTTATGGCTACTGACCCGATAACCACAACGTATAATCAAACTGCTAAATGGATCTTTGGGGCAGGGTGTGGATTTATTACCGTACTGATCCGTGACTTTACCACCTTGCCCGAAGGCGTAATGTATGCCATTTTACTCATGAACCTGCTGGCCATACCTATTCAATCGCTCATGGTAAAAATACGATATCGTTTATGAGAACATACAGGGAAGAATTAAAAACCATTATATACCGGGTCGCGTCAATCCTTCTCATTACTTTTTTGCCCTGCGCGGGGCTTCTTGTGGTATATGTTTTTACCGCCCCCAAGATTGCTGAATACTATGACATAAAGGAAAAACGGGCGGTATTGGACATCTTTAACATTCCGTATCGCATCAGGGAGCGGAGCGTTGCAGGTTTTACTTTCAAGAGTTTCGACAAAAAAGACATCCGTGATGTCTTTCGCGAAAACATCACGGTTGAAGAGCCGAAAGTGGCGTGGGAAGTTCAGCCTGCGGGGACGCAGACCGCTGAGGGAACACTGAAAGGCAAAAGCGGAAAGAAACTCTACAAATATATGAAAGACGGGGCACTTCAGGGGATTGGCTTTGTGGAATCCAAGATGGGATATGGTTATAATAAATCAAGCACCATATCGCTTTTCATCTGCGTTGAACCCGATCTGGAAACCCTGAAAGGAATTGAGGTGCTGGACCACAGCGAGACGCCGGGACTGGGCGGAAGAATTACCGAGGAGTCATTTAAGAGACAGTTCATCGGTAAAAAGGTGAAACCTAAAATACTCGTCGTGAGGGGGAAGAAAGCTGAAGGCGTTAATGAGGTTGATGCGATTACCGGCGCCACGAATACCAGCAGGGGCATAGAAGAATTTCTGAATGACGCCATGAAGGAATTTTGGGAAGGGCAAGGTAACATCACATGGTAGGGTTGAAGAGAAGCGTACGAAAGGTTTCCAAATATTTCATGAGAGATAATCTCATTTTGACCGCCGGCGCCGGACTTGGCTTTTGTTCCTCCCTGGCCGTAACGAACAAACTGGAAAATTCCCTGACCATGGGAATTGGAGTCACCCTGGTAACAGCTGGTAGTTTTTGCGTGGTTTACCCTTTCAAACGGCTGATAGCTAATGCAGGAACACACCACAAAATTTCCCTTTTAATGATTATTGTCTCCGTCTTTGTGGCGATTTTTGGATTTTTTGCGCAGGCATTTGTTCCCGCGATTACGGCAAATATAAAGGCTTATATCGATCTTATTACCACCAACTGTATCGTGCTTGCGGTAATCTCCGAAGGACTCACGGTTGACTTTTGGGAGGCTCAAAAAAAGATATTAAAGGCATGTTTCGGATATTCCTTCGCCTTAATCCTGCTCGCATTTTTGCGTGAACCTCTGGGATTCGGAACGGTTATGGGTTTTCCCGTGTTATCAGACACCTTCCCTAGAGTGGTTCTCATGGTTACCCCGGTGGGTGGGTTCTTTGCGCTTGCTGCATACAGACTCTTATTACGCCCGTTTCTTCTCAAGACAGGAATTGTATGCCAGGAATCTTCACATTGCGAGTGCGCATCTGCTGCTGAAACCGGCAGTGGAGTTCCTGTATTCACACCAAAAACTAAACGGGGAATCTCCAGGACATCCCTGATCGCTTTAGGATTGGGCGCATGTCTGTTTGTTAGCCTCATCATCAACATAAAAACCATACCCACGTTGCACCAGCAATTCATGGTGCTTTTTCCCGTTCTCCTGAATGCACTCTTCTTTGACGGGATTGTGCTGAGCAAGCTTTTAGGGTTGTGCCCCCTGATCAATAAATCGCGCCAGATAGATGCTGCATGGAAGATGGGGGTAGCGGTAATTATTGTAACAACGTTGTCCACCGCTTTAAACTGGATCGTATATCAGCATGTCCTGGTGCGGTGCAGTGACTTTTTGTCACACTATTCACCTGTTCCGCTCCGGCTGGAAAATATCTTCTATTTAACGGTTTTTATCGTTACCATTGCCGTGTTTGTTCAAATCCTGAGTGTGCTCCTCAGAAAATTTGCAAAAAATGTATATGAGCAGATGGGGCAATTTCTGGAACTTATCACGGTCAATTGTATTGTGCTTGCCAGCGCCACGTTTACGATACCCACGGGGGCAAAATTTCTGGTCACAACCGTGACGGCGTTTGGATACGGACTTCACTGGATGATGGTTGTTGTGTGGCTTGCAGTCTTGAGACGTCAGCGACTCTTTGTCCCCACGAATGCGTGGGATGAAGATACCATTGCCATCCTGCTCTTGGGTATCATGGCTGCCATCTTTACGGGTATTGGCATGATTCACCTTTTTTAATCAGGTTGCCCATAGCAACGATTTTTAACCTCCTCTCATTGGTATGACAAGCGTCCCCGCTTATCATTATAATGTCAACCGGGGACGGTGATCTACCACAGGGGCCGGGGTGTGTTTTCCTCTTTTTAGAGAAAAATTATAAAAGTTTGAAATTCCTATAAGTTTAATTACGGAGTATCACCATGACAATCTCCCTCCTGTTGGGAGCAGGCATCCTGGCCTTATTAGTATTGCTGCTGAGCATCTTTAGCGAGATCATCTATCAGTTTTTCGGGCGCGGTGAAAAGCGCAAACTGACGGTACTAAGCGACGACGAATATAAGAAAGAGCTCGATATCGAAGGCGGCGAAAGACTCCTTTCACTCCTTCAGAACCGGGGATTCAACATTCCTGCTGCCTGCGGAGGTATGGCCACCTGCGGCCAGTGTAAGGTAAAACTCCAAACCGATGTTGGTACGTATACCGCCGTAGAGACCCCTCATTTTGACATGCGCACGAGAGAAGCTTCCAGAAAATTTTTGGAAGAGGGGATTGGCGATGGGTATATGCGATTGGCCTGTCAGGTCAGGGTTGAAAAGGATGTGAGTCTGTATCTGCCGAAAGACACTTTGAATGTCAGGAAATACACCGCCCGGGTAATCAAGAAACGGGCAATTACCAGCGACAAGATGGAGATGTGGTTGCAACCGTCAAAACCCATTCAATACAAACCAGGCCAATATATCCAGCTTGCGATCCCGGAAGATTTTGTGGAAGAGCACTATAAAAAGCATGAGGATATTATCCGGCAGGCTTGTGAGCTCGCAGGAAAGGAATTTGTTCCCTACACACCAGGCATGACCCTGTACCGGGGCTATTCACTTGCCTCTACGGAGCCAGACATCCTGAAACTCATTGTTCGCATGGCCCCGGCTCACCCGACCATGTCGATAGAGAAGGGCGGTCCGCCCTGCATAGGGCCTGCTTGTGTGCATAACTACATTTTAGAAAAAAGCCTCTGGAATTTTTTCCGGGGCGAAAAGATTCATTTTACGGGGCCGTATGGGCATTTTACCCTGAAAGAAGAACCGCATACCGCAGTGTTTGTTGCCGGTGGAGCCGGTCTAGCGCCTATTTTAGCACTTCTGGAGCAATGGTTTCATGATGGCAGGCAGGATACCGCCATATTTTTCCTGGGTGAAAGACGATTCCAGGATATTCCCATGGTCTATCTGCCCAGGTGGCTGATGTGGCAGCGAAAAACACCTCAGTTTAAACTGGTGCCGGTGCTGTCCGGTGCCTTCCGCGGCGATAATCCAGCCGAATTGAACGATATTGACAAGCAATGTTTCCAGTCACTTTCTCCGGAATCCAAACACCTCGTAAAAGAACAAGGGCTTGTAGATGACCAGGAAAAACAATGGAAGGGGGAATCGGGTTTTATCGGACCTCTCCTGAGAAAATATCTTTCACCGGAACAGAATATTGTATTCTACCTCTGCGGGCCGTCACCCATGACCGTCACCGTTATCGACGCGGCAGCAAACCAGTTGAATTTGAAAAAGGAACATGCCCTCTTTGACGACTTTACCGGCACACTTACCCCTTCGGTAGATCTGATCTATCAAAAGCTTGAAATCAAGGAAAAGATTTTTCGGACAAATGTACCCAATGCCGAAAAACTCATTGAAAAGATTGGCCAGATACTCATCATCCAACTGATACTGAAAGACAAGATCGAGGAAAGTTACCGATTCCTTGATCAGGTAAAGGAATCGTTGGATAAGTCTCCACAAGAACTGGAATCCTTCCTTTCCACCTATAAGGGTTAGACGCAAAAATCTGCATCATCAGATGTCTGAAACAGCCCTCAGATGATACCTTCTCAGTAGATTATTTACATCATACAGCAACAAAGCTACAATTAAATACTCCCCTTGGTAGAACAAGTGTTGTATTGTTCACATGATACCTTCTGTTATCTTAATCATAAAACAAATGTGCATCGCCCATCCCGTAGACTTCGCACCCCTTTCCCACCTCCATTTAGTGTTTGAACGAGAACTAGCTGGAGGCTGATAAAACAAGGAAAAGCAGGCGGAAAGAGCCGAATCAAGGTGTTGAATATCTGAAGCTGGAGAGGTAAAATTATAGCGGGAAATGAGGGTTTTACTGATAACGAGACGGGGAAAAGGACAAACATTCTATACCATAACAAAAAGGCAAAAGGACATTCAATAGAAGAGGAGAAAGAGATTCGAGCAGCAACTGAAGCCTGGCACCAGGAGTACCACTGCCATGAAAGAGTCGGGATGAGCTACCACCGATCTTGAGGGCATTGCAGTATATCTATGTCACATCGGAGTTGAACGAGGAGGTATTCAGGATATTGGAGGAGAAGATACAGAAGGGGAAGAAAAAGACGGGGAGATATGGGATGGATTTGTGGCATATCCTCGTGCTATCGGCCGTGAGATGAGGGTTGGACGCAGATCATGATTGGCTGGATGATTTTGCTAACCTAACCCGACCTTCGCAATTCGAGGGGTAGCCAACCCGCTAAGCCAGTAAATTCAAGGGGTCATGTAAAAAGGTCGGCACTACAGACCGACCTGTCCCGATGTATAAACCTTGGGCGGCGGTTGTTCAGGAAGCGTCAATCCCAATTGTGCCAAAAGGAGTGAAACATCCTTTTCCGGCTGGGTATAGCGGCTCATGACAATATGACGGCCATCCGTTGTCGGTAAATGA
>AYTS01000018.1 GCA_002009475.1 Candidatus Brocadia carolinensis | reverse complement strand
TGGGCAATTTATATACCAGTTTTTCATTAAATGTTATATGGATGTAGTTAGTTGTTAATATTAGAATACTTAGGACTGTTTAGTTGTGGTTTGAAAAACTTAAATCAAAGATACTAGAGGAAATATGTTCATTTATTCAGCATATTTTGTTGCAAAAATGCTCTTTTTTGTGTATAAAAATACAAAAAATACTATACAAATAACTGTTTTGAGAAGTTGAAAAATAAGGAAGAAATGGTCATTTTTGTAAATTTTAAAAAATGCGTTAGAGTCAAATTTTTCAATAAGCGAACAATTATGAACAAAAAATAATCATATTTCTTCAGAAAACGCCAAGATTAAACAATAATGCAAATTGATTATATACGGGTAATATTTTTTTCTAATTTCACATATATAGTCATTACCAAAAGTGAATAAAAGAGTTACAGTTTTTTCTCAAATTTTATCCTTCTAATTTGGCACAAGAAATGTCCTGTAAATACGCCCTCGAGGATATGATATGGAACAAATGACAAAATCAGCAAACATCTTGGTGATTGACGACGACCTTGGTGTAAGAGAATCATTAAAAATAATACTAAGGGACAAATATTGTGTTTCTACAACATCAAATGTTGACGAAGCCCTTGTTAGCATGAATAACGTGAAGCCGGAGATGATCTTCCTTGACATAAAAATGCCCAAGGTAAACGGTCTGGATTTTCTCAAACAGATGCGTTCTGAGAACTCGACTATCCCCGTCATCATGATTACCGCTCACCCTTCAATCGAAACCACAATTACCTCCTTACGAAATGGTGCATTTGATTTTATCGTAAAGCCTTTTCAACCAGCGGAAATCCTTAATGTGGCTGAAAAAGCTTTGCACCATAGTATTGAACTGTGGGAAAAAGACCTGCTCGTAAATAACCTCAGAAAAGCAGTACAACAGAATTTCCTTTCAACAACAGAAGCACTTTTACAAGCCATAGATGCGAAAGATGCTTATACTGCTGGTCACTCTAAACGGGTGTCGGAACTTTCAGCCTTTGTTGCTAAAGAATTGGGTAAAAATGAAGCGGAAGTCGAAGTCTTGCGATATAGTGCCTATCTTCATGATATAGGGAAAATTGGAGTGGGCGATCTTGTGCTGACAAAACCAAGTTACCTTACTAAAGAAGAATTTCAAATAATAAAACGTCATTCTGAAATAGGTTATAGAATTATTGCGCCAATAAAATTTATGGAAAAATGCTTACCAATCGTGCGACACCACCACGAATGGTATAATGGCAAAGGTTATCCTGATTGTTTGCAGGGGTCTGAAATTCCATTTGAAGCCAGCGTTCTTTCAATAATAGATGCGTATGATGCTCTTACTACTGACAGGCATTACCATAAAAAATACTCCCATCAGAAAGCATGCGAAATTATTATGCAGGGAATAAACACACAATTTGTTCCTACCCTGACAGAAGAAGTACTTGCCATTATCGAACGATATCATAAAGCATGCATGCAGCATAAACCGACGCCAGATTCGTAACACTCTAATAAATAGTTTCACCCGATTGCTATCCTGTTCGGCGGACAATGCTATGAAACGATCTGCTGCAGGTTGTTTTTTTTATTTTCCTCTGCACTCCCATTATAAGAATTTCCTGAAGAGTCCTGGGATATTGAAATGGGCGACAATGACTTTGGCATGCCCATAGACGGCTGCTTTTACCTAGTCACTCATAGATTTCACTTACCGGTTTTAAGAAACATTCCCATAAAAAAAGTTCTTTTTCTATCTCTGTTATAAGGCATGAAGTAAGGTGAGTCGTATCATATTTAATGCGGTATTAGCGGAAAAATTTTTAACATCGATCCTGGAACCCCTAAACCGGCATTTCTTTACCCGGGCACGACCGGTATCGGCTACAGCAATATAGACCAACCCTACGGGTTTTCCCGGTGTTGCACCGGTAGGACCAGCAATTCCCGTGATACCGACGCCTATATCTGCTAAAGCCTTCGTTTTTATTCCCTCGGCCATCGCTTTTACTACGGGCGAACTCACAGCGCCATGCTTCAGTATAAGCTTTTCCGGAACACCAAGTACGTCTACCTTCGCTTTATTACTATAGACAACCACACCCTCCAAAAAAAAACTGAGAGATACCTGAAATGTTGGTGAGTTTATCCGAAACCAATCCGCCGGTGCATGACTCTGCGACGGCAATCGTTTTTTTGTGTTTATTCAGAAGAACAGAAACTGCGTATTCAAGCGTATCTTCGCCTGATCCAAATATTGTATGACCCAATTTCTTTCGAAGTGCCTGCTCCGTCCTGTCTAATATTTTTACGGCTTTTTTTTTCCTCCGAAGCAGTTGCATGCATATTGATCGTTACAATTCCATCATGTACTAATGTTATTGTCTTTATTTGTTCTGTGTGTCTCCGACAATCTTTAACAGTATCTTCAACGGTTCGCTCTGAAATACCGAAGATATGCAAATTTCTTGTCACCGAACATCTTTTCTCCGCCTTGTTTTGTTGCGCATAGATTTCCAAATACTTATTCAACATAGAGTGCATTTCTCCAGGCACCCCAGGCAAACAGACAATTTCTTTTTC
Source organism: Candidatus Brocadia carolinensis (assembly GCA_002009475.1). GTDB lineage: Bacteria > Planctomycetota > Brocadiia > Brocadiales > Brocadiaceae > Brocadia > Brocadia carolinensis. Next base: position 5,536 of record AYTS01000018.1, on the reverse strand, counting down.
CTCATGACGAACGGCAAATCCCGTTGCAGTCCCGTTATCATTATAAAGCGCAACCGAATCTTTGGGAATAAGACACTGTCTCTTATAGTCATTCCTTCGGTTTGTATGCCGGTTCGCAAAATATCGTTGGAGGCGAAGTTGTGATTCTTTATCAGGTATCAAAGGAATACTGAGAAAATCCGACACCGCTTCCCGGGTAATGTCATTTACGGTGGGACCGAGTCCTCCCGTTACAATAATTAATTTCGCGCGATCTCTTGCAATGCTCAGGGCTAATTTTAATAATTTTTCATCATCACCAACGGATGTCTGGAATAGTACATGAATCCCATTTTCGGTTAACATTTTTGAAATATGCTGGGCATTGGAATCAACAATTTGCCCTGTCATAATTTCTGTGCCTATAGTTATAATTTCTGCTGTTGTCATAAAATACCGGATGCTTTACGTAACTGCCAATAAATACCCTTCACGCATTTTCACTCACCTTGATTACTGGTCTCAGCAATTAACGCCTCTTGTTTGTGAAAGTAATGAAATATCTCCGTTGCAAACTTTACCGGTAGTTTGCCGATTTCGATCAGTTGTTCTATCGTGGCACTTCGAATACCTTCAATACTGCCGAAGCACTTGATAAGTTTCTTTTTACGTGCGAGTCCCATTCCGGAAATTTCATCAAGAGGCGACTGGTAATACTCCCTGTGACGAAGCTTTCTATGATAAGCAATGGCAAATCGATGTGCCTCATCCCGTATCTTATCAAGAAATAATAATTCAGGCGAAGATGGCACCAGCACGATAGGATTTGATGAATAAGGCACAAATATTTGTTCGTCAACCTTTCCGCCCAATACGGAGCGATCCTTTTTACCTTTAGCTAATGCAATCAGGTCAACATTATCGATTGCCAGCTCTTCAAAAATTTTTAAAGCTACCCCCATTTGTCCCTTACCGCCATCTACTATGGCCAAGTTTGGCAAATCATCTTCTTCCACTGCCCGCTTGTATCTGCGGGTTAGCACTTCGTGCATCATTGCGTAATCGTCGATTTGTCCTACCGTTTTAATCTTGAATCTTTTATACCTCGATTTATTAGGCTTCCCCTGTTCAAACGTAACCATTGAGCCCACAGCGTGCTTACCAAAGATATTTGAGATATCAAAACACTCAATACGTTCTGGTATTTGCCTGAGATGCAGGGTTTCTTTCAGCGTCATGAGAGTCCTTGCCAAATCCCCGTTGTGAGTCTGGGATACCTGGTAAGCATTCTCGGCGTTCTTTTGAGCCATTTCAACGAGACGCACCTTATCTCCACGTTTCGGGTTTATCACCACCACCTTTTTCCCTTTCTTTTCCGCAAGCCAATCTTCAAGCAACCTTGAATCTGCCGATTCTACGGGAATAATTACCTCCGCAGGGATAAATCTCGTCTGACTGTAAAATTGGTTCAGGAAAGACCGAAACACCTCTTCAATGGCATTATGGTTTGTGGGAAAATGATAAGAAGCTATATCTTCCATATTTCCCGACCGGATAAACATAACCTCAATCCATACCTCATTTCCCGTCAAGTAATAGCCAAAGACATCGCGATCCACAAAGGTCATGGAATGGATTTTCTGTTTTTCCACGGTTTCTTCAATAGCACGGATACGATCGCGAATCTTTGCCGCCTTTTCATACCGCATTGCTTTTGATTCCTCAAACATCTGCTGTTGCAATACCGTAACAAGGTCTTCCTGTTTGCCTTTGAGAATAAGCACCACTTGATCTATCAGTCCCCGATAGGTTCCCTCATCCACAAGAGCACAACACGGTCCCAGACATTTATGGATCTGATAATAAAGACAAGGTTTTACCCTGTTTTTGAATACCCTGTCGGAACATTTCCGGATAGGAATAATATCGTGAATGTACCGCAAAGTCTCTCTCACAGCCCTGGCAGAGGCGTATGGGCCAAAATACATTGCACCGTCATTCTCAATCTGTCGGACTACCTTTGGACTGGGAAATTTTGTATTGATATCCAGCTTTATGCTTAGAAAGGTCTTATCATCGCGCAGATTAATATTAAATTTTGGTTTGAATTGCTTAATCAGGTTGTTTTCAAGAATGAGTGCCTCTTTCTCAGTTTCCGTGAGTACAAAATCAATGTCTGCAACATGTCGTACCAGATATTCCGTATAGGTTCTGTCATCCCTTTCTCTCTGAAAATAGCTCCTCACACGATTCTTGAGATTCTTGGCCTTGCCCACGTAGATTACCTTATGCTTACTATTTTTCATAAGGTAGACGCCTGGTGAGGTTGGAAGATTTTTCAGTTTAGTGGTTAATTTCATAGGGTAATTTATACCATGCAATCATTTTTTTTGTAAATATTTAGGGCAAATATTCTTTGACAACCTTCGGAGGCAGTGGTAACATGCACACCAATCATGGATATGAAAGACCGTTCCCAATTGCTCACCGAACAGCGCAATCCGCGCACCCTCAATATCGACTGTAAAACCACCCTGGAGATTATTGATACTATTAATGCTGAGGATGCGGGAGTCTCTACCGCTGTTCAAAAAGAACGGGAACATATTGCTAAAGCAGTCGATCTTATTGTGACTGCCTTTAAAGAGGGTGGCCGGCTTATGTATGTTGGCGCTGGGACCAGCGGAAGATTGGGTATTCTCGATGCATCGGAATGCCCCCCTACATATGGTACTGATCCCGCTATCATTATGGGAATCATCGCCGGCGGTGAGAGGGCAGTATTTCAATCTATAGAAGGAGCAGAAGATTTCTTGGAGAATGGTGCAAAGGACATCCAGCAAAAAGAGGTGAACCACAGGGATATCGTTGTGGGCATAACCACGGGCGGAACAACTCCCTATGTTATGGGTGCCCTCTTTGAGGCGAAAAAACGCAATGCGAAAACAATTTTTCTTTGTTGCAACAAAGAGACTACGCCTCATTTTGAGGTTGACATCATCATCCGACCCATCACCGGTCCCGAAGTCATAACCGGATCCACCCGCATGAAGGCTGGTACAGCCACGAAGCTCATCTTAAACATGATGACCACCGCTACGATGATTAAGATGGGAAAGGTATACGAGAACCTTATGGTGGATCTCAGGGCTACAAACGCTAAGCTTACGGACCGCGCTGAGCGCATCATTTTGACGGCAACCGGTGTCAACCGTGAGGATGCAAAAAAATTGCTGGAAGCCGCATTCGGCAATGCAAAGGTTGCCATAGTTATGCAGAAACTGGGTATTGATTACCAAGAGGCAAAAAAAAGACTTGATGCACAGGGGGGATTTGTAAGAAAAGTTTTGCAAGAAATATGAGAGGGAGAACTTCGATAGGAACCTTACAAAAGAGCTTATCCCGCTCTTTCAAGGAGGTTGAGAGTGGAAGGGTTTTTCTCTCCATACACCGTAACTCTGTTATTGCCTTTCTTCTTGGATTCCAAAAGGGCTGCATCCGCAAAGGCAATAAGATCTTTTTTGGTAAAACCATCCACTGCAGGCATTATCGCTGCCACTCCAAAACTTACGGTTACGTTATGGTTTTTGCTCTGAACGATAAAGGGATGCATAGCAATGGATTCTCGTAAATGTTCTGCTGCAACTTGGGCATCATGCTCAGCCGTATCAACAAGGATAATAGCAAATTCTTCTCCACCGTAACGAAAAATCATTTCAGAATCTCTGAGCGATTTTCTCATTAGCGCGCACAATTCCTTTAAAATAAAATCGCCGGTCTGATGGCCATGTCTGTCATTAAAATTCTTGAAATCATCAACATCCGTCATAATTAAACTGAGAGGTGAAATTTTACGGGATGCTAAGCTAATTTGGTTTCCAAGAATCCTTTGGAAATAACCATGGTTATATACTTCTGTAAGGCTGTCGAGTTGTGTAAGTTTTTCAAGGTATTTGTTTTTTTCTTCAAGTTCTTTGGTAAGCTTTTGCAATTGGGCCTTGGCTTCAATAAGTTCCCTGTTCATTTGATCGTATGTTAAGTTTATACTGCTGAGAGACGCATTGGCTTCTTGCAGTATCTCCTCAATTGGCTTGTGATTCTTGGCATGAATGCCAAAGAGTCCGGCAGTCTGGTTTATTTCCTCGACAATACGATCCAGTATCCTGCCATAGATTTTATCATTAAAGCCGAATATTGACTGGGATTCGTCCAGGAATTTTTGATGATATTTCTGAGGTTTATTTGAGTAAAGAATATTCGTAATGATTCCTGATACATAAACGACGTTGACAGAGTTCTTGAGCTTGCAGCTGGTATCCTTATAGTTTTGCGGACTGTGATGATAAAGAATAGGAACTAATAACTCCTGAGGAAATCCCCATTTCTTAGCAACTTCATATCCAATGGACATATGGTCTGCCCCAATAATTTGTTCTTCCATTGTAATAGTGTCTTTTTCCTCACTGGACGTTTCATGCAATAATTGAGCATACTGCTGTGGGAAGCATCCAGCCATAATCAATTCTCCTATGTCCTGCAAGAGCCCGGCAACAAAAAATCTCTTCCCCGTCGGATTTGCTAACCTCGGCCATGACAAGTCTTGCTGCAACCGCGTTTGAAAGGGATTTTTCCCAAAATTTCTCATAATCAAAAACATTCTTGTTGTTTTTTGCCTTAATTGCTAAAAATGAAAATGATAGTACCAAACTCCGAATGGCATTTAATCCTATTCTGGAAGCAGCCTGATGTACGCTGCTTATTTTTACAGGAAAATTATAAAGGGCTGAATTGGCTATTTTTAATACCTTTGCAGACAGTGATGCATCCTTCGATACCAGATTTGCAATTTCCTTCATTCCTATTTCTTCTTGAGAGGAGATTGAGAGGAGTTTACATGCAACGGTTGGCAGGGTAGGCAGCGATTCTGATTCAACTACAACCTTTAGAGTTTCTTCCTTTTTCATAGTATGATGCTTGTGTCAAACAGAATATAGAGCTATTTTGTTTACTCTCTTCCTGAACAACATAGGGTTTGTATTGTTTAGTCTGCAGGTATCAGTTCATAATTATTTTGTCTTAAGTCTAAATTCCCGTTTTATGGAACTTACGGATTCACTAATCATTACACTGAACATAAGGATTATGGTTATTAAGAAGAAGGTAAATACGTCAATTTCATGGAATGAACTTTTAGCCCTTTTTCTTCCAGCACCTAGTAAAAGCACTAGGGTATCTATTATGTACAAAGCGATTCTCATCAGGCTGTCCGAGAATGTGGCATTCCGATTTTCTTCATTTAGCCAGAAAAAAATAGGGTAAATCGGTTGCGATGGTGAAATTGAATGATATAATAAGGCGAAATGAAATCTTCAGAGCAAAACCACACGGAGCAGTTAAAACTTTTCATTGAGCCGATCCTTTTACCGAGCAAACCAACCGTATCATTCTTTTCCTTACCAGAAGATACCCAGCCAAGGAGAATCAATCATATGGCTAAATTTAAGCCGTTTCATGAATTCCAGAAACCCCTGATAGGATTTACCCCTGAAGCGTTTTT
>AYTS01000017.1 GCA_002009475.1 Candidatus Brocadia carolinensis | reverse complement strand
TTTTGAGTATTACCCTATTTGAGAAAGTCCCTATTTTACAAGTACTTACAAATTCTGATTACAAAAGCGAACCATACTTTCCTTATAAGCAATTGTCCTTGTTCAACTTATAACCGGACACTAGTGATATTTTGTATGAAATGAAAAGGGAAGAGATTGGTAAATATAGATATATGCCTTGCTCAAAACAATATTACTAATCTGCACTATAAATGATTTCTCCTGTTTTTAATATTTCCTCCAAAAATCCGCTTTTGTCATTTTTTTCTTCCAATAAAATAGGTTCTATCCGCGCATCTATATTTCTTCTTAAGCGAAATAGTTTTGCCTCAGACATTAAAATATCTTCGTCTATACTACTTAGTACTACAGCAACATCAATATCGCTGTCTTTTCTTGCCGATCCTTTCGCATAAGACCCATATAAAACAATCTTTTTTACACAAAAATTTTGCCTTACTAAATCGCTGTACTGTTTTACGCGTTCGATAACTTTTTCCTTATCCATTGATATAATACCTCTGTTCTTTGAATAATCTCTTTGCATCTTTCATAATTCAGAGTTTGCATTAATTTTTCTTTGTGTGTTGGATACCGTACCTCTACATTTAAAGGTTCTATTAAATCTATAGTATCCTTTTGCTCCTCTGTCATATTCTCATATATTCCACCTTGTGTAGCAAGATAACTCAGGTTATGCGTGTAAGGGGGATTATCGGTTTTTTTTAAATACATAATATCCTTTAAGAACTTTTTCTATGACCTGATGGCACATAAATCCGACATATAAAAATCTCTTTCCCTCTAGCATGACTTTTGCGGTTTCTAAGTCGTACTCAGCAATATCAATCCAGTATTGAATTTTTTCATTCATACCAATGATTCTGGTTTTATTCTTATTTTCAAAATGTACCAACTCAGACCGAACGCCAAGAACGCAGTGTAATAAGCAGTTTCGACAAATACATCTGTTTAGCAACGAATACTAGCGCTGAGTATAAGGAATCCAAAAAGGTATTTCAACCGTTATTTTCACTTTGAGCAAAAGCGCAATGAATGGATTTGATGGGTTGCACTGGAATAGATGATTGCTTATCATCTCCTGTTTGACTTCAATAAAAATAATTGCTAGAATCTCATACGCTATACAACTGTATTTAACGGAGGAGAGAAAGAGAGAAAGCTGAACGGCTTAATAAATTCAAGTAGGAGAAAGAAGAGGTACGAGAGTCTCTAACCTCATGCCTCCAACCTCAAAGTGTTTCATGGCAAAAATATTACTACGGTTAACTATTGCTGAAATCTTATAACAGGATACCTTATCAATGAATACAACCGAAGAGAAATCTCGTTCGTTATTTCAGGATTTGATAGAATTGATGCAGAAATTACGTAGCAAGGAAGGATGTCCCTGGGATAAGGAACAAAGCCATGCGTCATTAAAACCGCATTTGGTAGAGGAAACGTACGAGGTAATAGATGCAATAGATTCCGGGGAACCTGATAAACTCAAAGAAGAGCTGGCTGACCTTTTTTTTCATATCATTTTTCACTGCCAGATCGCAACGGAGAAGGGTGAATTTGATATTGACCGTGTCATGGCGCTCTGCCTTGACAAAATGACGCGCCGTCATCCTCATGTCTTCGGGGACGCCTCTGCAACTACCCCCGAAGAGGCAATTCATCAATGGGAGCAGATCAAGAAAAATGAAAAGGGATATGAGGATAGGAAATTCATTGTAGATGGTCTGCCAAAACATCTCCCCGCCCTGCAAAAGGCCCAAAAGTTACAGAAGAAGGTATCCAAAGTAGGTTTTGATTGGACGAACATCAGTGACGTAATTGCTAAAGTGGATGAAGAGCTGGGAGAGGTCAAAGAGGCTATCCGCGAAAATAAACCTGAACAAATCGAGGAGGAGATGGGGGATCTCTTATTTTCTGTCGTTAATCTTGCCCGATTTCTGAAACTCGACACGGAGAATGTGCTTCACAAGACCATCTATAAGTTTGTTGATCGTTTTAAAAAGGTAGAGACGGAACTGGCATCTATGGGAAAGGATATTGAAAAGTGTACCCTGGAAGAGATGGATGCGGTTTGGAATAAGGTAAAAAAAAATCAGAAGCGAGAAGTCCGGATTCAGAAGCCAGGATAAAAAGCAGTGACTTGCATCGAATGCCTGTCTTCGATGCGAAGGCGGATAGTTGCCTGAGCAAAACGTCGGTGTTTCTATACTCAAGATATTTATAAAAAGTGAATTTTAAAGCTGTATCAAATTCAAAAATCACGAATAGTGAGCCTTTTGAGCATATCATCTCTGCGAACGGCGCCAAGCCATGTGCTACCACATGGCTTTGCTTGTTCTGTGGGATTACTGGGGACTAATCCCATAGAAAATCTTCTGGTTTGCCCCGAAAACGCTTTTATGGCTAAAACGCCCTCTTGGTTAGCTTATAAAACTGCTGATTAAATTTTCAAAAACTAAAATAGTGCAATAACCCGAACACAAGGTTACAAATCGGCAATTGGGTCCCCGCCCATTTCATCGCATACGGTTTTTCTATTGACAGCGGCTTTTTCCACCAATATTATAAAACAAATATACCGGATTACAGAGATGCGGAATTAAGCTTCAGGTTTCCGAGGCCTTGTTTCCTGATCACAGATCATTCATCATTATAAGCTTGCCATCCGTTTTACAAATACCTATCCGGGAAAAACTTTCATTGAGACACAAAGAACTCGTTTATTTTTATGCCACTCTACGAAATTATATCACTTATCGGTTTCATCCTTGGCACCATCCTGCACATAGTTCTCTCAATCCTTATTGTGCAGCGAAAGCATAAGACAAAAGGCGAACTCATTTTCCTCTTTCTTGTTATCAGTGTCGCCATGTGGCACTTCGGGAATACTATTTTTCTCTTTAGCTTTCTTTTGTTTGGGAAAAATTTGTCCTCAGTAAATTTTATTGCTGACGCAATCTCTTATGTGGGAATCGGTTTTATGCCCAGTTTATTGCTTCATACAACCGTTTCCTTCCTTTTTGAGAACAACCCTCATATCAAAAAATCTGTGCAACGGCTCATTATTATGAGTATTTATCTTCCTGTTATTCCTTTTTCAAGGGTTATCAGAAACTTCATCGAGCCTACCGTGACCACATTGACTGATCCTGCAACGTATTATGTAAAACCTTTTGTATTTTGGCTGATCCTTTCGCTGTTCACGGCGGCCGGTATTTCCCGATGGCTTTCAAAAACGGTAGAAGAAAAAGAAGAACGCAAATTTCACCTGGCGATCTTTTGGGTAGTGACGATTATTGCGGTTTTTATCGGGTTCACGGTGCTCCTGAACGGCAATAAGATTCCCTATGTTGGAGATTATCTGACGCTGGTTTCCATGTTATCATCCATCTTCCCCAGTATTATTTTCGCCTACTACGTTTACCGGTACAATTACATGGAGTTTGTCCTCCGGCGCAGCGCCTTTTATTCATTTCTCACCCTTATCCTAATTTGCCTTTATTACTTTGGAATCAAGCAATTAAGCAAATTTCTGGAGCATCACTATCTGGTCAATGCCAGGATGCTGGAAGCGGTCTTTGTCATCAACCTGGTATTCTGGTTTCCCACACTCAGGGAGAGGATACAAAGGCTTTTACGTAAACTGATGTTTTACCGTACGGTTGATAGTGAATATCTCTTGAACGAACTAAGTCACGTTATTAGCACCGACCCTCTCATTCAGTTCACAAAATTGCTCGAACAAGTAGTCAATTCCATTATGAAAGCCACAGCTATCAAATCCACAAACCTCCTTCTTTTTAAGAATGAACGGATTCAAATTATTGGTGACAAACGTTACGAACCCATTTCTCTGGGAGATATACACCATATTCTCCAGGTTTTCGCCAACGGGGAATTTATTGTATTAAACCGATATGAGGTAAAAGACGTTTCTGTCATAAATGAAATGAGACTGCTTGATGCCATTTTCATTTTCCCGATATTTGTCAATCGTCAACTTACCGGTCTTCTGAGCCTGGGGCGAGCGAAAAGAAGTATGCAGATTGCTTCTGATAATCTGGATCAATTGATGATTATTGCCAATGAAATTGGCTCTGCGGTTGAAAAGTCAAAGATTATCGAGGAAAAACTTACTCTGGAAAGGAAGATGTATGAAAACGAAAAATTGTCTAGTCTCGGACGTCTCTCCACCAGCGTGGCTCATGAGGTGAAAAACCCACTGAGTTCGATAAAGGCCATTGTGCAGGTTATGCGGGAAGACGTGAGGAAAAATGATCACCTCCAGGAGGACCTCGCGATTATCGTGGACGAAATAGATCGTTTGACAAAAGTTGTCAATCAATTACTGCAATTTGCGAAACCAGGCAGTGAGATAAAAACGAGTGTCAGGATCGGAGACATCATTCGTTCTACCCTGGTTGTGCTCAACCATGAAACAAAACAGAATAAGATTACAACCTTGTGTCACATCCCTCAAGACCTTCCCCCCATAACTGCCGATGAAGGGGCGTTAAAGGAGATTTTTTTTTAATCTGTTCCGTAATGCCATTCAGGCAATGCCATCCGGCGGACAGATACATATTCACGCACACTGCCGGCCTGAAAACCATGTTATTCAAGTAATAGTCGCCGACACAGGCCCTGGTATACCCCAGGAGTTGTTCGGAAAAATATTTGAGCCTTTTTTCACCACAAAACAAACAGGGACAGGTCTGGGCCTCTCCATTGTGAAGAAAAAACTCGAAGATATAGAGGCCACCATCCATGTGGAGAGTAATGGACGGGGCGCATCATTTGTTATGAATTTTCCTTTAAACGAGCCGGTATTCGTGCAAACCTGAGATTATGTTCAAGCCGTCAGTATTAATTGTAGATGATGAAAAAGCCGCGCGCTACGGGATGAAAAAGATCCTCCTGAAAGACAACTATGTAGTTCATGAGGCAAAAGACGGCGCGGATGCACTACACATGATAAAGACCCTGCGTCCATCTCTGGTGCTGTTAGACATCAACATGCCTCATCTCGATGGCATGAAAACCCTTGAGATGATTAACGCATTAAACAATCCGCCACTGGTGGTCATTGTTACAGCGTACGGCTCTGAAAAAATCGCCGTTGAGGCCATGAAAAAGGGTGCTTATGATTATATTGCAAAACCATACGAAATCGATGAACTCAGGATCATTGCAAAAAATGTCTTCGACCGACTTATTTTACAGGAAGAAAACGCCAGGCTTCGCATGGAAATTGGCCGATTGGAGGGCATGGGTGAACTCATCGGACAAAGTGACGTCATGAAGGAGGTCTTCGATAAGATTGAAAAGGTCGGCACAACAGACGTTACTGTGCTCATTCAGGGAGAAAGTGGATGCGGAAAAGAACTCGTGGCCAGAGAAATTCACAAGCGCAGCAAACGCCGGAATGAACCGCTCATTATTATGAATTGCGCCGCCGTGCCGGAGACCTTGATTGAAAGCGAACTCTTTGGACATGAAAAAGGCGCATTCACCGGCGCTGCCGAGAGACGACTCGGGAAGTTCGAGCTGGCAAATAAAGGAACGATCTTCCTCGACGAAATCGGCGATATGAGCATAAGCACGCAATCAAAACTCCTCCGGGTATTGCAGGAACAAAAATTTGAACGGCTCGGCGGTATCGAAACACTTACCGTTGACGTACGCATCATCAGTGCCACCCATCGTGACCTTGAGGAAGAAATTGAGGAAAACAGATTTCGGGAAGATCTGTACTATCGAATCAAGGTAGTAAGCATAAAACTCCCTCCGCTGAGGCACAGGAAAGAGGATATTCCTTTACTTGCCAACCGGTTTTTACACCATTTTTCTGAAAAACATCAGAAACAAATTGAATCAATTTCCCATGAGGCAATGAAATGCCTGGTATCGTATGACTGGCCAGGCAATGTTCGCCAACTGAAAAACACCATTGAAAGCGCCGTGGTGCTTTCCAATAACGTAATCCTTGACACGGCAGATCTGACGGAAGAGATAAAACATCCCGGAAACAATGCCCTGCCATTCAAGCACGTTGATTACAACCTTTCATTCCGGGATGCGAAAAAGGTATTGATAGAAAATTTTGAACGTGATTTTATCCAAAAGAAACTGGAAGAATGTGATGGAAATATTAGCCGTGCGGCTGAAGCACTCGATATGCATCGCCAAAACCTCCAGCAAAAAATTCGAGAACTCCGGATCACGAAAGGAAAAGAATTATTATGAATAGACGAGCTGCATCGCTCATATTTTTGATTGTAACCTGTTTGCAACCATATACCTTTGCAGCAGAAAGAGAAGAGCTCAAAAGCATTGTGGCAACCGTCAACGGCAAACAGATAACCCAGGAAATGGTAGCTGAGAAGCTGAAAAATATTACAAGCACAGACCCTGCAACACTGATTTCGATGAAACGAGAAATTATCGACCAGATGATTACCGATATCCTGACAGAAGAATTTGTTGATAAACAGGGTTTAATCGTTGCTCCGGAGGAGATTGAAAGAGAGATCGGACAAATAAAAAACACAATCTCTGGCAATCAGAAGTATGACAATCAATCACTCGAGCAAATTCTTACTTCGATTGGCTCTGATATAAACGAATTTAAAAGAGGTATAAAGTATTCTATTGCACTCGAAAAGTATTTTCACAGGAAGCTTGACGACACCACTCTGAGAAAATACTTTGATGAAAACAAGGGCGTCTTTAACGGAGAGACGGTAAAAGTAAGCCACATCCTTATCGATACGAGGAATATGAAGACGGAGAAAGAATTTACGCAGGCGCTGGAGCATATAAAAAGCATTAAAAAAGAAATCGATCAGGGAATGACCTTTGAGGAGGCTGCACGAAAGTACTCAGACTGTCCATCAACTCAAAATGGTGGGGATCTGGGATTTATTCAGAGAAAGGGAAATTTCGCAAAGGCTTTTTTAGATACGGCTTTTTCACTCAAGGTAGGCCAAATAAGCGGGCCGGTTCAGACAGAATATGGTTATCATCTGATAAAAGTTACCGAGAAAAAAGAAGGTGCTCCTATTCGATTTGACGATGTCAGGGAAAAGGTGCGGTTAGAAGCGTTAGACGCAGAAATACTTAAATTACTTGACCAACTTCGCCGGGAGGCCAGGATAGTCATAAGCCAATAATATTTTATGGTTTTTCTTTGTGGATATAATCGGATATCTCTTTCGATGTCGTAATTTTCTGGGCAAGTTCATAGGTTACCTGCTGTATCGAATCGTCTACCGCCGGACCAAATTTCGGGCCAGTTGTCATCCACCACTCCTGCTCCACTCTGCTTGTTACAACATCTAACCCTTTTCCCTCCACGGCAATATCTGATTCCCATACCTTGTTCAGTTTTGGATCGAGAAAAGATGCCCTGATTGAAAGGTTATGACGGCCAATAGCCCTCCACACCGATTGTTCAATAGAAAGTTCTATATCCGAACTCTTCAAACCGACGGTCAAAATTCCGTCCAGAGTCTCATTCGTTCCGGATGCGGTATTTTGCAGATTATCGAGTATGGTTACCTTATTAAATATAACTTTTGCCATCTCTTCAATCTTCGAAGCAAGGGGTTCGCCAAAAGGAAAAACGAAGTTGGGAAAAGTATAGAGTTGTGCACCGGCCTCATCTTGTTTTATTGGCGCGTCCTGAACATAGTTCCGTAAATGAGGTTCTATGTAAAGGCCCACATTCAGGGGCAATTGTGTCATCTGATGAACCCTTTTGTCCAGATGTGGAGCCATCATTACCGGCGGTCTTTGACCGCTTACGCACCCCGATAGGACAAGAAAAGAAAATACAATATACCCGTATTTACCAAAAACAGATTTAGGTTGACGCATAGACGGCCTCGTGTTCGATGAAGAATAGCTTCTTGTTTTTCAATAGGTTATATTCATCGGAATATTAACTGATTAGAATACCTTTTGTCAATACTACATTTTTTATCTCTTCTGTTTTAAAGGCACATTATAACTTTCTCTGCCAATTAAAACAACACCCGTAATTTTTTTGAGCCTATTATAAATAGGATATGTCTTTAAAAGGATAGGAATGCTTGTTTTTGGATCCAAAACCTCGCTGACTGTTGTCGCACCGGTCTTCAAAGTTTGCCACGTTGGGCAATTTTTACAGGCCAGGGCAAATTTGTGTTTCGTAAAAAAACACTTTTTTCCAACAGGGTCTCCGCTAAAAAAACATCTGGCGGCCTTGTTTATGTTTATCAGTTTAAACTCGGTATCGAATACCATAATGGGTTCTGCTATTGCGTCAAAAATGCGGTTAAAATCACCCCATTTGGTATTTCTTCCTGGATGGGCTTTCTGCCCTTTCCTCATGCGCGTGCGGTCTTGTAATTGAGCAGAAGAGTCCAACGACGCTGTAGGTAAATTACGTTTTTTCGGAAACAACCTCTTATCCTCTCATCCATTCATTTAAATCTCTTCCATCATCTTTGCCGAATAATTTGTACTAGCTATCATAAACACATTAAATAAGTTGACGTGCACTGGTCATTGCGAACGACATCGAAGCAGTCCCACAAGAGAAATTGCTTCAGATGAACGTCCTTGCAATGACAACTTTCTTTAAGCGTTTATAGCAATTAATATACCCATGAAATACTGCATTCTCTATCCAATCACTAATTTACACAAGTATTTTGAGGATTACTATATAGGTACTCAACAAGATCAACATGAGTCTTTTCGGTGTGGGAAGAGGAGGATGGTATAAATGAGGGCATTTGGTAGTTATCAGCCAACAAAGCAACAATAAAAAAAGGCAGTTGTTAATTTTTCACTTAACAACTGCCTTTACGAAACAAACTTCAGGAAAAACTACAGTTTTTTACTACAAATTAGTGCTGTCCACTTGGATGGAGCGCTTTAGAACCTAAATCCAAAGAAATAAACCGAATGTCTTTTTCCTCGAGATTAACGCTGGTATGTGCGCTTGCGCCACCGTGTTCGTGCACCGTGATTTCATACGATCCTGGTTTCAGTTCAAATACACATGTACCGTTCTTTCCGGTTGTACACGTATTATCACCCACCTTAATTTCTGCACCTTCAATAGGTGTACCAATAGCAATTGCCGTCACCCATAATTTTGCAGGCTTAACCTGATACGCCTGAGCCTTTGTCATGCCAATCCCTGCAATCAACGCAACACCCATAAAACCTGCAAATACCTTCTTAAACATAACCCCTCTCTCCTTTCTTCTATAGATTTAACATTATACTAACTTAAAATCTTAATATAAATGCTGTAATGCATCTCCTCTGCCTGTTAAGTTCCCCTTCTTTCCACCCCCTTTCGTCATAGCTCTTATAAACTATCTACCTCGTACTTAATAAACTTCCCGCTATTATACATTTTATAATTTCTTCGTCAAGATATAATATTTGCATCATATCCATGGAAAGAACCTCTGCTCTTCTCTCACGGGATTCATTTTCACACCAAGTTCTCTTTCGTTATCGCTTAAGCCCTTTACCATAGAATCCAGGGCTATCGTCGTTCATGGTAAGACACAAGAATTCTCCATCTTCACGTGGAAAATACCGCAGGATCTCATCGGAAACATCCGGAGATTAATGCTCCGCACAACGTCATTTCAATGCCTCACTTCAATCTCGTGTTTCCTGTACCACAATATCCGTCATCTACCTGACGGTATTTGCATAAACGGCTATCGTTTGTGCATGCGTTATGGTACCGATACACCCACTACAAACATGCTCTCCGACAGCAACATTACCGCGATTTAATTTTTCCGTTTTAATTGCTATCAATCTTATTACCTCTAAATTGTCTTTGGACTTCCTGTCTCTCTTGTTCTCTTCCTGGGATTTTAAGTCAATTCTTTGATGGTAAACATCCCCTCTGGCGGATTCGTCAACACGGTCTTAATCCTTTCATGCCAGAGTTCCCCAAATTCCTTTATCTCAGCATCGCTCCCCTTGCCGGTCACAGCCAGTGGCATTAAATCGCCCATTTTGGGATTTGCCGGGAGCATGTAATTGCTGTAAGAAATTTCAATTTTTTTATTACGGTCTGTCCTCTCGAATATTACCGTACATACGGCATCTTCATCCGCCTGTTTTGTTTCATCAAAGGAAAGCAAGTTGTGTCTGCTATATCTGCCTCCCCCCAGACCTTTAAACCCACTTTCACCAGCAGCGCCCGTAATTAAGGTAACAACCTGCGATATCGGTCCGTTCACCTTATTATCAATCCCTCCTTTGAACGTCACCTTTATTTGTCCCCTTACCGGGATTTCGCTTCCGTATAGGCTTTTCAGCGCCAACTGGGTTAATTTATACGCACCGGAAACTGCGGGGCACGAGTGTCCGGCAAGCTTTACGGCATCGGTATACGTAAACACAAACGCCTCAGTTTTATCCATGGCGCCCAGTGCGATGGCAAGAGGATCTTTAATCTTGATCGATTCTACAGAACTAAAAAAAGATTTATTAAATTTTGTCTGTTCCATGGATCTCTGTTTCTCCTTACATTAAAAAGATGTTGTTTAAAATTTTCCTATATTAAAGACTAATCTTCGAGCGTAGAGATGTCTCCTGTAGGCAATCCCAGGTCTCTCGCCTTCAGCAAACGCCGCATAATTTTACCACTGCGGGTTTTGGGCAAATTGGTACAAAATTCGATTTCTCTCGGGTACGCATGCGCCGCTAAACGATGCCTGATGAAGACTTTTATCTCTTCTTCCAGTTCCTTTGAAGTCTTGAATCCTTCCCGAAGCACCACAAACGCCTTGATAATCTCTCCTCGTTCTACATCCGGTTTACCAATCACGCCTGCTTCCGCAACCGCCCTGTGTTCAAGCAAGGCGCTCTCCACTTCAAAAGGCCCTACTCTGTGGCCGGATGTATTTATAACGTCGTCTGCCCTTCCTACAAACCAGAAATATCCATCCTCGTCCCGGTATGCCGTATCGCCCGTTGCATACCATCCATTGATACTGAAATACTCTCTAAACCGCTTTTCGTCACCCCACACGGCCCTCAACATGGAAGGCCACCCGGTCTTTAATGCCAGCAGCCCATGTTGTCCGGACGGCAACTCGATCCCTTTGCCATCAATAATGGCTGCCTGAGTACCCGGAAATGGCTTGCCCATGGAACCGGGCTTTATCGGCAGGCAGGGATAGTTTGCAATCATAATGGATCCCGTTTCCGTCTGCCACCAGTTATCATGAATGGGTAACTGATACACTTTTAAGCCCCACCTGATTACCTCCGGGTTAAGCGGTTCCCCTACACTGCAAATATACCGCAGGCTGGTTAAATCATAATTCTTTATAAGATCATCCCCAGCCTTCATGAGCATCCGTAAGGCCGTAGGAGCAGTATACCATACGGTGATCTTATACGTTTGAATAATCTCATACCACTTTGCAGCATCAAAGCGTCCATCATAGACATACGAAGAGATGCCATTCAGCCACGGCCCCCATACTCCGTATACGGTTCCTGTTACCCAACCGGGATCGGCGGTACACCAATAAATATCCTCATCTCTCAGGTCCAATACCCATTTCGTAGTAATGTAGTGTGAAATCATATCATTATGGACGTGCGTTATTCCCTTAGATTTTCCCGTGGTACCAGATGTGTAAAGGATATACAAAGGGTCTTCCAGCCCCACCCGTTCCATCTCAAACCGGTCGGATGCATCTTTCATCAGAGTTGCATAACATACGTCCTTTTCTTCCAACTCATATTCCTTCCGGTAATTTACCAATACGATACGCTCCAGCTTTGGTAATTCCCACAGTACCGTATCGACCCGTTCTTTCAACTCCTGGGTAGTAATCAACACCTTTGCCTCGCTGTTCTGCAAACGGTCGCGGACGGCGTCAGGTCCAAAGGCAGAAAACATGGGTCCGGCAATAGCCCCAAGCTTTGCAATGGCAATGAGACTGACATAGAGTTCCGGCAAACGGGGCAGGAAGATAAAGACGCGGTCTCCTTTTTTTACCCCAATCGACCGCAACATATTTGCGCACTTATCAGAGAGGGTTTTTAGCTCCAGAAATGTGTATTTTTGGCAGGTCACATCCGGCCCTTCCCAGTATAATGCCACCTTATTCTTTCGCCAGGACTGGGCGTGCTTGTCGATGGCCTCGTAAGCAATATTGGTGCTATTCGTGGGATCGCCAGATAATAAAAGTTCCTTCTTAACGGTTTCCCAGGAAAATTCCCGGCATGTCTGCTCATAATTTACAAGACCCTTTACTACGGGGGCTTTCCTGATAATTTCACCATTATTCATGGATCATCTACTTCCCTGGATATTGTAGAAAAAAGTTAATACACAATCTTATATCACTTATATTTATAAGTCAACGAGAAAGGTTTTGCCTCGTACCGATACAAGTATGAACACAGACTCCGTCAGACATGTACAGTTTGATGGTGTTATTATCAAAAAAAGTATTTTGCAAAATTTAAAGTGAAAGATAATTGAGGAGTCATTATAATTATAAGATCAATATTTATTATTTAACAGGTTGCGGGGGAAATGAAATTAACCCAGCCTATGCACACTGTATATTGTTTATTGAGAAGTAATTTGTCAATGTATAGTATACTAACACCCATGAAAATATATTCTTTGGCAGTCTGTGTTAAGATACGAGTCAGGCGATTACACGGAAAAGTTATAATCCTTGACAGGTTTTTTAAAAACAATGACAATTTAAAAACCAATACCGCGTTGTAGACGAAGGACGCGGGGGTCGAGCTTAAGGTGGTTTAGTATGAAAGAATTAAAGGAGATATTTGGCCATCTTGGCATGAATGAGCAAAACGGTCTTTTTCTGACGGCCAAAAACGGATGGGACAAAAAACTGCCTGTCCGGGTTGCGGGGCTGCTGAAGGATAAACTAAAACCAGATGCCTTCTTCTGTATCAATAACAAACCAATCGTATTGTTTTACAATTCTCCCACAAATAAAGAAGAACTCTTCAAGGCTATCTGGAACTTCAATGAGTCCCCGGTTGTAATCATTAACGAACCGAGTACTGTTGAAATATTTAACGGACTTTCATATCTGAGTGAAGAAAAAACCCTTGAGAAACTGGAAAAAGATAACAGCCTCAATAATTTTTCATATTTTGAACTGGTAACGGGAAAGACCTGGCAAAATTATGAAAATAAGCTTAAATACCAGAATAGGGTTGATTACAAGTTACTGGAAAACATAAAAGCCGCTAGAGATTTACTCGTTAGCGGACACCATATCGATAGTTCTTTATCAAACGCCCTTATTGGAAAATGTATATTCATCCGTTATTTGATAGACCGTAATGTTTGCATCAAGTTTGATGGCACATTGCGGACGTGGTCAAATAATGAATTCTGTCGCCTTCTAGGAAAGAAAGAAGACACCATTCGATTTTTGAATTATCTAAAAGACCATTTTAATGGAGAAGCTTTTCTTTTAGAAGATTCCCAGTTAGAAAATATTCCCTGTGAGGCATTCGACATTCTGCGACGGCTCATGCAGGGAACTGAAATAAAAACTGGCCAGATGTCTTTATTTGACATCTATGATTTTTCAATAATTCCGGTTGAATTTATAAGTAACGTTTATGAGCATTTTATCGGGGGTAAAAATCAGGCAAAAAAGGGAGCCTATTATACACCTTTATTTTTAGTTGATTATATAATATCTGAAACTGTTGAAAAATATTTTATTGAAAATCCTGAAGAATATAACTGCAAGATACTCGATCCTGCCTGCGGGTCGGGAATTTTTCTGGTCGAAGCATTAAGGAGAATGATAGAACGCTACCAGAAAATTAACAAAACAACTTCCAGTAATACAAATAGCTTTAAAGAGCTATTGAGAAAACTAGCAGAAGAAAATATCTACGGGATTGACAAGGATGACAATGCAATAAATGTTGCTGTATTTTCAGTATATCTTGCTTTACTTGATTATCAGGAACCGAAGGAGATAGAAAATTTCAAATTCCCAAAACTTATAAATAGGAATTTTTTTACCAGCGATTCTTTTGATCTTGATGCGGATTTCAATAATATAATTAACAAAATTAAGTTCGATTTTATTCTTGGAAATCCTCCCTGGAAACGGGGAAGCAATAAAAACGCTTTATTTTTAAAATATATTGAAAAAAGAAAGAAAAAAGACTCGAACAAAGCTGATGGAAAGCCGCTACCAATACCAACCGTCAGCAATAAGGAAATAGCGCAGGCCTTTTTGTTAAGAACGAGCGACTTTAGCAGTGTTCAAACAAGATGCGCCCTTATTGTTAACAGTAAGACATTGTATAATCTCAATGCCAAGAATTTCAGAAGATATTTTTTGCACAATTATTTTATTGATAAAGTATTTGAACTTGCCCCCGTCCGAAGGGAAGTTTTTGACAAGTCAAACGATCCGTCAATTGCTCCCGCCGCGATTTTATTTTTCCATTATGCTCATGACAAGGTTACCGATAAAAACGTTATTGAACATATTGCATTAAAACCCAATCGGTTCTTTTCCCTGTTTAAAGTTTTCGTGCTTCAAAGAAATGACTATAAACAGGTTGTTCAATCCCGTCTGATAGAGTATGACTGGTTATGGAAAATATTGGTTTATGGGAGTTACTTGGATTTTAATTTTGTAAAGAGGTTGAAGGAAGGATATGGGACTTTTGCAGATACTGTAAAAGCGGATGGGTCCTTTTTAGTTGGGGAAGGTGTAATTATTGGTAAAAACGGTCATTATAAAGTTGATAATTATATTAATAAACCTTTTATTGATACTAAAAAGAAACATCTCTCTCCTTTTATTATTCATTTTGACCCCATGTCAAAATGGGAACATCGGTTTGTTCATAGAAAAAGAAAAGACGAAATATTTTCCCCTCCAGCTTCTTGTAACACGGGGGATTGAAAACAACTTAAAAGCTAACTCCGCAATATTGTATAAAGAAGCAGTTTTTACTCATTCAATTACTTCAATAAAAACAAACAATGAGAATTTAAATATTCTCAGAATTGCTAATGGTATTATGCAGTCTGAGTTATTCTCTTATTATATGCTTTTATTAGCTTCATCTACAGGAGTTGAAAGAGAACAAATACATGATAGAGAAAAATTCGGCTTTCCATATTTAGATAACTCTAACATAGCAAAATATGTAGAAAAAAATTGAAGAAATCAGTAAAAAAGCTGTTCAAGGAAAAGCAAAAAGCATTAAGTCCTAATATTCAAGCTCTGGAAGGTGAAAAGAAAAACCTCATAAATAATCTGAATGAGGACATATTAAACAGTTTTAATTTGAACGAACAGGAGCGGGCGCTTGTAGATTATGCGGTGAATATTACGATTCCCTTAATAATGAGGCATAAAAGCTATGAAAAAGAATTATTCTCACCTTTAAGGATAAAAGACACCTTCTTAACGAACTATGCCGGGGTATTTATAAACCGCTTCCGGGATTCCTTTGAAAGACGTGATAAAAAGTTTACCATTCAAATCCTGTATAGTAATCACATAATAGGAATGTTTTTCAAGGTAACCAGTGAGAGAAAGAATAAAGAACAAATTGTATGGGAAAATAAATCTGAAGACGACTTACTGTTAAAATTATCTTCACTTGGCTGCCAAAAAATCACGGAGTCACTTTTCATGCAAAAAGACGTGCGTGGTTTTGAAAGAGACGGCTTTTATATAATTAAACCCAATGAGAAAAAGTTATGGCATAAAGCAATAGCGTATCTTGACACGGAGGAGTTTGCGGATGCAATGTTAAGAAATGGTGACATGGAGAAGCAAAATGCATAGAAAACTCGACCCTTCTGCATTCCTTGAATCAGCAAGTTTTAGAGATGCAGAACTTCAAGATGTTCTTACAAAGATAGTGTATTGCTATAGGTTAATGCTATCCAATAACATTAGAGTCGCAAATAATGAAAACCAAATCAGAGATGAATTGCTAATAAACTATCTAAAAAACAATAAAATAAGAAAACAATTCCAATTAACAGCATATCTTTTTGATAAAGAAGTCCCGGAGGATAACACCAAAGGGAGGACCGATATAAAAGTGCAAACGATGAATACCTTTGTGGATACATCTGCTTATTATATAATCGAATGCAAACGGCTGAATAATCAAATTCTTAGAGGAAAAACCGGGCTTAACGCTGAATATATTGGAAGCGGTATTATGCGTTTTGTCAATGGTCATTATTCAACAAATAAATATTTGAATGGTATGATTGGTTTTGTAGTTGAGCGAGTGGATATAAACACCAATGTTGAAAATATTAACTATTTGTTGAAGAAAATGTTTATTAGCGCGAATACAGAAACTGTCTTAACTTCTCTCAATTTTATTAGAGATTTTCAATATCACTACTATTCTCTTCATAAGGGTACGAATAACAAAAGAATCAAACTGTACCACCTTATGCTCGATTTTTCAGCAAATATGAATGAAGGATAACAAGGGACATCCTTCCCGGGTAAAGACATATACATGGCGTCTTAAGTAATTGCGCATGAACTTAAAATTTAATGACAACCCACTTCCTACCCTTCCCATCATGGAAGAACTTCCCATGAAGAGGGTTATTGGCATTACTTCGACCATCCCCATAGAGATTGTCTTTGCCGCAGGGTATATACCGATAGACCTGAACAATATTTTTATCTGCGACAGACATGCCTACAAAATGGTTGAAGATGCAGAATCGGCCGGCTTCCCAGGAATATCTGCGCCTGGATCAAAGGCATCTATTCGGCAGCAAGGAAATACCGTATTCAAAAGGTCGTGAGTGTAATCCAGGGGGACTGCAGCAACAATCAGGCATTGATGGAAATCTTTCAATCAGAGGATATTGAAACCATACCCTTTGCTTATCCACACGCGAAGAGTGACCGGAAATTCCTGCATGATCAGTTAATAATGCTCGCGGATACCCTCGGAGTCGATTATGGAAAAGCAGAAGAGATGAAAAAGCACCTTGACACTATTCGGTCAAACATTCATGAAATCGACCGGCTTACGTGGTTAGAAAACACCGTAACGGGCGAGGAAAACCATATCTGGACGGTATCCACCAGCGACCTGATGGGGGATTATACGGTTTTTGAGGAACGTGCGGTAAAATTTTTACACTCAGTGCATGAACGTAACCCGATTCAGCACGACCTTCGTATTGGCGTCGTCGGCATACCACCCATATGCGAAGACCTCTATCCGTTTCTTTCGTCCATCGGGGCACATGTCGTATTCAACGAAATTCAAAGACAATTCTCTATGCCATATCCCACAAAAACCCTTGTCGAGCAGTACAGTCAATATACCTATCCCTATGATATCTTTTCACGGCTTGAGGATATTCAACAGGAAATTAAACAAAGGAACATCGCAGGGCTCATTCACTACGTCCAAAGTTTCTGTCACCGGCACATCCACGACAAGATCATCAGAAGGCATGTCCGGTTGCCGATTCTTACCCTGGACTGTGACCGCCCCGGTCCACTTGACGGCGCGATGAAGACCCGCATCGAAGCATTTATCGAGATGCTGAAATACCATGAACATGGATCTGAAGCTGCGGCTGAATCGAAAGTGGAAATGTCTTGAAAATTTGCAAAATAATCACGCCTGTTTTAGGGCTAGATAAGCAATCATGTAGAGCGACCAGACTGGACGCTCTGCCATCGAGTTATACAGGGTAGCATGGACTTCGCTTAGTCGAATGCAAGTTTCTGTTGTCCGTGCAGAATTTAGCCGGATTTTGACGAGACTAAGCTCTCTTGCCATCTTGGTGAAAGTGCGGGGCAAAGGGACAACTCATAAGCTGCTGTAACGTCAATTCTGCGATTACGCATAATGGCGTATGCCACGGCAACAGTCCATTGCGGGAAAGATCGCTCCATAAGAACCAGCGGATTTCCTGCCTCAACATATCCCTCCTGCAAGACCCGGAAATACCAACCAGTCTTTCCGGTCTCTTTCACGCGTACGCTGAAATCTTTGATTCCCCAGCGGCGCTCTATTTTCCAGCAGGGTTGCCGGGGCTGTGAAATCTGAATAATTGTCTCGCCAGCCTTAAATACATCTCCGATACAAACCTCATCTTCCAGCAAACCGCCGGTCGTAAAATTCTCGCCGAAAGCACCGTATGTCATATCCGGAAGATGAAGTCTTTCTCGCCAATACGAATAATGCTCGGAGGGATAGGCATTGACTGCCTTATGTGGCCCGCCGTGCACGGATAAATCCGACTGCGCGTCACCAGTGAGGTTAAGCCTTCCCAGCCATACCGGACCGGAAACAGGTGTTTTGAAGATGCCCGTCTTCCATGGATTGTCCGTCGGGTTGGTTGCATGTGAGGCGTCAAGGGTTTGTGGCAATCCAACCTGAATCGAGAGGATTTGTACTTCTTTCATACGTGCCTTATTAAAGCATCAAACAACCTGAAAATCAACGTGAAAGATATGCGGAAGATCGTAATATTCTTTCAATCTCAGACCGGATAAAATACTTGTTTTCTGAGATAAAAACCGTATGCTTTATTTAACGTTTTGGCGTAGATACTTTCTGGAAATGTCTATTAAGGAGTTGTGAAATGAAAAGTGTTTCGATGTTATTAACCACGTCTGTCTTGGCTTTGATTCCTATGGTTTCCGTATACAGCACGTATGCTGAAACGAAAAAGTTAGACAAAACACCGCCGGAGCACCTCTATATGAAGGAAAAACAACCGGCTCCTCCTGTTTCTCATGAGGACACGTCTGCCCTCTCCGGCAAGATCGTGGAAACCATGAATAGCGGCGGTTACACCTACCTCTGTATTGAAAAGGATGGCAAAAAGACCTGGGCTGCTATACTGGAGACAAAGGTAGCCGTTGGACAGGAGATTGCCTTACAGCCCGGTTATGAAATGGTCAATTTTACCAGCAAGACCCTCAACAAAACATTTGACAAAATCATTTTCTCTACCGGACCTGCCTCAGCGGAGGGGTCTGTTGATGTAAAGAGTTTCCACGGTAAAGCTGCAGAAAGCAAGACAACAGAGGCTGCCCCTGCTGAGAAGATACAGGTGGAAAAGGCCGCCGCTCCGGATGCCTACACGGTAGCCGAGCTTTACGGGAAAAAGGCCGGGCTTGATACGAAAAACGTTACGGTCAAAGGCAAGGTAGTAAAGGTTTCATCGGGAATTATGGGAAAGAACTGGTTCCACATTCAGGATGGAAGCGGGAATCAGAAGGACGGCAATAATGACCTCGTGGTAACGTCAAATGACATGGCTGCGGTGGGTGATGTTGTTACCGTCAGTGGTATTTTGCACAAGGACAAGGACTTTGGAAGCGGTTACAGGTATGACGTGATTGTAGAGCAGGCAAGTATTAAAAAATAAATAATATGAACCTGTCATTAGGGTGCGCTCAATTTTTTTGTAAATATTCGCACTTGTCTGTTGGCTGACATAGGGTATCGCAAATATCTTGCATGATTAACCCTGACAGGGTTTGGAACCCTGTCAGGGTTGTTTTTTTCCAGCGCCCGTTACGGTTGTAAAAATGGGCATGCTCCCCTGGAATGAAGTGTTTCCCAACGACAAACTCACGCCCATAGGCCTGGTATGAGATGGCCGCACCCCTTGCACGTATTATCTTTCAGATGGTTTTCCCGTATGGAGAAACCTGCCCGTTTGATTACGACATGCCGGCAGTTTGGACAATAGGTATTTTCACCTTCATGCCCAGGCACATTGCCCACGTACGGGAAGTGCAATCCGGTATCAAGGGCGATTTTCCTTGCTATTTCAAGGGTTTTCACCGGTGTCGGAGGGAGATTTTTTATCTTGTAGGTTGGATGAAAACGGGTAAAGTGGATGGGGACATCTGGCCCAAGATTCTCTTTAACCCATTTACACATCTCTGTAAATTCCTTTTCGCTGTCATTGAGCGTGGGGACTACCAGCACAACAATTTCGAACCATATCCCAATCTTCTTTAAGGTTGTCAGGGTATGTAAAACGGGTTTCAGTTCTCCGGTACAGGTCTCCTGATAAAATTTCTCCGTAAAACCTTTCAGGTCTATCTTTACGGCGCTCAGGTGTTGACATAACTCCGTTAAAGGTTTTTCCTGGATATAACCGTTTGATATCATAACACTCTTTAAGCCCTGTTCCTTTCCCAATCTGGCAGTATCATACATATATTCATAATAGACTACCGGTTCTGAATATGTGTAGGCAATCGTTTTGCTGCCGTTCATCCTGGCATCCTTTACGACATCATCAGGGGTTAGTTTAACACTCTCGATTTGCTCAGGCCGGTATTGTGAGATTTGCCAGTTCTGGCAAAATTTGCACTCGATATTGCATCCTGCTGTGGCGAGAGAATAGGCCTTTGTGCCGGGCAAAAAGTGGAACAGGGGTTTTTTTTTCAACAGGGTCGACATTCAGGGCACAGACGCGTGAATGTACCAGGGTATAATAGGTGCCGCCCCGATTTTCCCGCACCCCACAATAACCGCGTTCCATATCAGCAATCGTGCATTTCCGGGGACAGAGTTCACACTCCACCCGGGCATCTTCCAGCTTCTTGTAATGCATAGCCTCCATTACCGGAAAGCCCTGATTAATCCCTTTCAGCGCCTCCGGGCTATATACGTCTTCCGCCCAGGCATTCACGGTATTTCCAAGACAGAGACTACACGCCCCAAATACACCAGCCTTTATCAACGATCTTCGGGTAATCATAAAGCACCAGAAATAAAAACAGCCATTAAGAATTCAGAATTCAGAAGTTAGAAGAGAAGCGTGTAACAGTCAATTTACATCTTCCGATTTCTACTTTTGATTTAGATATTATACAAAAACTCCTGGATAGAACAAAATACTTTAACAGATCCTGGAAATTTGCTTGCAGGAAAGCATGTCAGGTATTCGCTTATTACCAATAGATGTTTCAGGCAGGATTTACCTTTGGGGTATCAGTTACCGTCCCAATGATGGCGGCTAATGTGTACCCCATCGTCCAGGCAATTATTTATAAAATAAGATAGAATTTTAATATTGTTTATTATAGTATTACCTTATAAAATCTTCTCTTTCTGGCGAGTTATCCACACTCCATTTTCACCTTTTGTCCCTCTCCAGGGACGGATAAAGAGGAAGGATGGAGGGTGGCTGCGGAGTAGCCGCAATAATCAGACACACAGGGAAGGTCATTAAACCATCGGAGGCAAACGAAATTCATGCTTGATATAAATTTTATCAGGAACAACCCCGACCGGGTAAAACAGGCGATTGCCCATAAACAAGAAAATGCGTCCAGCGTAGATCAGATTTTAGATCTGGACACACAACGCAGGTCACTGATCCATGCCTGTGAGCAATTGAAAAGTAAACGCAACGAAAAATCAAAGGAGGTCAGTGAGCTGAAAAAGAAGGGACAAGACGCCTCCCGTATTATCGAAGAAACAAAAAAGATCGGTGATGATATAAAATCTATGGAGGAGAGGCTGAAGGAACTGGAACCTCACATCACGAACCTGCTCCTCCGTATTCCCAATATTCCCGCTGCAGACGTCCCTGTCGGAAAGGATGCCAATGACAACGTTATCGTCAAGACGTGGGGGCAACGAAAGATATTCGACTTTACGCCTTTACCACACTGGGAACTGGGAGGCATTCTGAATATCCTGGATCTGGAAAGGTCATCCAAGATTTCTGGCTCCGGTTTTATCTTGCTCAAAGGCCTTGGCGCAAAACTTGAGCGCGCGCTCTTCAATTTTATGCTGGATCTCCACACGAGAGAGCATGGTTACACCGAGCTATTTCCACCCTTCCTCGTCAACCGCACATCCATGACCGGCACGGGACAGTTGCCAAAGTTGGAAGATGACATGTATCGAACTTCGCCGGACGACCTCTTTCTTGTCCCGACGGCGGAAGTCCCGGTTACGAATATCCACCGTGACGAGATACTTTCCCCCAAAAACTTTCCCGTCTGCTATACCGCTTATACTCCCTGTTTCCGGCGCGAGGCGGGTTCTTACGGCAAGGATACGCGGGGCATTATTCGTGTTCATCAATTCAATAAAGTCGAATTAGTTAAGCTGGTAAGGCCTGAGACCTCTTACGATGAGCTTGAATCATTGCTGGGCAATGCAGAAAAAGTGCTCCAACTGCTTGGACTTGAATACCGCGTGGCAAAACTATCCACGGGAGACATGAGCTTTGCGGCGGCAAAGTGCTATGACATTGAGGTATGGGCGCCCGGTGTGGGCAAGTTCCTGGAAGTTTCTTCCTGCAGTAATTTTGAGGATTTCCAGGCGCGACGCATCAATATACGATTCCGTGACGAGGACGGGAAGTTACGATTTGTGCATACTTTAAATGGTTCTGGGCTGGCGTTGCCCCGCACGGTCATTGCAATCCTTGAAACCTATCAGCAAAAGGACGGCTCTATTGCAATTCCTGACGTTCTCCAGCCATACATGGGGGGTATCAAGGTCATTGCCAGGCAATAGCCATAGTTAGACATTCCGCGTCTTCTTTAAAGATAAGAACGAACCACAGAACAAGGAATAGCGAATAGTGAAGTAGAAATACTTCATCATTCAACCATTTTTGCTCGATATTCGGCGTACTGCATTTCCATGGAGAACGCAGAAGCCCTTCGTTCTGTAAAAACTTCAAACTTCCCTAAACCTTAACCGCAGGCGCTGCCCCGGGCTTTTGCATCCTGAGCAATTCTTTCATGGTAAATCTCATGTGGTTCCGGATAACATCCTGAAGATTGTCAAGAAGTTCTACTATTTTTTGGTCCTGAACAGCCAGAGAAACTGGCGTGTATTTTTCCCCGATATTTCTCATGACAAATAATACTTCAGCCACGCGGATTGCATCCAAGTCTCGCCCCGGCACATAGTCAAAAGAACCTTCTGTGGGGATCTCCACAATCAGCGATGCCTTTGAGAGTTCGGCAATAATTTCCTGAACCGTTTCAACGGGAATGCACAACTCCTCCGACAAACCTTCCTTTGACCATCGTTCGTCCTTCCCGCTCAAAAACTGTGTGGATATCCGCTCCATAATAAAAAGTCCCAGGAGTTCCCTTGAAGCATAGTTTATCCCCAAGGGTCGGCTTTTTAGCTTAATAAACTTGCTGTTTTGGATAACATATGAGATCACGCCCCCAAAAAGAACGACATTCCAGCTCATCTGTAACCATAACAGGAAAAACGGAATTGCTGCAAATGCGCCATAAATCAGATTATATCGTGCAAGTCCAATCTGGCTTTTAAAATAAAAGAACTGGAGTAGATAAAAAAAATGTTCCTCCTATGACGCCACCGATTATTCCCGGAAGGGCCTTGACCCTGGTGTTTGGCAGAAAAACATAAACGGAAATAAATGCAGCCCACAGCGCAATAACCGGCAAAAACAATCCCAGCATGCTCAAATAAAGCTTGCCGAACCCTACGTGATCGAAAAGAGTGATCAGCTTTTCGTTCGTCAAAGTTGCCGTAATTGTTGTCGATGCCAGAAGGAGGATAGGAAAGATAAACATCATGCTGGTATAGTCGGTGAACTTCCTAAAGGCAGGGCGGGATTTTTTAATCTTCCAGATATCGTTAAAGGAGGTCTCGATATTACCAATCATGTTAATAACAGAAAAGAGAAGAAATATGAGCCCGATTGCACCCAGGTACCCAAAACTCGTCCTGTCAACAAATTGCATGATCTGACTTTTATACAGAAAAGCATGCAGGCTGATGTTTGAGGGCATGGAAAGGACAGAGGCTTCTATGCGCTCTTTCAGTTCTTTTTTTTGCGTCTGTACTGCTATAATTAACTGATGCGACAATATGAGCGAGGTCATTTTTGTACTCTTTAACGGCTGTTTTTGCTTCATCTGTGGTTATTTGCTCATACGATGCATCTTGCGGAATATCATTCGTGGTATATTTTGATCGATCGGGCTCTGCAAAAAGTTTTTTTTTCCTCGCTGGAAAGAACGTGTCCATCAAAAGCCTCGATTTCGCTGAGAATCTTTTTTTGGGCAACAGGCTCAGAAAAATCAAGATTGTCAATCTCGCGAAAAAGCCCGCGCTTAAAATTGACAAAGGAGGAAACAATTTCACCTCCGGGGAGATTAAAAATATAGGCGTCGATTTTCTGCTCCAGCGCCTTCTCTGCACCAAGTCCCTTTGAAACAGACAAAAGAAACGCCAGAAGTGGGATGAGTGACACCAGCGAAATAAAGGTCAGCGCCGACGCCTTTAACAGGCACTGGCCTTCAGTAAATTCATTTACGACAAGGACACAAAATTTTACCATCCTGTGCAAAAGCCGCAAGGGAGCCGGGGAATCTTTCTCTCCGGCCCAGAAATCAATCGTAAGGAATTTTTTTATGTTATATCGCATAATCTATCACTTTACAAAACAGCGTAAGTTGCACTGGTCTCCCCAGAAGGCATCTTCTCCTTATCACCTGCTGACGGAGGTGTAGGGGTGTGGGTTGGACTTTCCTTCCCGCCTCAAATACCCATTTACAAGGGGGTATTCCCGATTTTTTGTGACATCCGCCATGCTCTAATGAAACGTACCGTGGTGTTAACCCTGACAGGGTTTCAAACCCTGTCAGGGTTAACACCGTTGTAAGTCACAAGGGACAAACATGGACAAACGGGGTTTGTCATGCCACCAGAAAACCGTGCAACCTGACACCCACGGGGTTAAGGGCGGGTATTCCGCATACAAGCCGATCGCAAGGGTCGGCATTATCCTCACAATAACGGGGTGTTTTATCCAGTCCCCTTAACAAATAAAAATCTCCTGATATCCCTCTTCCCAAAGTGGGTGGAGGCGATTGTCCTCTCTTTGCCAACGGTGTAGCACGGGGTTATCTCATTTTCAGGCAATGCCGGCCACTTTATCTGGTATCCTGCAAAGACTCTTTTCCTCATTCCCCGTTTTCACGAGGGCGGGTTACGTGAGAGCAAGTTTTTGTAAGTATTCACAACCCCCCTATTTCTTAGTTTATTGAGGGGGGATTTGGCTGAGGCTATGCTACTTTATGATTGTACATAATTTGATATATATTTCAATGATATATTCTGGTGCTGAGACCGTGGGAAATACGGTGAGAGATGATATCACCGCCAGGTAAGGTAGTCTCAATACCTAACGCAGCAAAGCCGCAACCAAATTCCCCGTTGTGAAAGCGGGAGATTGCTTCGGAAAAGACCCTCGCAATGACATAGGCTATGCATTTGATGACATTGGTGTGCTGTCATTGCGAGCGAAGCGAAGCAATCTTTCTCTCTGAAACAATCTGTACCTCCTGATAAGGGGTAGATAGGGTTGCAAAGAAATTTACAAAAAAAGAGGTTTTTACACGGTAATACTATAAAGGTATCCTCTCTGTTCGTGCATAGAGGGGGGACCATGTAATTCCAGTTGTTCTAAAAGTATTGCGTTTCAGGGCAACTGTCTTAAAGTCCTCATCCGTCACCTTCCATCCAGCTTGGTCTTTCCGGCGATTCAAACGACAGGTCACTTTGAGTCCGTTCTTTGCTCATGAGGATTTGTTGCGTGTTCACTGCTACGTGAGTTTGTCTGAAAAGTCCCCCAAAACAGCAGCTACCCTTTCTTTATTAATAATATCTGCTGTGCTCTGAATATTTCAATAAATTGCGTTTGACACCTTAGCGAAAGATGTGATAATTTAAGGTATTGGAATTTCAATCACCCTCCCCCATAACCCCCCAGTTTACGGGGAGAAACAGAGGAGGTAGAAGTCGACGAAGTCATAATTCGATGTATAGAAATTTCAAAAGCTGCGGTTGTAGAGCGACGAGCCTCGTCGCTTTACATTGAAAAGCAGTACGCCGAATAACGAATATCGAACAAGGAATGTTGAATGATAAAGTACTTTACTTCACCATTCGATATTCCTTGTTCTGCGGTTCGAGCTTTTCTTTAAATAAGCCATCAACCTAATTTAAGGTTTAAGGTTTAGGAAGTTCGATCTCCCCCCATAGTCCCCCCGTAAACGGGGGGAAAACAGGGGAGAAAGGCGATGAAGCCATAATTCGAATCTTTGTAAAACAGCAACTTTTGTATTTTAGGAATTTGCCTTTTGTTTAAACGGGTTTGCGATGGTACCGCGACACCAAAATCTTTTTCATAGTACCAACATGTCTTTGCTAAGAAATATCAACGTTTCCCATAAATGATGAATACACCCTGGCACACGATACCGAGCGATGAAGCAACAAAAAGCCTTGATACCAATACCGATACCGGGTTGAGTCATGCTGAGGCAGAAAACAGGCTTAAAAAAATTCGGATTTAATCAACTGGAGGAAAAAGAAGGGATATCCCCCTTCCTGCTCTTTGTCGGACAGTTTAATAATGTCATTGTCTGGATATTAATGGTGGCAGCCATCGTATCCGGATTTTTGGGGGAATGGGTTGATGCATTGGCCATTCTTGCTATCGTTGTTATTAATGCCGTTATCGGGTTTATCCAGGAATTTCGGGCAGAGAAGTCACTTGCAGCCTTACAAAAAATGGCGGCGCCCTTTTCAAGGGTAATGCGTGATGGCGAGATCCATTCCGTTTCTTCCCGGGAAATTGTGCCAGGCGATATTGTGCTGCTGGAGGCAGGGGATTATGTCCCGGCCGATGGCAGAATTTGCTCTTCCTTTAGCCTGAGAACGCAGGAAGCCTCTCTTACCGGCGAATCAACACCGGTCGACAAATCCACAGAAACGCTTCAAAATCCCTCTTTACCCATCGCTGACAGAGAAAACATGGTATTTATGGGAACTTCGGTAACCAGTGGTAAAGGGACGTGCGTAATGGTAACCACCGGCATGCAGACTGAATTGGGCAAAATTGCTGGCCTTATTCAGGAAGCGGGAAAAGAAGAGACACCGCTTCAGCGCAAGCTTGAAGTGTTTGGGAAAAAACTGGTCTATTTGTGTTTAGGGATCGTGACAATTGTCTTCCTTTTGGAGTTGTGGCGAAAAGACCCGCTCCTGGAGGCATTCCTTACCTCGGTAAGCCTTGCTGTTGCCGCTATTCCGGAAGGTTTGCCGGCAATCGTGACTATCGCTCTGGCTCTCGGAGTGCAACGTATGGTAAAACGTCATGTACTGATCCGAAAATTGCCGGCGGTAGAGACGCTTGGATGCGCTACGGTCATTTGCTCGGACAAAACGGGCACAATCACCCAGAACGAGATGACGCTGAGAAAAATATTTGTTAGCGGCAAAACCGTTGACATCTCAGGAACGGGTTATACACCGGAAGGAAATTTCACGATCAGCGGCATGTCTCTTTCGGAACTTGATCACCGGATAGTACAGTTTGTTTTAGGCATGAGTATTTTATGCAATAATGCCCACCTGAAAAAAGACAATCATACGTGGAAGGTTATTGGGGATCCGACAGAGGGCGCCATTCTGACCGCAGCAGCTAAGGCAAATATATGGAAACAAGCATTATGGGAAAAATTTCCTCTTCTTTCAGAGATACCTTTTGATTCCGAACGGAAGAAGATGTCTACGATCAGGAAAACACCTCATTCAGTTCTGCTTGCTTGTGAAAAGGGAGCGGCTGATGTTATTGTAAATGATTGTACAAAGATTTATATCGAAGGGGAACTCAGAGACCTTTCCGGTGATGATATTCGCGCAATATTAAACGAAAACAACAAGATGGCTGGTGCGGCCCTGCGCGTGCTTGGTGTAGCATTCAAACCTGTCGACCCGGAAACGATCAAACAATCCCCTGATAGCATAGAAAAGGATATGATTTTCCTCGGTTTATTGGCCATGATTGATCCCCCCAGACCTGAGGCTAAAGAGGCTGTTGCGACCTGTCACACCGCAGGTATCGCAACCGTTATGATTACCGGGGATCACAAAAATACGGCCAAAGCAATTGCAGAGGAAATAGGATTTCTTGGCAATACGAGAAAGGCCATCGATGGAGCGGAATTGGACACGATTCCTGATGAAATTTTAGAAAAGGAGGTGTCAGGCATAGCCGTATATGCGCGAGTATCTGCCGAACACAAGCTCAGGATCATCAAGGCATGGAAGAAACAGGGCGCTGTTGTTGCCATGACGGGCGACGGCGTGAATGACGCCCCGGCCGTAAAGGAGGCGAGTATCGGCATATCTATGGGCATTACGGGCACCGACGTCACGAAAGAGGCATCTGATATGGTTATAACGGACGACAACTTTGCTTCTATCGTATCAGCCGTTGAAGAGGGCAGAGGTATTTATGATAATATAAAGAAATCGATTCACTATCTGCTTTCTTGTAATGCCGGCGAAATCTTAACGATGCTCTTTGCGTCGATATTCAACCTTCCCCTGCCATTATTTCCTATCCAAATATTATGGATAAATATTGCTACCGACGGATTCCCGGCTTTGGCATTGGGCGTGGACTCTGTAGCGCCTGATATCATGAAAAGGCCTGCCAGGAGATCAACAGAACAGATCATAGACAAAAGTCTTGGCACATTGATTGTGTTTCAGGGTTTTCTCATAGCTCTCAGCACCCTTTTTGCATATTTATTTATTTTGTGTTACACCAGCAGTGCAAAACCAGGGTATTTCTCTTCCTGGTTTGTTAACGAATTGATTCCCTGCTGCATGGGTGGGCAACTCACCGGCGATCTTGAACGGGCAAGGACGGTTGCCTTTTGTGTGATGGTTATTTCTCAGCTATTCAATTCTTTTAACTGCCGAAATACCAGTCGTTCATTATTTGAAATTGGCGTTTTTACCAATACGAAACTCTTGTTGGCAGCGGGGCTTTCTTTGACCATGCAGTTCGCTATTGTCTATCTTCCCTTTTGCAAAGAAGTCTTTAAGGTGACACCTTTAGGATTGGAGGATTGGATCATCGTCTTTGGTTTTTCCTCTCTTGTTTTTATCATTATGGAAATAATAAAGTGGTGTAAGAAGGGGTGATTTTGATGAAAAAACTGTTTATTGTTGCTCTCTGTTTCGTTTCACTGTTTGCGTATCCCTTCGTGTCGTCTGCTCATCAGGAAGGGACAGGACACATTCCATCCCTTTTTCATGAATACACTCAAACAAATTTAATATATTACACGAACTATACGTCAGGAATGCCCGATGATTGGCTTGATAGCAGATATTCAAAGACAATTTCTGATGTGGATTACATAAAACCTGCCTTTGACGGGCAGGTATCAGGAGATACCCTTCCGGACACCTCTCGTTCCGCTCTGAGTGAACAAACCCAGGTGTGTCTGCTCTGTCACAAGAAATCCACCCCAGGCATTGTAGAGGACTGGCTTACGAGCAGGCACTCAAAGACAACGCCGGATATGGCTCTCTCAAAGCCTGTCCTGGAGCGGCGGATTTCAAGCGATACGATCCCAGAAAATTTCAGATCCGTTGTCGTTGGCTGCTATGAATGTCATAGTCAGAATGCCTCTGCCCATAAGGATAACTTTGAACACTTTGGATTTCGGATTAATGTGATTGTTTCACCGAATGACTGCCGTACCTGTCACCCTGTTGAGGTTGATCAATTTGCCATGAGCAAAAAGGCACACGCACTGGACAACCTTCAAAAGAATCCCCTGTATCATACGATGGTTGAAACCGGACTCAGTTCAAAAGGAAGCGGCGATGGCACCGTCATCTCCATTACGGCAACAGAAAACTCCAGGGCTGAAAGCTGTTATAGCTGCCATGGTACTGAGGTCACGGTGAATGGAATGAAAAAGGTTTCTACTCCTTCGGGGGATATCGAGGTGCCTAACCTTACCAACTGGCCTAATCAGGGGGTAGGAAGGATTAATCCCGATGGGAGTTCCGGGGCGTGTACTGCATGTCATCCGCGGCATAGTTTTTCCATAGAAATAGCCAGGAAACCCTATACGTGTTCCCAATGTCATCTCGAGCCAGACACCCCTGCATTTGAGGTTTACGAAGAAAGCAAGCATGGAAATATTTTTAATTCGAAACAGCACGAATGGAACTGGAACAACGTCCCCTGGAGGATTGGCAAAGATTTCCAGGCCCCCACCTGCGCTACATGCCATAATAGTCTCATAACCACTTCTGACGGCGTTGTTATTGCGCCAAGAACCCACAATTTCGGCTCACGCATGTGGGTCAGACTGTTTGGACTCCCTTACTCGCATCCACAACCAAAGAATGGCAAGACGTACGAAATCAAAAACAAGGATGGGCAGCCGCTCCCGGTGACATTTACCGGTGAACCAGCTTCCGAATATCTCATTAGCAATGAGGAGCAAATGCGACGTCAAAACGAAATGAAAGCGATATGCCGCGGTTGCCATAATACCGACTGGATCAACGGGCACTTTGCCAAAATGGATATTACCATTGCTGAAACAGACAAGGCGGTTTTGGCTGCAACACAATTACTGCAAAAGGCCTGGGATAAAAAACTCGCAGATCCATCGAATCCCTTCGATGAAATCATTGAAAATGATTGGGTAAAGCAATGGCTTTACTATGCCAATTCGGTACGGTTTGGTTCGGCTATGGGAGGGTATGACTACACTACGTTTAAAAATGGCTGGCTGGAGTTGACTGCAAACGTGCGGAAGATGCATGATTTTATTGAAACTCAAAAGTGACCGGCAGGCAAAGGTTATATTAATTCCTAACCCGAACACGTCGGAAAAGAATATTTTTTTGTTTCTCACACAGAGACACTGAGACATAAAGAAATACATAGTGCAGCAAAGCCGCACCCAATTCTCCGTTGTGAAAGCGGGAGATTGCTTCGGAAAAGACCCTCGCAATGACACAGGCTATGCTTTGATGACATATTGTGCGTTGTCATTGCGAGCGAAGGCGAAGCAATCTTTCTCTCATAAACAATCTGTACCTCTTGATAAGAGGTAAATAAGGCTGTCATAAA
This sequence comes from Candidatus Brocadia carolinensis, assembly GCA_002009475.1. Lineage (GTDB taxonomy): Bacteria > Planctomycetota > Brocadiia > Brocadiales > Brocadiaceae > Brocadia > Brocadia carolinensis. The sequence goes on along the minus strand of AYTS01000017.1, from coordinate 26,761 downwards.
CTTACAAAAAAGGCAACTATTCAGCATATTTTTGCCTACGCCACTACAAATGAACAAAAGATTGCTCATAGAATCCCGAAGGGATGTCATTATTATAGCATGGCGTTATGCAATTATGGTTAACCCCGTAGGGGTAGCTTGATACCATTCTTTTCGCACTATTTCACCCCCACGGGGTTGAAGATGGGTGGGTGTTTTTTTCTATAATCATATTATCCCTTCGGGATTTTTCCGTCTGCCTGCTTTCCCCGTTGGCTCTTAACCATTCTGAAAAAACATTCTTCGTCAGTTTTGCTAAATAGTTACGAAAAAACTTACAAAAAAAGAAGTTTTTATACGGTAATACTATAAATAATTGAATGACGAATATCGAACAAGGAATTTTGACTCATAAGGTTTTCTCGATTAAAAAGATGCTGGGTTTCCCCATGCTACCGTTCGGCGGTTAACCCCGGACCCAGAACTTGCCGAACGGCAACCGTTTCGTCTTTTGAAAAAGTATCGGGAAAAGCTCCGTTAGGAGCGATATATTTATAGACAAACCATTATGCCATAATCAAGCTCCATCGGAGCGACATGTTGTTTCTGTGTTTCACATGACGCTCCTATGGAGCTAAGATTTTGTATATCGCATTTTCTATAAACATCTCACCCCTACGGGGCTATTTTTCAAAAGACTGTCCAGATGAGGTTTACGCAAGGTTTTGAGCATTGGGTTTTTTGTCATTCGGAAACTGTTTCGTATTTCGGTATTCGTATTTCGAATTTGGTTGAGGCCAGAGGCCGCGCCAGGTGAGAACTTTCCTTATTCATAAAAATTATTTTTGCTGAAAATATCAAAATAGGTTTTATAAGACACTATTGAGCAATCATACTTTCCATCGGTAGAAAGAAAGCGATCTGTTCTCAAGCGCCCATTTTTTCAGCGTTATGGTCTGGACATAGATGTCTTCCTTGAGTGATAAGGTGTCTCTCGGGCTTTTTTTTCTCCATCTCCGTCTCAAACTGTTCTATAAATCTTTTGACGGCATCTTTTTTCAGAATGAGCCCCCTCTCGGCCTCAACAAAATCATCCCGGCCAAGCACCTTCAGATTTATCAGACGGACAATAAACCGGTCAATCCTCGACCTGAACAGCTCTTCAATATCACACACAAGCGATTCATAATTATCCTGCGGACTGTGCAGAAAACCCAGGTAGGGATTCAGCCCAATCGCCCTCACCGTGGCGTTGATGCGGGAGAAGAGGAGGTAATATCCAAAATTTAACAGGGCATTCATGCGGTCGGGGCTCCGTCTGTCCCGCTTCTGAATATGAAAGGCATCGTCATCAATAAAGTTGTTCAGCTTCTGATAAATCTTCTTTGCCGCAGCCCCCTCCAGACCGCGCACCTGCTCAACATCCCCGGCCTGATACATCTGCTGTTCCACCTCTTCAAGTTCATTGATAAACAGGTACTGTTCCTTAAGAAATCTCTGCTGAAAAAGGGCAAGGTAATTCTGTATCTTGCCGGCGGCAAATTCCTTTGCGATACAGAGCACCTCAGTCTCAGAGAGTGAAGAATATTTTTTTCCGTGTTCGTATGCAATGTCATAATATTTTTTCGAATCGGGCTTCACCGTTGTGATGTAATACCCCGTGCCCAGCGCTATGGTAAGCGGAACATTACCCTCCGTACACTTCCTCAGGAGGGCTGTGGAAAAGACGGTCTTTTCCATCACCATGATCTCGCTGACCCTTCGCAGCGGGATGGTCTCCACAACCTTCCTGTTCTTGCAGATGTCAATTGCATCGCCATTCAGCGACAAGAACGTATACGGTTCCACGATGTACAGTGGTTTTTTCAGCAGTTTGGTATCCTCTTCACCCTCTACCACAACTGCCGACCGCTCGAACCGTATCCCCAGGAACTGAAACCCATCCTTCATGGACCTGATAGCGGTCTTTTCCTTTTTTATCTTCAGCCCCAGCCTCGAAAGATACGCCTCTGTCTCCGACAAAACGTTCTCTGCATCTTCCTTCGTCCTTGTCAGAATGATGAAGTCATCCGCATACCGTACCAATTTCACGCCACGAGGTGTATGCTCAGGTGCAGCCCCGCTATCAGAGGCTGCATCACCGTGCTCATCAGGGGATAGCACGCCCCACTGTTTTATCTGTTCGTCAAAGGAATCCAGATAGAGGTTTGCAAGGATGGGAGACAGCGGACTGCCCTGGGCCAATCCCTTTATCCGTTCATGATAAACGCCATTCAAAATATATCCGTTTTTTATGAACTTCAGCAGGATCTTTTTCAAACAGGTGTCGTTCTGCGGGATGTAGGAATCGAGCAGATGCGCCAAAATATTCAGGTCAACGGAAGGGAAAAAGTCCTCGATATCCGACTCGATCACATACTGATATCCTTCTGCAATGGCGGCCTGCACTATCTCGATAGACCTCTGTCGCGAAACTCCCTTCCTGAAACCTATGGACTCCGCTTCAAAAAACCGGTCAAAGACCACGGAGATACTTTTCAGAAGGTATTGCTGAAGGATCAGATCCCTGAACGGTATCTGCTCAACCAACCGGTCGACACCGCTCTTTTTCTTTACCGTAAACGCAACGTTCGGAGTTGGTATATAGGTGTCACCGGTAATGAATTGAAAGAGATTCTCTGCGTACTGGTTTTCTTCAAACGGGTATTTTTCCGTTTCTGACAGCGCCGGCAGCGCCTGATCATACCGGTTGATAACATCCCGTATGACGGACACCATGACCTTCTTGTTGGGGAAAAAGGGGGTAAAATAGCCGGGCGACTCTTTGTGCAGCAGATAATATCCCTGGGAGTTGGAAAGCTTTGTACCGGCATGCACCTCGCTCCCCAGCAACAAAAATGGCAGGAAGTCCCTGAAATTGCCTTTGATATAGAGTTTGCCCACGCACCCGTTGATGTATTGTGTCCGGCCAGGCTGCGACACGGAGGTATGGCGTATCTCGCTGTAGTTCCAGTAGTACGGGAGGATGGAAAACCGGTCATCCTGACTGCGGTAAACAATCTCCCTGCCAAACAGCCGTGAAAATCTCCTTTCAAACGCCCCTACAAAAGCGGTTTTCGGGATGTGCGTGCGGGGTTTGCCCTTCTCCGGTCTAAAGGGAAGCGGGGTCAGGAATTCCAGGCAAATCTCCCCTTCTGTAAGTTGAATCTCCTTTTCCCTGGCAACCTGCCCGATGCTGCGTTCCTCAGCATCGCCCAGTTCGGCAATCTCAAAATTCCTGCCTGTTACCGGGTCAGACAGATACGTCTGAAAGGCATTCCGCCACTGCCTGACGTACTCAATGCCTTTTCTAAAGAAATAGATTTCCAGGGAAATCCGGTCATACGCACGCATCTTAAAACTGTGTTTCCTGCCCCTGGCATGGAAAATAATCAGCGGTTCATAGCTCTTTCCAGCAGCTAGCCGGGCGTCTTGTAATGTCTCACCGGCTGCCTCACTTCGTTCTGTATCCCCTCCCCCTATCGCCTTTTCATCGGAGACATGGAGAACATCCGTTGGCAGGCTATTAGATTCCCTCCCCATCAGCAAAGGAGTGTCCGGTATCACCGGTGTTTCAGGATTGTGTGTTGATGCGGCAGCAGATTGTAGAGAAGGAAGCAACGAGACCCCTTTGACAATTGCCTGGAACACGGAAAAGGGATGGGCGCACATCGCCGGCAGTGAGCGGACGTTCACTACGGTCGCCGGCAGGCGATGCCAGCGCAGGTCTGAAAATGGATGTGGATATGCAGGATTCATAGGTATCTTTCTTCCTCACACTGCGGGAGAATTCATCGGTTTGCTACCCTGCCGCAACGAGAACAAGGTAGTAAGGTAACAAATCACCAGCATCTTTGTACAGAGAAAATTTGATCTGATTTTTCGACTTGTCCAGAACGCCTTCTCAGCCCCCCTCTCCCTCTGTTTCCCCCCGTTTACGGGGGGATTATGGGGGGTAGTGATTAAACTCCTTACCATTGAATCAGGCATGCGGCGACTTTCCCCCCCTGAGTCCCCCCCGTAAACGGAGGGGGGACTGTTGTGGTGATTGAAATTCCTATACACTGAAATTAGGCTGCCTTTGGCAATGATTTTTAGATGCATGGCAATATCAGTGAAACACAACCCCCCTCGCCCTCTTTATTAAGGAGGATTTCCTCATGCCCCCTTAATAAAGGGAGATTCAGTGTGTTGCATGGTTGCCATAATACAAGTGTTGAAATTCCTATTACCTGGATTCAGACCTTCGGCTACGCCCCCTCTGTTTCCCCCCGTTTACGGGGGGATTATGGGGGGTAGTGATTAAACTCCTTACCATTGAATCAGGCATTCAGCCATTTAACGGCACACATTTTCCCGGCTGAAGTCCACCCCCTTCACCCCCACCAGCGGGGGACAGTTGTTTGTCCCCCTCCGGGAGGGGGAATAAGGGGGAGGACGAGGAATTGGGTGCGACTTTGCTGTGCCAGGTAGTTTCGCATTGTGTTTCAGAATTGATTTGCAACAAGAGGGTTATTTTCCGCGAAGAAAAGAATGATGTCCCGAAGGTTTGACCTGGCAGTGGGTGACCATTCTATTTTGGGATCCATGCTGAAGACCCATCTTCAATTTGATTATGAGGAATGTCCTTTCAGACCATGTTTTTGGGAGGGAACTCTCCGTAAGCATTAATATGAAATGATTGAGAAATTGAACCGTCTCATGAATATTAAATCAGGCATTCGGTAACTTCCCCCCCTGTTTCCCCCCCGTTTACGGGGGGACTATGGGGGGTAATTGAAATTCCTAAACCTTGAATTACGAGATTTTCTAATCCTTCGACATTCATTATTCCTTGTTCGATATTCATTATTCAATTTTTTTTTGTATTTCTTTGTGACTCGGGGTCTTTGTGTAAGTTTCAAATCAGTAGGGTGGATTAAGGCGTTGGTTTTTACGCCGAATCCACCAGGCTCTTTCCAGAAAAGGTGGATTCGCTTCGCTTAATCCACCCTTATACCGCTAACTAGAAAAAATTGAGGGAAGGGTATTGTGAAGGTGGACTTAGTCGTGAGCGTTCGACCGGGCTCACGCCGTGGTCTCTGTCGAACAAGTCGGCGTGAAAAAACACACGCATTAATCTACTCTACCCGCTTGAAAGTAGCCGCATCCCTTTAGGGTGTGTTTTAACACATGAACGAACATGGCGGCCAACAATTGCAAAAGTGTGTATTTGTTGAAAAGCACTCAAGCTAAAGCCGTGCGGCTACACGTTGTTCATGTAGGGCATGGCATCGCCTGCCACATCAAACCCACAAACATGATACAAGACATCGTTTCATCCATTTCATTCATCCCATATCCGCAAAAATTACCCAACATGTGTCCGAAAAAATGGTAGGCGATGCCTACCCTACCCGGCTATGGGGGGTAATTGAAATTCCTAAACCTTGAATTACGAGGTTTTCTTATCCTTCGACATTCATTATTCCTTGTTCGATATTCATTATTCAATTTTTTATGTATTTCTTTGTGACTCGGTGTCTTTGTGTAAGTTTCAAATCAGTAGGGTGGATTAAGGCGTTGCTTTTTACGCCGAATCCACCAGGCTCTTTCCAGAAAAGGTGGATTCGCTTCGCTTAATCCACCCTACCGCTACCGTGAAATGATTGGGAAATTGAACCGCCGCATGAACATGGCATATCGAAGGTAGAACAACGAATATCGAATACGGGAAGGCTGTGATTCTCACCACATTTCAGTTCCTACCAGTAGGAATGTCCTTTCAGACCGAGGAAAAGATCGGTAGTCTTATCGCCTCTGTTTCAGTTCCTACCAGTAGGAATGTCCTTTCAGACTGGGTAAGGCGGCTGGCGACTGACGATTGCCGGTTTCAGTTCCTACCAGTAGGAATGTCCTTTCAGACTCTTCACTTTATAAGCTATTATCAACAAAGATCTTATACGCACGAAATTTAGAACCTCACCCCAAAATGATGTCAACGGGTCATTTTTCAGGGAGGTTCTTAATGGATGGGGTAAATTTGTATCTACAAGCAGACGTATAGACCCTGCAGCCGGGTAAGCCACGGTGGAAAGATTCCTTTTATATAAGCTACTCAAGATGTTCATAAAAGATGAATTTCCAATGGGCGACAAGGTGGCACGGGCAAACTCCGTTTGTCCGTATTGCACTTGCACGACATTGTTTACGAAATATTCATGTTACTCTTTGGATAGACAAGCCACGGTGACCACGCAAGCACAAGGCATTACCGCCGTACTGCAAAAAAACGGACAGTATAGCTTGTCTCACCACCCCGTTAGATCATGGCGACCCGGTATCAGACATATAAATCACAAATCGTGAATCGCTTGAGCACAAATGCCTGGCCGTCAGCAATATCCCCCTTCTCCCGTCCCGTTCCCGTATCGGAGGTGATGTCTACACGACGGCGCGAGCAGATCCCCGCCTCATTCATGTATCCTAAGTTCGTGAATCAACCCTGTCAGAGTTGAAAACCCTGACAGGGTTCATGGGTCGTCCCTGCATGCCTTGAGCAGGAAAGGTCAAAATTATCTTTGGAAGATCGTACGGAACTGCTTTGCTTCTATTTTATGGGAACAATTTCAGCCCTTCTGTTCAGCGCACGACCTGCTTCGGTGTCATTCGGAGCAATAGGGTGCTTAAACCCAAAACCCGCGGTGGTGATGCGTGATTCCTGAATGCCTTTTCCCACCAGATAATTCTTTACCGCCCGGGCCCTTTTTTGGGAAAGATCTATGTTATAATCCATGGAACCGATATTGTCGGTATGCCCCTCTATTCGTATCTTCATATCCGGGTTATTTTGCAAAATTTCCACAACATTGCTTAAATTTGAGTTAAACTCTTCTTTAATATCCCATTTCTTATAATCAAACGTCACTCCTTTGACCACCCAGCACCCTCTGGCATCAACCATGGCCCCTTTCGGGGTATCAGGACATTCGTCGTCTTTGTCGTAAACGCCATCACCATCACTGTCAATGTCACTAGACTGAGCTTGCTTTGGTACCTCGGTCAAAAACACCTTTTTTACAAAGTCGGCCATGTTTTCACTGGATGCAATCTCATCGGCAGTTACTGAAAAACCACATTGTGCTTCTCTCGCAATCTCCCGGAGTTCTCTTTTTCCCTCAACCGTATTTCCCACAAAAATGGTGTACAGGCATACCCTGTCTCCATACATTTCTTTTAATTCCTGTGCCCTGGACAAGGGGCTTCCGAGCAACTGTTCACCGTCACAGACAAGTATTACGGCATTTTGACCGCCTGACGTCAACAGCAGGTTCTTTGCGTCTTTAATGGCATAGCCAGCCGGACTGCATCCCGCAGGAGCTGTTATCCCGTTTAATGCATTCTCCAGGAGTCCCCGTGAGTGTTTCGTAAGGTCATAGACAACATATGTCTTGTCCAGGGGTTTAAAAAATCCGTGCCCAAAGGTTACCAGTGCGCTGTTTATATCGATTTCAGGCAGGGTGCTATTCATTCTCATTACCATATCTTTCGCTACGGCAAATTTGGAATGCCCCTTATTAACGACACCGTCATATGCATCCTGCATCGATGCAGAGGCATCTAAAATAACGACAAAGCTTTCAATTTTTGGTACATACTGCACATCCTGAGATTCTGCAACTAAATCTTTGGGAATGAAAGTTTCCATTGGTCCCAGCGGTTTTTTCAGAGATGCAAGTTGCGCGCAACCTGCGAACATGATGCTTGACGCCATAAGAAACAATGCCCACAGATAGAGTTTTCTCATAACGATTCCTCGGTAAAAGACAATTGATAGTAGGAAATCCTTTTCTCCATTTTGCGAATAGCTTAACAAAAACAAAGAAGATTGCAAGCTTTTTCCATCTTTTTCGGCCATATTGAACACGGGGAAAACTGATTATCAGAAGGCATAAATTGTTTATGAGAAAAAGATTGTTTCGCGGAGTTTACCCTGAGCAACGCGAATGTGCCCGCAATGACAACGTACCATATGTCATCAAAGGCACCGTCTGTGTCATTGCGAGGGTCTTTTCCGAAGCAATCCCCCGCTTTCATAACGGAGCATTGGCTGCTGCTTCGCTGCGTCAGGGTAAGCATTCGACGGAATAATTTCATCCCTGCACAACCTGAAAAGCAGCCCCCCTTCCCTCTGTTTTCCCGGATAAACGGCTTTTGTCAGATTGCCTCTCCGAGCCGCCGGATCCATAGATTTTGCAGTGGATCAAGATTTCCTGCATCACCGGCACGCAGGGCTTCGAGATATTCACGGCGACCCTCCGGATCGGTAGGAGCGGTTTCTACAGGGGGCAGTGCAAGCTTGTAAAGAAGTGCGGCCAACGCTAAGCGGCCAATGCGGCCGTTGAAATCTTTGAAGGGATGAATCCACTGAAATCTCCAGTCCACCCAGGCGAGAAATGCAGCTACCCCGGCCAGATTGTCGTCGCCCACATGCCGCAACTGCTCGGCTAAATCGTCGCAGAAAGACTGCACAAAAAGCGGTACTTTGTAATACGGCGGCGGCTCAAGCGTTCCGACTCTCACGTCCGTTGTACGAAACCGGCCGGCCCATTCAGGAAAGAGGTGCCCGGCAAGTTCCCGGTGTTTCTGGCACAACCAATCGGATGTGATGATAATCTCGTGGGGTGGGGTTTGCAAAAGCTGCGCGAGTATCCGGGCAAGCGAGACGGCGAGCTTTTCTGATACTTCAGGATAGGTAAGCGCCCCCTCCGTTGAATCAAACGACCTGGTTGATCCTGACGGTACGGTTTCTTCACTCATTGGCCTAATCGCTCTAACAAAGTTTTAAGACGGGACACGGTAATCGGTTCGCCCTCGAATGTCATTGATTGGGCCACCCGGTCCAGTATGACTTCCCGATGGGCATCAACAACGGTACCCGGTGTTTTATGCTGAGCTTTCCATTGACGAAACTTGTTTTCTAACGCATTAAGATCGACTGGCTCGCCACTCTTCGCTGTCATAGCATCTCTTCCTGGGTAAACACGTTTTCCAGACAATCCCTTTCCTCTATCGGTGAGCCCGGCCACGTAACGCTGATAATAAGAGTTTCCTTTTCTCCCTTGCGCGCATAGCTTAACAAATACAAAGAAGATTGCAAGTTTTTTTCGTATTCGTTGGCTGACTATTTCCAAAAAAACATCTTCCCAAAAAACGATCGCGTGCATTTTACCAACCAACCACGCAGAGCCGCAAATATTTTGAACATCACTGATATGCTCATCGTATCGAATACGATCTCGCGATACGCCTTTTTTCCTGACACGCTGTCGAATAACGCCTTTTTCAATGCCGGATGGTCATTCGCGATTTGTATGATGGGTGTGAGAAAACCATAGTGAGCGCCCCAAATTACCAGTCTTCGCACGGTATGCGCATAGGGAAGGTCTTTTATGATCTCACGAAAACTATTCACGTAGGCCCGAAATGCCTGCCTGGATATCCCCACGTCCATCATGACTTCTGCCGCCCTGATGCCCATTAAACTTGCGGAATTAACTCCTTTTCCCTTGAAAGGACGAATAAGACCCGCCGCATCACCGATAGTGACATACCGGTCACCGTAGAGATGCCTGGCAGGTTTTATGGGAAAGCAACCGCGATGATAGTCAAGCCTCTCCCGGGATTCCCTGAAGGTTTTTGGAAGTACTTCCAGAACATCGGATAGGCGCAGAAACTCATCCATAGACCTTGACGAAATTTTTGCCCCGGCGATATTCATAGTAAAGTGATCTGCCTTCGGGGTGATTGCGCCAAATTCTATTCCTTTTATCGAAGGTAAGAAGGCATGGATGTACCCATCGGTAGTCTCCAGGTTGTGCTGTTTCCCTTTGGGGTGGAACTTGGTCAGGATGGTTAATAAAAACTTCGGGGACTTATAACGGGTCTCCCTTTCAAAGATCCTGTGAGTTCCTTCCTCAAGGCCAAACGCACCCACGACGACGTCGGCCCGGACATGCCTTGTCTCACTATATACCGTAACCTTATTTTTATCAATTTCTACATCGGTAACCTTGCTTCTGATAATCGTTGCACCGGCCTCTTTTGCCTTTTGCAGGAGATAGGCATCGAACTGAACCCTGCGGAGGGCGTATGAGAGTTCTCCTTCTCCATCAAGTTTGATGACATGACCCTTGGTGTGGAGATAGTAGCCAGGCACGTCTCTTTTCACGAGATGCCAGGGGAAGGGAATGCCCAGTTTCTCCTGAATAATCTGCTCAATAGGTTGTGAAAGCACGCCCGCACATTCATTATGATCAATGCCACCTTCAAAGTCTTTGTATTCGTAAACAATAACTTCCAGGGTAATATTTCGTTTTTTCGCAAGATTCTTGAGGGCAATCGCACAACTGGCGCCTGCAGGCCCTCCGCCAATGATGACAACGGTGCTACCATGGTTCAGGGGTCCCAGTCCTAATTCCTGCAGATACGTTAGTTTTTTCGGACGCCCCAGGAACGCCAGACCCTTAGCAGAATCATATCCCTGTTTCAAGGCAGCGGAAAGTATATGAGGGAACATGGCAATGTGCAGACGAATATTGATAACCTTGAAAAAAATTTCTTTGTAACTTGCATTGCCGGTAACCATATTCCAGAGGATATTATTAATCTGGACGGATTCCCATGCAGTCTGTTGTTTTTCTAACAGATCAATTTGTACGTTTACCAGGTGTTTTTTTGGACGTGGTGAATTCATGGATACGGAACAAGAGATTGCCAAAGAAGTTATCCTGTGCCAGCAGTTTTAAGGCGGCATGGTAATATCCCACCTTAAAATCTGATTCAGAAATGCCTTTTTCGAAGGCGGTACGCGCAGCTAATTGTGCCGTATCAAAGGCAGATTCAATACCATTTTTATAGGTACGGGAAATGCTTGCATCCCCGATAATGACAAACCTGTTCGCATAAGGATGGTCAGCATGAGTAACCGATATTTTGGGAAAACAAATACAGAGATCCCGGGGCAGTGACCATCCTTCAGGGAAGAGTTCAATTACTTTGGGATGCCTCATGAATTCAACCAGGTGGGCCTTCGTTATGTCATCCTTTCCGACAAGAGATATCGTAACATAGTCCACTTTTGGTATAACGGCGGCAAATTTGATGGGCTTAATGCCTAATGCGAATACGTAAATTGAGTTGTGGAAACGTTCCTGAATAAAGGACTTCCCCAAATGGATTTCCGCATTGCACGTCCGCACCGATTCCGGTTCCCGATAGCCGAATTCCTTGCCTACAATCCTTTTTATGAGGGCTGTATTCAGGCCGAATGCGCCTACAACAAGATCAACAGACATCTTTTTTCTTACATCCGCTTCTTTGTATACGATATTTACAAAATCCTGCGGATGTTTGGGGAGTTCTATCTCTTCAACAACAGCCGAAATAACTTTTACCCCCTGGGCTGCAACGTGATGCAGTAAGAAATCGTCAAAACTGATATTGGTGGTTAATTCAGAGAATCGGGGACCGTTTCCGCGAAAGACGGTTATTATTTTTGGTTTATGTCCTGGTATGGGGTGGTGAAGTTGAACGCCACGTTCTTGTGTCTGAAAGTAATAGCCGCTTATTTCTTGTTGAACACGCGTCCTGGGGAGGATGATCCCCTGACTTTCCATTTTATGAAGGAGGGTTTCAGACAGAACCCCGGCGCACATATTGCATCCAACGGGGCCTTTTTGAATAAAATTTCTGCCGTCAAGAATGGTTACGTGAATCCGGCGACCTTGTTTCTTTGCAAGTGTTAAGGCAAAATGAGTAAAAAAAACTGCCCGCCGGACCACCGCCGATAACTAAAATATTTGCGTCATCTCTCAATCGAATATTCATTGTCGCGGACAACCTCTCTACGGTATAAGAACTTTAACATCAGGATTATACTATAGAAAACGCACAAGGAAAGATGTCCATTGCGAAGGGCGTTAGCCCAAAGCAATCTCTCTCGTGGGATTGCTTCGCTTTGCCCGCAATGACAGATAGAACAGTATGTCATATGTTTGTGTTTAGGAATTTCAAACCGGTTTTCCTCTCTAAAAAGATGGAGCACACCCCGGCCTATGTAGGGCGACCAGTCTGGTCGCCTTACAATGAGGGGAGATTTAAAGTGGCTGACAAAGGCAGTCTAATCATCCTCCCACAATCCCCCCGTTTACGGGGGGAAACAGGGGGGAAATCGCCAAATGCCTAATGCCCTTACCCAGGCTAAAGTCTGCGGCTACAAATGGCAATACGAATGAAACGCCGCTTAGATAGCCGCTTCTCCTCGCTCTGCAGTGCGAATACGCACCACATTGTCAATCGAGGAGATAAAAATCTTCCCGTCTCCAATACTTCCCGTTTTGGCCTCTTTTAGAATACATTGCACGATATTTTCAACGTCCTTATCAGCAACCACCATTTCTATCTGTATCTTTTTCAAGAGGTCTGTTTTGTAAGTTCTTCCCCGCCACTGCTCGGTAATGCCCTTTTGATTGCCGTGTCCCTTCACTTCAGTTACGGTCATACCCGGATATCCTATATCCAACAAGGCATCCTTCACCATGGTAAAACGATCTTCTCTCACAATTGCCATAATTTTCTTCATACCTCTGTTCTCCAATACTATTCTATATTTCCGTCATCCAGACGATACGGTGCATCAAGCACTGAACGTGATACCAATTTGCCGCTATAGGTAATCGTACTGCCAATGCGTACATCCATTACCTTCTCAAACATCTTCCAGTCAAACAAGATTTCTACTTCAGCCTTCTTGCCCTGCTGACGGCCCACCCCAATGCGATTCCAGTCTACCCGCCCCATCCCTTTATACAAGACGATCCCTTGCCAGCGGACGTATTTACCCTGGTAGCTCTTCCACAATTTGTTTTTTTCAGCACGCGACAGCGTGCTTTGCTTCCCGAATTGCCTGTCCACATCTTCAAATGAACTATCAAGCAAGTCGTTTAATGACACGGGTGGTGCGGTTTCCGGCGATTTTTCAGCAATCTCGGCCATGGTTCCCTTATGCAAGCTTTCGTTAGGAAGCGCTGTTATTTCTTCAGATGGAAGGGTTGCTGATGCCAAAGAATTCTTTGTTGCACTGAGCCTCATTCGATGGTCTTCAAGAGACGCAGGCTCTCCCTCTGCAAACAGGGTGCAAAAGGTATTCTTGTAAATGCCGATTCTCTCCTGGTCATAAGAAACCAGGACTTCGTTACCAATGTTTCTGTTCTGATAGGCAAGCCAATTGTACACTCCGGTTACCAAGATCCTGTCGTCCAGTAGAATAAAATCCTGTACCTGCTCGTTGCCGGTTGGAGAACTGTACACCCGAATATCAAACCCGCTCCGGATCAAGGTTTCTGCCATAATACCTCTTTCCTTGCCAGGACTGTGCTCTAAAATTACCAAACGCACACGGACACCTCTGCCTCGTGCTGCAACTAATTCTTTTTCGATATCCGGGGCAGCGAAATTATAGATACAGATATGTATACTCTTTTGTGCATATGCAATTCCCTCTTTCAACACCTCTTCAACCGTGCCTTGAGGAATATAAAAAACAGAATTCCCTGCATGCAAAGACGTAGAAGCCCATATGAGTGTTGCTATCGTAAAAACAAAAAGAATCTTGCCCGTGCGGGCACCTTTATTTATTACATTTCCTATGCCATGCATAATCTTTTCATACATCCATACATTCCTGGTAAGACATAAGAGCCTTTGGCAATTTATCCAGAATGTCTGTAGCAATCAGAGAAATTTCACCCGTCTCCTGTACCGCAAGATCACCCGCCGTACCATGCAAATAGACACCCAACTGAGCGGCTTCAAAGGGCGAATAATTTTGCCCTGCAAAGGCGGCAATCATGCCGGTCAGGACATCCCCGGCACCGGCGGTAGCATCCCGGGATTTCCCGTCTTATTTACATAAAACTGCTCTTCATTGACGACGAGGGTCTGGTGTCCTTTCAGCACCAGGGTTACATTCTTCCTTCCCCGTATAAATGTCCGGGACACTTCGAACCGTTTCGATTGAATCTCCTGAGTTGAAGATACTCCCATAAGGTGCGCCATTTCACCGGGATGAGGTGTAAGGACAATCTGTTTTTTTATCTGATGCAACACATCGATATTATCCGCAAGCGCATGAATACCATCTGCATCCAATACGATGGGACAATCCAAAGATTGCAACAGCCACAAGACCAATCTCCTCGTCTCCAGGTATTGTGACAGGCCGGGACCGATAGCAACAAGGTCAAACCGCTTTGAAAAATCGAGGATGTCCTGGCGCCCCAACTCAGACAGGGTCTTCAGGTGCGTTTCTGGCAAAGGATGTGTCATAACACAGGTCAGTTTGGATGCTACAATTCCCTGCAGACTCTCCGGGATGCCCAGCGTTACCAGTCCTGCCCCGGCACGCAGTGCGGCCTTACTGCAAAGACACGCAGCACCCGTCATCCCACAGGAACCAGCCAGCACCAATATTCTTCCGTAGTCCCCTTTATGTGTATCAGGTTTCCGGGGTGGAATCTTCGGCAACGCCTTTACTTCGTACATAAGTCACCATTACTTCTTCGTTCGATTGATCAATGATGCGACATAAGCCGCTCCAAAGCCGTTGTCAATATTTACAACCGAAACACCGGAGGCACAACTGTTCAGCATGGACAAAAGAGGCGCAACTCCATAAAAACTTGCGCCATAACCAATACTGGTTGGCACGCCAATGACAGGGCAATCCACCAAACCCCCTACGACGCTTGCCAGAGCGCCTTCCATGCCTGCCACGACAATGATTACATTGGCCTTGAGTAATTCTCCGTGACTCTTCATTAACCGATGGATACCTGCGACCCCGACATCATACAACACCTGCACCTTATTACCCATAATCTCCGCGGTTACCCGAGCCTCCTCGGCAACAGGGATATCGGAGGTGCCCGCTGTTATAATCAGGATGAGTCCTTTCTGAGGTTTTCTGCGGGTTTTTCGTATGGTGATTGTCCTGGCCTGTTCATGATAAAGGGCCTCCGGAAATTTATGGGAAACAGCCTGGTAGATTTCTTTCGTTGCGCGGGTCGCAAGCATATCATTTTCACCATCAACGATATGTTCTACGATCTTTACCACCTGCTCAGGTGTTTTACCCAGGCAAAATATGACCTCCGGGAAACCGCAGCGAATTTTACGATGGCTATCCACCTTTGCAAAACCAATGTCCTTATACGGCAGTTCCCTGATCTTTCCCAAGACATCCTGTATTGATGCTCCGCCGGCCTTATAATTTTCTAATAACTGTTTTATAACGTCAATATCCATCGCTATTTTTCAAATCCTAAGCTAAGGCCTTGCACAAAAGCTTTGTCTATACAGAATATACTATTACTATGTAAAAGATTCTCTTTTTGTAAGTTTTTTAATACACCCAAAATCCCTGAGGTAGGTCAACCGCCCCCCCGGTTGACATCATCATGACAAGCGGGGACGTTTGTCCTACCGATAGAGGGGAGAGGTACAGATTGTTTATGAGAGAACGATTGCTTCGCTTCGCTCGCAATGACAGCGCACCAATGTCATCAAAGGCATAGCCTATGTCATTGCGAGGGTCTTTTCCGAAGCAATCTCCCGCTTTCACAACGGAGAATTGGTTGCGGCTGTGCTGCGCTATGAAGTAACAATTCAAAAATTGCTCCTGCTTTCAGGATGACGATCAATTTGTCGCATAGCCAATCAGTAAAAATCTCCACAAATGTATGGGAGTTTAGCACATACCATAGAGGAATGCAAGTATCATAATTGTGGCTGCTGAAGGAGAGACAACGGAGATTAACATTCATGGTCTTTTATCAGTATGAGCCCTTTTGCTTCATGTGATATATTCTTCATCATCGAAAAAGTGACCATCCCTGGAAACAGCACATAGTCTCATTTTCCTTGAAGATTCAACTATTTTCAGACTATTTCTGCAACATGACGAAGCCTTGCTTACTTGATTAAATAAGAATAAATTTTATCTCACGAAATGTTTTAACGGTAAGAGGCACGTGGCTGACGCAGAGATTTTTGACGATTATTGGACGCCTTAAAAATTCCAACCGCAAATAATATTTCAAAAATTTCCAGAAAATACTTGATTCAGGAGTTTATTTAAGGTATTCTAACCCCGAATTTAACGCCTTTTATTTAATCACTTTTTGAAAGGAGGTTGTTTGATGAATAAGCAGGAATTGGTTAATATTGTGGCAAAGGAGTGTGAGGTGTCGAAGGCTTGCGGAGAAGCAGCGGTAAATGCCGTTTTAAACGGCATAAAGACTGGCGTCAAGAAGAGCAAGGAAGTACGCCTCATTGGCTTTGGTACTTTCTCGGTAAGAACCAGAAAGGCGCGGAAAGGCCGTAATCCGCAGACAGGCGCTGTGATAAATATCAAAGCCAGCAAGGCAATAAAATTTACTGCCGGTCAGGATTTCAAAAGTGCCGTCAACAAATAGAATATTTCCTCCACCGATACAAACAAAAAAGCAGGCCTCTGAGCCTGCTTTTTTGTTACTCCTCTGATCTATCGAACTACGGTGTTATGCCTTTTCTGCAGGCGTCTCTACAGACTCCAGGCTTTGTTGCCTGCGGGTAACCCTTCGATCATTCTCGGTAAGCAACTTCTTTCTCAACCGGAAGGTCTTTGGGGTAATCTCCACTAACTCATCATCCTCAATGTACTCAAGGGCCATTTCCAGTGAAAACTCACGTGGTGGCGGAAGCTTGATCCCCTTTTCTGCCGTTGCACACCGGATATTCGTGGCCTTCTTTGCCTGATGATATTCACCGTAATATCATTTTGTTCGCAGTGCTCGCCCACAACCATTCCTTCATACACCCGGTCTCCCGGTTTTATAAACATAATACCCCGGTCCTGCAGCCCATCCAGGGCATACGCGGTCGCTTCACCATTCGCCATAGAAATTAACACTCCCTGGATACGATGAGCGATATCGCCCTTGTACAGTTCGTAGTCGTAAAAATTGTGGTACATCACCGCTTCTCCACGGGTAGAGCTCAGGAGGCGGTTCCTGAGACCAATCAAACCGCGGGAAGGTACTTTAAATTCAAAGTGAGTAATGTCCTTATCCGTCTCCATGCTCAGCATTTCCCCTTTTCGTGCGCCCATCATGGAAATTACCTGCCCCTCATATTCTTTGGGTACGTCAATCACCACATATTCCACCGGCTCAGCCTTTTCTCCCTTCAATTGTTTGAAAATCACCTTCGGTTTGGAGACCTGCATCTCATAGCCCTCACGACGCATGTTTTCAATCAGCACGGACAGATGCAAGAGGCCCCTTCCCGATATACGAAAGGCATCCGGTGTCTCCGTATCATCCACCCTAAGGGCCACATTTGACCGGAGTTCCCGGTATAGCCGTTCCCTCAGATTCCGGCTCGTAACATATTTACCGTCCTGACCGCAGAAAGGGGAATTATTTACGGAAAATATCATGGAAAGCGTGGGTTCATCAATGCTGATTTTTGGCATCGCCTGTGGATTGTCAACTGATGCAATCGTATCACTAATGTCAATATTCTCAATTCCGGTCAAAGCAACAATATCCCCCGCCTGAGCCGATTTTATCGTCTGCCGCCCCAGCCCGGTAAAAGTGAATAACTCTGTCACCCTGTGCGTTGTTTGCCGGTTGTCCTTGTCAATCCGCACAACCTGCTGCCCTGCATGTATGCTGCCCATGAATACCCTGCCGATCCCAATACGGCCTACGTAATCATTATAATCCAGTGACGTTACCTGTAATTGCAACAGCGCATTCGGGTCGCCGCTTGGCTTTGGAATATAATGCAAGATGGTATCAAGCAGCGGGACAATATCTTCGTTTTTGTCCTCCAGAGCCAGTTTCGCGTACCCCTCCCTGCCACTTGCATAAATCACCGTAAAGTCTAATTGCTCATCCGTTGCATTGAGTTCAACAAAGAGATCAAAGACCTCATTCAACACCTCTTCACAGCGGGCATCAGGCCGGTCAATTTTATTAATAACCACGAGCGGTCTGAGATTATAACTCAGCGCCTTGCGGAGCACAAACCGTGTCTGAGGCATCGTCCCTTCCGCCGCATCAACCAGCAATAACACTCCATCGGCCATCTTGAGGACGCGCTCCACCTCACCGCCGAAATCAGCATGTCCCGGCGTATCAATAATATTGATTTTAACTCCTTTGTAGTTGATAGCAGTATTTTTCGCCAGGATTGTGATGCCACGCTCACGCTCCAGGTCGTTAGAATCCATAATCCTTTCAACACTTTGAATCTGCTGATTCGACCGGAATGTCCCGCTTTGTTTAAGCAACTGGTCAACAAGGGTGGTCTTGCCGTGGTCAACATGGGCAATAATTGCTACATTCCGCACATCATCTCTTACTAATTGCGTCATAACGCTCCTTAGAATATACTACAGGGTATTATGCAACCAACGCTGCACGATTGCCAAAATAAAAAAAAGCCGCAACGATAAATCGTAGCGACTTTTTTCAAATATTACCTCATCACGTATGCCTTCGATACTACGTTTTATAATAATTAAGGTACGTATTATACAAATAAAACCCTGATTGTCAATAGCAGGTATTGTTGCGTGGTATTTTATTTTGGTGGATACGCTTCGTTTTATCCACCCTACTTGCCTAAATTACTATAAGTTCTGCACAATTAGTTTTCAATAAGAATTCAATTTGCGTTTGTATTCATTTCCGTGCTGATATATAATTATGCACTTAACGGTTTTTCAGGAATAAGACGCTTATGTCGCGTAAATCCATGATATTATCCCCTTTTTCTCTGGTGAAAGAAGGAAACACAACTTTATTGGTGAAAGATCAATATAAGGAACTTCTATGCAATATGGTGTTTCATCCGAAAACCTTTGAAGACAAAAGGAACGAAACCGGTACGGTAAAATTTGGAAGAGGAACGTATGTGACGATTCCTGTCACCGGAAACAGCAGGGAAAGGCTTATTATCAGAAACTACCGGCATGGCGGCTTGTTCGGCAAACTTTTTGGCGGTATCTTTTATAATGAGAAAAGACCGGTAAACGAAATAGCCGTCAATGAAATTGCGCTCAAAAAAAAACGTCCCGTCTGCTGAAGTAGTTGCCATAATTAAGAGACGATTATGGGGATCGTTTTATAAGGCAGATTTTGTTTCCAGGGAGATCCCTGATGCGGTTGACCTTATCCAGTTTATAACAGAATCTTCCCTGAGATCTCTACAAAGATGTAAGAAACCTATAATCCATGTGCTTGCAGGACTTTTGAGGAATATGCACGATGCTGGTATATTCCATGCGGATTTACATCTGAAAAATATCCTCGTGAAACACGACAGAAACGGAGAGTTCCGTGCGTATATCATCGATCTGGACAAATCAGTGGTTACAGAAAAGCTTTCTATCGATAGGCGCATGAAAAACCTCCTGCGCCTTGACCGGTCTGTAGAAAAGCTCCGGTGGTTATCCGGCAAAACGGACACCTCCCTGAATCAAAAAACAGGCTCAATTTCTACCATAGATAAGATTCGTTTCTTTAAATCTTATATGCTTAGTGGTGCTGCACTTGATAAAGATTGGAAAAAATATATTCACCAGCACCACACACGGCATGATATCCATAAGTTCTGGTGGCGCATATCGCGCTATTTTACTATTATCCCATAAAAACAAGAAAGGGGTTTTGCCTCGTGCTCGTGCAAGATATTTTTGGTCCGGTCATTTCATATCTCATTGGTAGTATTCCCTTTGGATTTCTCATTGTCAAGGTGGTAAAGGGTATCGATATTCGACAGGTTGGGAGCGGTAATCCGGGAGCAACAAACGTTACCAGAGTTCTGGGCAAACCCTATGGCATCTTGGTATTCATCTTAGACATGCTGAAAGGATTCATACCGGTATTCATCTTTGATCATTATTTTACAGGCCATGAGCATAGCCTATCTTTGATATTTTGTGGAGTGAGTGTTATATGTGGTCACGCATTCCCCGTTTTTCTTGGTTTTAAAGGAGGAAAGGCAGTTGCTACAGGCAGCGGGGTATTTTTATGGTTGGCTCCGGTATCACTTATGATTTCCGTCGCTGTATGGTT
Source organism: Candidatus Brocadia carolinensis (assembly GCA_002009475.1). Taxonomy (GTDB): domain Bacteria; phylum Planctomycetota; class Brocadiia; order Brocadiales; family Brocadiaceae; genus Brocadia; species Brocadia carolinensis. The sequence goes on along the minus strand of AYTS01000017.1, from coordinate 6,578 downwards.
GTTGGCGGTCACAGTTTCCCGTTACATATCGCTGGGTTCTATCCTGAGTTCCATAGTATTGGTAATATGCGTCCTGGTGCTTGAAAAGGATCCGTTCGGGCAAGGGCTCCCTTTAACATTGTTTTCCGTGTTTATCTCTATTCTCCTTATTACACGCCATAAATCAAACATCAAGAGACTTTTAAACGGTACAGAGAGTAAAATTGGTAAAAAAATCAAGACCGATCTTTCAGCGAATTCTGATTTGTGACTCCACGTGCATTCAGAGACATTGTTATACCATACATCGATTCTTGGATAACTGTTGAATGCGAATAACGTCTTATTCTTTTATCTTTTTCAGACGATTTTGCAAATAAGCATCCTGGAGTGCAATATAGGGATCGATAGCAGGTTTTGTAACACTTTCATACGTATCGCCCGTATCGACAGAGAGGCCGTTGACAGACTCATAAGTATAATTCCCCACACTCTCAATAGGTTTGAGAAAAAAATAGGAAACCCATGTTATGGGATCCAGTACGGTGTCACCCACAAATCCAATGGTATCACGGGTATTTGACGGCCCAACAAAAGGCCATACGATATACGTGCCGGATTTCATACGGTATTTGCCGAGGGTCTGACCAAAATCCCTATCTTGTTTCTCGATATGAAACTTTGATTTGGCAGGATCAAGAAAGCCTGCCACCCCGACGGTACTGTTAATTACAAAGCGTAACATTTCCGTGCCGGCACCCTTAAAATTTGCCTGGAAAAGACAATTGAAAAAACGGACAGGCATCCTTATATTGGAGTAAAAATTTTTAACGCTTACCCGTGCTTGCACAGGTATCATAGAATTATACCCTTTATAGATCGGTTTAAAGAAATAATGAAAAGCCTTATCATTAAAGAAGAACATGGCTCTATTAAAGGGTTGAAGAGAGTCTTTTACCGGCGCGACCTCTGCTTCCATCCCGATTTGATCCGCTTCAGATGGGTCTTCGTCATCATCTTTACCTATGGTCTCTTCACCGGAAACATTGCCTTCGGGCAACACCTTACCTTCTGATTCATCAGAAGCAGCTATCGGTAGATTTTCTGCGGATAACGATGCCACTGGAAAAAATACCACCAAACCTAAAAACAACATTGCCCCTACATATCTTTTCATCATTTACCCTCTCATAGTATGATAATACGTTGTATCATGATATTCTTATCTTCATTTATATCTCATCTTTACCGACTTTTCCTTTTATCTTTTGAACGAGCTCTTCATAGGGAGATTTCATGAGTATATTGTTAAACTGACTGCGGTAATTATTGACCAGACTTACCCCTTCAATGACAACATCATAAATCTGCCACTTTCCTGCATTGCTGAGCATACGATATTCCACCAGTACGACTGCTCCGGTATTCGTAATTATTTTGGTCTGGACACTGGCATAATCTTTCTCATCTTGCTTCTCCTTGATAAAAACAATCTTTTCGCCAGAGTAAGTGTCGGTTTTCCCTATATAGGCATCTTTCAGGATGTTCGTAAAGAGCCCTATAAATTCTTTTTTCTCTTCAGGAGAACGTTTTTTCCAGTGCTGGCCAAGGGCTCTTTTGGACATTTCTTCAAAATTAAAGATGGGAGAAATTTCCACCCACAATCGTTGTCTGCGTGCTTGTACCTTTTCCGCTCCTTTCAGGGCAGGATCTTTCAGAACCGCCAAACCCCTGTCTATTGTTGTCATAACAAGGGTACCTGGGGTTTCAGCAGCCCACAGGGAAGGAGATATACCTATCAACAAAACTATCCCATAAAAAATTGAAGATATCACTTTTCTCTTGTTCATTTCCTTATTCCTTTACCTTTCCAAAGACGAAATTTCCTATGAGTTTTTCCAAATCAATGGGTGGTTCTGTTTCGTGTAAGGAATCTCCAGGCTGCAATAGCCTGTCTGATCCACCAGGCGTTATCTCCACGTACTTTTCACCCAGAAGCCCTTTGGTTCGAATAGAGGCAATCGCATCTTCCTGGAGTTTCACATCATCCAGAATACTTAAGCTAACAACTGCCTCATAATCAATGAGTTTAATATTATCGACTTTACCCACGGAGACTCCTGCAATTTCTACCTCGGTATTCTTTTTAAGTCCCTTGACGGTGCTAAAGACAGCCTTTACCGGGTAATAATGCCCCCCGAGCAGGTCAATCTTTCCCAGTTTTACCGAAATAAAAACCAAACAAAGCACCCCAATAAAAACAAATATACCAACGACTATTTCCACATCAAATTTCTTCATTTTGTCACCTTTTCGAATATTGAAACATGTTATTTTAGAGAAATAGGGCCTTCCAATTCTCCATGAATGAATTGATGAACCACAGGGTCCTGTGATGCCCTAATTTCTTCCGGAGTCCCTGTAAAAATAATTTTCCCGTTGTATAACATAGCAATATTATCCACAATAGAAAAAATTGCCGGAATCTCATGGGTTACAATAAGGGCAGTAAACTTGAAACTCTTCTGGCACTCCCAGATCATTCTATGGATAGCTTTCCCTATCAAGGGGTCGAGTCCGGCTGTTGGTTCATCAAAAAGGACTATCTCTGGATTCATAATAAGACATCGGGCCAGGGCCACTCGTTTCTTCATACCACCGCTTATTTCTGACGGATATTTATTCTCCGCACCCGAGAGGCCTACCCGTGATAACTCATGAAGTACTTTATCTCTGATTACCGGCTCTTTCAGCCTGGTCTTTTCTCTGAGCGGAAACGCGACATTATCAAATACGGTAAGTGAATCAAAAAGCGCACCGCCCTGAAAAACAATGCCAAATCGTTCTTTTAATTGTTTGCGTGGCCTTCTTCTCAGCTTGCTGATATCCTGATTGTCTACCAAAACCTTGCCCTTGTCAGGCCTCAGAAGACCAATAATATGCTTTAATAATATTGATTTTCCTTGTCCACTACCTCCAATTAACGCTGTGGAACATCCGCTGGCTATCGTCAAATTGACGCCGCTGAGCACCTCATGATCTTTAAAACTTTTAAACAAATCTACAACCTTAATCATAGCTAATCACTAAAGTATCATTATAGAAGTCATAAAATAATCCCATATCAGGATCAAAACGGAGGAAAGCACTACCGATTGAATGGTCGACTTGCTCACGCCTTCAGCACCGTAACCCGTAAAATAGCCCTTGTAACAGCTTATCCATGTTATTAAAAAACCAAAGCTTAAAGATTTGCATAAGCCCTCAAAAATATCCTTGGTTTTAATAAAATCTCTGATGCCCTGAAAATAGGTTCCGCTAGACAAGTCCATGAGTCCAACACTTATAGCGTATCCTCCAAAAACACCCAGGACAACAAAGATAGCATTGAGGAGGGGAAGCGACAGGATTCCAGCGATTATATTAGGAACAATCAAATACTTGTGGGGATTTAAAGCCATGGCATCAAGGGCATCAATTTGTTCGGTTATCCTCATGATGCCAATTTCAGCCGTTAATGCCGAACCTGCGCATCCGGTAACCATTAACGCCGAAATGACCGGACCTAGCTCCCGTATTAATGACAAAGCTACTACAGGCCCCAAACTTGACTCAGCCCCAAACTTTGCCAAAGCGTAATACGTTTGCAATGCCAGCACCATTCCCGTAAACGAACCGGTCAGTACAATGACAGGAGTGGTTTTCACGCCAATAAAATGAACCTGCTTAATAACTCTCTGTAACAGGTATGGGGGAAACACCATCCAAAACAAAGATACGGCAATAAAGCAAGCCATTCTTCCTAATTCGCGGATAAATCTATGGGTATAACTTCCTATGATTTTAAATGGGATTAATATCCAACTCATGAATAAATTTTTACAGCCTGCCTAGAAAATTGATGGTATTAAACAAGGGGTGTTGCCCTAGAAATAATGTGTTCTTGATCTTTACAACAATTGTACCATTAGTCATGAATAATTTATAAACTTTGCCTATGTTTTAATTTCATATGGGTTAACGATTATTAATTTTTTTATTAATGTGGCTGCCATAGAAATACAAAAGGAAATCTTAATGAAAAATTTGCATAAAGAGGAGATAGTTACGTAAATGTGTTAGAAAAATTTTCGCTCCTAAATATCCTTTCTAAAATATATCTATTTTTTCCCCTTTCTTTTTAACACCTACATCGCTTTTTAGCAAAAACAGCAAAAGAGATGTTTTGCTTAAATTTTTATACGGCAACATCATATAACGATACCAACTAATAATCAAGAATTTTTCCAGCAAAAATGAAAAAAGGTTGTTGAAATTCATCCGAAAGGTTTTTTGTTGACGTATGACAGGACAAAAAACACAGTCTGCACAATGCCATTCTATTTTCGGAGAAAGCCAAACAACCTTTAACGAAAATCTGCAATTCTTAACTACGACGGAAAAACCTGTTATTATGGTCTATAACAAGCACCTGAGAAAGCTGGTTACATCCCATCTCATTTCTCAGCATGATCTTCATTGTTTCATTGATCATCACTCCAACCCTCTTAAAGTTTGAAAAAATTCCTTGGCATTAACAAAACCAGCAATCGTTTTATCCCTTGCTATCGTCCCATCCTTATTGATAAACACTATGGTAGGTAAACCCACAATTCCATATTTATCCCACAACTGCTTAATCTTCGGGTCATCGGCATTGGTACAGTCAATCTTAATATTAACAAATCTTCTTGATTCACTGATAACGTCTGGGTCGGTATACGTATACTTCTCAAGTTCTATGCAAGCTGCACACCACTCTGCCCAAAAATCAATTGTCGCCATCTTACCTTCAGCCTTAGCCTGACTGAGTCCTTCCTCCTCGTTTAGCACCCAATCGATTTTCTCCTTTGCTACAATAGACGAGACAGCAGTTGTGGTCTGAAAAGGCGGCAAAATAAATCCCTTAATCAAGAGATGTCCCACCAGGAAGTATGCTCCAAAAATAAATGCGATAATCCCGAAAGCCCTCTTTGCACGCTGAAAGACCGTGCTCTCATGCGTCAGGCGGTCAAATCCACCTGAAAATACGGCTGTAACAATCAAAAATATCCCTAAGATGATCACAAAGGCGCTCTCAGAGATAATGAATCTTACATAATACAGTGCTGCCCCAATCAACAAGAGCCCAAAGATCCTCTCCACCGTCTCCATCCAGCCCCCTGATTTTGGGAGTGCCTTTATAGCACCGGAGAAGGTTCCCAATACAATCAGGAGCACGCCCAATCCCCAGGCAAAAACAAAGAGCATCCAAAACCCCAGGAATTTGTTCCCCGTACTGGCAATGTAGACCAACAAACTGGCAAGTGCGGGACCAATGCACGGAGAGGCGACGATCCCTGAAACCAACCCCATGACAAAGACCCCGGCAAAACCCTTTCCCGACTTTGTCCCCAGTCGGTCAGAGATAAAGGATGGTACCCGCAGATAGTATACACCAAACATACTCATAGCAAGCGCAACAAAAACTGTCACGACAAAACCAATAACCCATGGGCTTTGCAAGGCCGTGCCAAACAACGCTCCGGTAGAAGCAGCAACCACACCCATGGAGGAGTACACGATGGATATGCCCAGGACATAAATCAGCGAAAGGGAAAATGCCGTCAGCGGTTTTCTTGCTGTAGTCTGTTCACCAGCCGCCTGACCGCCAATTACCGCCACGGTAATTGGAATCATCGGGTAAACACAGGGAGTAAAGCTTAATCCTACTCCGGCTAAAAAAATGATAACCAGGCTTACAAAAATTCCCTTACTTTCGATGGTCTCCTGAAAACCACCCGCCGCAGCCTTTTTCTCAGGCTTCAATATTGGTTCAGATTTCGAGACTTGTTGAGACGTCTTGTCTTCCGTTTGTGCTGCTGTCGCCGCCCCCCCATCGGCAGATTCTATCTGTACCGGTATAAGAAATTCCTCCACCCTGGGCAGAAAACAGATTTTTTCCGAACACCCCTGATAACGCACCTTAAGCTTTATATCGTGAAGTCCCGCTGGTGTATCCCTTAGCACCTGAACAAATGACTTTATCTCTATTTGTCCCTCATAATTTTCCACCTCTTTCTCCAGGAATTGATCGTATTTGAGCTTTCCCGCAGGAAGTTCGGTAGAAGTTACGGTGTATCGGGAAGGCTCTCCGCTCTCCACTTTCACTTGATCCTTATAAATACGATGGTTGGGGGCTATGACAATAGAGATGTCAACAGGAATAACATCTCCGGCCGGAACGCGGTTCTTTAAAGAAGTCGCCTTTACAGCAAACGGAGAACTTTCTGCAAAGATCATTTGAGGAAGTAAGCATAAAACACAAAATATAATAAGTAACTCTTTATTTAAAAATCTTGTTCTCATGGCATATTCTCCGTAGTAAATTCGCCGGCTGTATATCGTGAAATTTTTTCACTTCACAAATTCATATTTTAACATTACTTTGTTAAAAAAACGTTTGTAAAAAAATATTTTTAAGTCATAAATTGTTTCGCACACAACTTATGACTTTTCAATGCTTTACGACTTATTTAGCGCTTGACTTGTTCCTTTACTCCTGCTATTAATTGCACTTG